>PUOC01000235.1 GCA_003551965.1 Clostridiales bacterium | reverse complement strand
GGTTCCCACCACAGGGGTAAGATCTTCGTTCAGCAGCACATCTTCGTACCAGAACATAATGTCGGCTGTCGTGAATGGATGGCCATCGGACCACTTCATTCCCTGCCGGAAGTGGAAAGTCCATACCGACATGTCCTCGTTATGTTCGTAGTCGTAAATGATGTTGGGGATAAGCTCTGTTAGTTCCGGGTTGGGCGCCACCAGGGTACTAAAGCAGGACATCAGCATTAAGTCGTCGCCCCACGATGTCGGCCGAATCGTCCCGACCCTCGCCGTTCCGCCATACTGCCCAATGGATTCGTATGGGTCCACAACAAATACATGTTCGGGGATAGGTAGGCGGTCTTCTACCGGTGGCAGTTCGCCCGCCTCGACCCGTTCAGCAAGATCCGGTGCTTCACCGAACTCCATGGCTCCCGCCGGCAGAGCAAAAACCATAGCCAATACCACAGCCAACACGAAGATGTTCCCGAAATTCTTCATCCACTTCCTCCTTTAGAAACAATTAGACATACAGACATTGACAGAGCTGTTTCTCTTGCGAAGAACTCAGAAGACGTCAACAATGATGCAATACAAGTCTACGGTAGAAAGATACGGCTCTTTTCCTCCCACCCCCCCTTCCAAAAGGCACAGTCATGGAACCCATGCCACTTCTTTACTTTACACTATTTCTTCATACCATTTCAATATCCTCCTAAAACGAACAATTGCATGGGATTTTCTCCGCCCGGACTGTTGAATCACTGCACAGCCAGCGGCCCAGCCCGTTTGTGAAGAGAAACGATTTGCTAATGTTTTTCTTACTGTTTTCCACCGACGTCCACTTCGACATGAGGACTTCCATACCTTCTAACGGCGCCGATTTTTTCCAAATCCATGCCACAAACCCAAAAACCGTCCGCCTTAAGCAGCTTCGCCGCCGTTCATTATCTCAAGCCGATCTCGCCGGCTGGTTCTGCAACAGCCGCTCTATGGGAAAAGGGTTTCCCTTTTTTGCAGAGAACACTTTGTAGAGAATGCAAAGAAGCATTGCAGAAGATTACAAACTGCTGATCCCTGCCATGTGCTAGTAAACATATTGCCAACATAATGTTCGAGTTGTCCCTTGGATTTGCAGGTGCCGCAGGAAAGACTTTTCACCGGTGGCAGATGTTCGGGACGGAGGCCTGAACGGGGGAAAAGCGCCGTTCAAATCCATTCGGCAGCAACAGGCTTCCTCGTTTCCGAATCCGGATCGGCACATTCGTGGTCGATACACCTTGGTTTTCAAGGGAACGGCCGCTCTAACAACACGTCCTGGAATGTCACTATGAGCAGCGCAGCTGCCTGCAGAAAGGCGAAGCAACAAACATACGAAGGAGGCTTTTATCGTGCGGGACATCTTAACGAGAACACTGCAGCCGCCCCAGGGAGCAATTGACATGGTATTGGATACAGACACGTACAACGAGATCGATGATCAATTTGCCCTGGTATATGCTGCCATTGCCCAGAAGTTGCATTTGAGGGCTGTGTATGCGGCTCCGTTCCACAATGATCGCAGTTCAGGGCCGAAAGACGGCATGGAAAAGAGTTTTGCAGAAGCGGAGCGGGTATTGTCGTTTTTGGAATATCCGTCGGATAACCTGATCTTCCGGGGCTCGGAATCATTTATGGGGGCTGAGAAACTGCCTGTGGACTCTGAAGCCTGCCGCAACCTCATTGCGTTGGCGTCGGATTATTCTGCAGACAACCCTCTGTATGTCGCGGCCATTGGAGCCATAACCAATGTGGCCAGCGCCCTGATGATCGAACCCAGAATAAAAGACAAGATCGTCGTTGTCTGGCTGGGCGGACACCCGCCCTACTGGCCCCATAACTGGGAATTCAACCTGATGCAGGATCCTTACGCTGCCCAGGTGGTGTTTGATGCCTGTACGGCCGTTGTCCATGTGCCCTGCAAAAACGTCGCTGAACATGTCAAGAGCACTGCGCCCGAGCTGAAGGTTTTACTGGCCGAAAAAGGAAAAATCGGCACCTATCTCTACGATATCTTCGCGGAATATGTCCAGAATCAAACAGGCCGTTCTAAGGAGATCTGGGACCTGGCGCCCATTGCTTGGCTTCTCCAGCCGGATGCTCTGCCATCGAAGGTGATGCCCACGCCCCGCCTCACGGTCGACGACAACCTGGCATGGCAACTCGATGCAACAAGACATCCCTACCGGGTGCTGACCGATGCCAAACGAGACCGTATTTTCCAAGAATTCCTGACTGCCCTTGATGCCTACTTAGACCAGCTGTAGTTCATTGCTCCATCCATTTCCCTAAGCCGGATACCATCCGTGCTATCATTCAGTTCCTGGCGGCAACAAGCAGATAATCGGAGTTGAACGGCGCTGGTTCGATCACCGTCATTGATTCTTTCCGCTGCAGTTTCGCCGGATGCACAGAGCGGTCAGTCAAGTGAATCATGTGCCAGTGGCGGTCATCCAAGACCTCTTGCAGGCTGACTGCCACTGCATAGGGCACATACAAGGCTACGGGCGAGCCCTTTGCATCTGCTAGCACCTGCAGCAGAGGAGGATCGGCATGACCTCTCCAAGGATGAAGCCCAATCAGTCGGTACTGCTCCGCCAACCACCTCAGATAACCGCTGTCCAACGCGCCCTGGAAGTTCAGGGCTTCATGCCAAATAAAGGGGCTATTCCAGACTCCTGCGGCGGGAAATGCCATGCCGTCTTGATGCCATGACCAGATGCCGTGTGCGCCGTACGCCACGCCGGCACTGGCGCCCGACATCACACTCTGCCAGCTGGCCCGGCGCACATCCTCCGCTGAAAACCGGCCCGGTGCTTTAAAGTACCCGATGCCTTCATAACATGGTTCGCCATTGACCACCGGCCGCCGAATCGAAGCATCCAGGAATTGCTGGGTCAATTCGTAGGCCAATGCCTGGTAATTTCCGTGTCCAGACTGAAACATATAGAAATCCAGCTGCGGCGAATCCACGAGGACCTCCGGAACTACCGCGTTTGGCTGCAGATGCAGTGTAGCCAATGCATCGGGATCCGTCTGTTTCAGCGCCTGCAGAGCTTCCATATAACATTCAACACTCTCTGGTGAAGCGAAGTTGGTGTCGCCGCTGACCATGTATAGAGGGTTGTAACGCGCAAAACGCCGGGCCGTCGTTTCGACATAACTTTGAATGCAGTCAAAGGGCATGACCATTTCCGGCGTTTGCTCAGCACCCCAAGTGCCTGGTACGTAATTGCACCACAAAAGCACAAGACTGGTCCGCAGGCCCATGTCCCACGCAGCCGCAACCATGGCTTCGGCGCGCTCAAAGTAATCGGAACACAGATGCGACCAGTCCCAGCGGCCGTCGCCGCGTTTGGCGCAGGGCTCCAGCTCGCCGCAGCCGAGGCTGCGATCCCACTGCGGCAATATATTGACCTGGACCACATTGAAACCCTGCATCCTGCGACGGGCAAGATACTGCTTCCAGTCTGACATGGACGCGTTGGTAAAGGCGCTCCAGGCTGTATCGGCCAGATAGAAAAACGGCTGCCCGTTAAGGCAGAAATGCCTGCCATCGTCAGATACGCGCAGTTTTCTCAACGCTGTCTCCTCCCAAACGTCCGCACATGAAACCTGCCATAGACTGTGCAGACAGATATTATCGAACCTCTTCTTTTTTGCTACCTACGCCACTGCAGTTCTTCGTACACCTCGTTATAATATAGAGCGTTTTCTACCGGTGTGTTCGCCGGAATGTGATTCCCTACGGCCAGGAAATATCCCGGGCAGTTGCGGCCAATGTCCAGGCAGCGCTCCACCTCTTGGCGGATTTGGCTGCGGCTGCCCGACAGCAGCACTCTCGTATCCACATTGCCGACAATGGCGTGTGTTTGGCCATATTTCTCCGCTACCACAGCCAAGTCGGTGCAGGGTTCCAGAACAAACCCGTGTACTCCCGCTGCCGCCACATCGTCGATGAACTCCAGGTAATTCCCGTCTGAGGTGAACAATATCTTCTTGCCGCTGTCCAATAACGGCTGCAGCAGCCGGCCGTAGTTGGGGAAGAGGAATGTCCGGTACCACTGGGGATGCAGAATCGGCCCTTCCGTCCAGGCAATATCATCATGGACCATGACCACAGGAACATCGGCTTCGGCCAAGGCATGGAAATACTGCTGCATCCAAGAGGCATAGCGGTCGGCCGTTTGTCCAAAGCGTTTCGAATCCACGCCTGCTGCCAATAGGAGCATCTCCCAGCCGAAAAGATCGATGAACCCCGAGAACATGGTGACATAGACACCGGTCATGTTAACCGCGTCCTGGTGCTTTGCGCACTGCCTGCGATAGTGCTCCTCAAATGCCTCCGTCAAGGACCGCTGGTCCTTCTTTCCAAAGGCCGCCCACGGATCAAACCGCAGCACCTCTTCCGGATCTTGAAAAGGGCACGATTGAGAAGGATCGAAGTCTACAGCGCCAGCGGCATACTGTGCATGGCCCATGTTTGTCCGCAAATCTCCAAAAATATCCCCGCCGATCAGCACACTCCAGACAAAGTCATAGTTCCATTGCCGGACAAATTCCTGGCTGGCCCTCTGCTGTACGGATGCTTCGCTTCGGTGGTCTACCGGTATGCCAGTGACGCACCTTACCAAGTCCCAATGGACTTCGGCGGAATATTCGGTACGGGGTATGCGCGGCGGCGCGTCCAAGGATAGAGCAGCCATACCATCGGCATAGGACATGTTGATTCCCACCTTTCCCCTTTTCATGGCCCGTTAAGGCCAACTCCAACAACGGGCAGAACTCCTCAAACCAGCTCGTCCACAACCAAGACCCAATCCTGCCCCCGTCCGCTGCTCGGCGGGCAGAAATGCAGTTTTTCATCTCCTGCTGTCCCGTGGGCTGTTAAACGTTCTCCATTCCTCGGATTATACCAATGTGCCCGCGCCGGTTCGCCTTGTCCCTGGCTCCAGTGCAGGGCGAAAGCCAGGCCGTTAGGCGAATACACATACCAATAAGAGGGCCCTCGCAGAACGGCGGTATAGTTCACGCCTGCATAGGGACGCACCAGCGCATTTTGCTGGGGCCTGCTGCCCTGGAGCGGTCTGGATTCCATCAGCCTTCGTGCATGCTGCATCTGTTCTGCTCCAGGCCTTCCCAGGGCCTCCCGCCACGTCATGATAAAATAATCCCCCGGCTCGGTGGTCATCGACCAGATACTGTGATGGCCGTATGTATGCCCGCACGCACCGCTGAAGAGCGCCCAATACGCGGCGCGGCGGACATCGACAGCGTCGAAGTAACCATTGTCGGGCTTAAACCCAACGGGGTGATCCTCATAACAGGGCTCAGCATCCATGGTTGGTTTCGCGGGAGCACGCTGGTAATCAGCGGCTACCATGCGGTAATTTTCCATGTGAAGCCGTCCATGCCCTGATTGGATCATATTGAAGTCCAACCAGGGCTCATCATGAACGTGATAGGCAGAAGACGAGCCACCCTGGGGATGGAATGTCAACAAGTGTCCATGCCCGTCTCCCTCGCCCAGACCGGCAGCGATAGACTGGATCACTGCAAAGTGCTGGGCGGTGGCGAGGGCGCGGTCGCCGCCAAGAATCCAAACGATATTGGGATAATCCCGATACCGTTCCCCAAGCCACCGTCCATAGGCATAGGCATTCTCCGGCGTAAACAGCTCCGGACCTTTGCCCCAAGCCTGGTGATATTTATCACCCCAAGTCGGCAAAAAGCCAACATAGAGACTCCGTTCAGCAGCCTTCTGGATGACGAAGTCCACATGATCCCAGTAGGTGTAGCTTCCATCATCCGTGGACGTATCCGGATAACGGGGATCAAAGCGTCCATCTTCATTCTGCCGCAGTGGAAGGCGGCCGTAGGCGTTGGGCGTACGGATACCATCGAACTCGGCCAGTGCCACAGCTTGGATGACATTAAACCCCTGCTGCCCTCGGGCCGTTAGGTATTCCTCTGTTTCTTCCCGCGTCAAGCAGTGAAACAATTCCCAGGCCGTATCGCCCAGCCAGACAAACTCCGTCCCGTCGCGCCGCACAATGTGCCGGCCCTCTTTACCAATCCGCAGACGCTGAAGCAATGCATAACCTCCCTGTATTCCCAAGGCGGCTGGCCCGGAGCGGGCCGCAGTTCCTGACACCATCGTTCAACCGATGGCCTACCACCCTGTCATCTTCCGAAATGCCGGCCAACCGATGTCTGGATAGAAACGGTGTCCACCCTCGCCAACGACCAGATCTAAATGCTCCGGAGCGCCTGCTGCCTCGTAGATCTGCTCTATGGTCCCGTAGGCAAACCGCACTCCTGCAATGGGAAATATGGGATCCTCCGCCCCTGCGACCAACACCATCGGGCGGGGTGCTATCAAGCCCGCTAGATCCTGCAAATCGAAATATTCCATAAAGTGAGGGATGTAGTTACATTGACAGTGGTCAATTCGCCCGAGGGAGTAGCGGTAGCTGCACACATAGCAGCTGGGCATCGCGGCTTGGATTCGCTGGTCCATGCAGGCTGCAAAGTACGTTACCGTTCCCCCTCCCGAGTTCCCCATGCATGCGATGCGGCCGCGATCCAAAGGATACTCGTCAAAATGCTCCAGCGTATCCAAGGCGCGCGACACATCCCAGACGCGCTCCCCGATCATCGTCCGGCCGAGCAGCAGGCTCACCATACTAGCGTGGTGGCAGCCACCCTTATCGGAACGGGCCGAGTCAGGACGCTGATCGGCACGCTCTCCAAAGGCCCGGTTTTCAATGACCAAGGCTGCATATCCCTGTTCCACCGCCTGCAGTGCAAAATCCCTGCCCCCGGCAATGCTCTTTTCGTCACCGGCATGTTTTGGCCGACCCAAGGATATGTGCATACCCGTACTGTGGCCCTGAAGACAGACGATCACCGCAAACGGTCCTGGACCATGGGGAATCAGCAGGTGCGCAGGCACATCCGCGCTTTTCTCCGCCCGAAAGACATAGCGGATTTCTCGGTATGTGGATTCCTTGTTCTCCCATTCGATCCGAATCTCTGGGTCCACCCGTTCCGGCTGTCCTCCCAAAAGCTTCTGCAGTGTAGTCCGAACTCGGCCCTGCCATTCCGTGAAATCGTGCTGGGTGGAGAAGGCCAACGATCGATTTCCTTTATCCAAAAGTTCCTGTTGATTTTGCTCCGGTGCAAAGAAGTACTTGGACACTATACATCCCGCCTTTCTGTGGTGTACGTCTTATTCCATCTTATCAGCTGCGCCGCCGTACCAGTCCGCGAATGAGTCATAGGTATACTGTACGCGGTAGCCGTCAAGCCTTCGAATCGCGGGATTGTCAAGATCGACTCCGTCAGCTGCAGCCGTGGATTTGTACTCCACCACAACTTCAACCGGCTGGTCAAAGATAAGCGGTTTGATCCGGCCGCACAGTGACAACGCCCTAGACGCTCCTTCACGAAGCAGTTTTTCCGTCTTTTCTTGGGAAAGGCACAGCGCCCGCTCCCGGGCTAGGCCTTTCTTTACCGAGATCGCGGCAATAGGCCCCAGCAGTTCGCTCAACTCCCCGCAGACCTTATCATCGCCGGAGACGAACACGACAGGAACCCCAACGGCTCCGGCCAGGCCGGCCTCGATACCGGTTTCACCAATTTCAATGCCATTCACGGTAATCCGCTGTATTGTCCTGCTGCTCATGGTATGATCAAGCACGGCCGCTTTGGTCCCGGCCCGGGCATGGTAGGCCACGAGCATCATTGCGTCCACATCGTCTGTGAGAGCAGGAAAACGCGGTCCCCGGTGGGGAACCCCATAGAGCACCTCGGCCCGTCTATCCAGTTCTTCGTGGATGAGGTTGAAGGAACCATTGTGCATATCGGCCACAATCACCTCTTCGGCCCCGCCGTCAAAGGCTCCGGCAATCACCGCGTTCACGTCATGGGTGAGCAGCCGTCTTCCTTCCTGGTAATATGGCGACCCTTTGCGACACTGATCTTTCATGGCAATACCGGTTGCGCCTTCCATATCCGCCGAAATGAAAACTTTCACCGTATCGTCACCGCTTTCATCGAAATGGACTGCTGTTGACAGCGCGAAAGCCTTCGCCGCAGACCCTCTGCACTGCTTCTTCATACAAGGTGAGCTGGATTTCCAAAATCTCTTCATGGGTAAATGGGTTCGTCTCGATGCCATGGGTACATTCGAATACCAGCGGCCACGCGCCGCATGTGGCGTACACGGCCGTGCTCATATTGAACCGCGTCTTGGCATACCCGCCCTCGGGCTGCTTCATGAACTCCGCGGGCCGGAGCCCTTTCTGGTCGAGACTGGCATATGTGCTCCGCATCAGCTTATAGTGTGCTGCCAGCATGTCATCGGGAAGAATGCGATCCGGGTAGATAAAGAAGGGACGGTTTTCGCAAGAGTGTGCCATGACCACGCAGTCCGGCCGCTCCCGTTCCAGTAACCGGAAGAACGCTTGGTTTTCCGGAGACATCGGTCCTGTAAGGCTGACATCGTGGACCAAATTCACTCCCTGGCCGTTGGGATATCCGCCCAGAAAACCCACACCATCCGGCGGCAGCGGCTGGTACATCTTGCAGGCGGGATAACCGATCAGTTCTCCGCTCTTCCAACATCCCTGGGCCCAATAGCGGAACTGTTCGTAGCTCAGCCCCACCAAACTGTCCGGATCCACACGGGCCCGCCCGTCAGGATTGAGGGATGGAATGACAACTACACGCGCCCCATCCAGAAACTCCTTTAGCTGTGGCCATGCTTTTCCCCGGAAATCTTCTCCGGACTCCATCACCTGCAGAAGATTCAGCGCGCCGACAATACCTTCCATTTCAGCCCCATGGGTTCCACCGACTAAAACCATGACCGGCGGATGTTCGGCGGCGCTTGGGCCAAAAAAGCTGGACAAATCACCGGAGGCCTGCCCTCCTGAAAACGTCGTTGCTGCTGCTTCCGGTCTCGCCGGTCCATAGCTGACCGCCCATATGGGCCGCCCTTCCGGTGAAGCAGCGATGGATCTTGTCGTGCCCTTCTTCACATTGTTCATCACATAGTCATCAACATCGGACACGCGCGAACGCCAAAAACTGCGATCGATGGCCACTCAATCAGCACTCCTTTCTAGTCTGAAAAACCGTTGTCTGTATGCCTGCCAAAACAGCATTGGTGCATTTGCCCAGGTTTACTGCGTGTGCCCCACTTCTCACCCTGCCGCGGCTCATGTACTACACCCCTTCTGTATTACATTTCTTTTTCCTGTGCCTAAGAGGAGTTTCAAAGATAATAAAGAAACGTAATTAACAAGAAGGTAAGGAGGTGATTCCCTTGGGTTTTGGCAGACAGCCCATGCACCAACGATACCTTGGGCTGTTCGAACCGAGTCGCTGTTATTGGACTATCGCCGTATAACTATGAACAGAGATGGTACTAAATTTCCTTGGAGGTCGGTGAAACTCATGTTAAGACAACCGATATATGCTGTCATTTTGGTTCTGGTCTTGGCCCTGTCCGCCAGCGCCGCAGAATTCGGTGAAGCACCGATGCTGGCCGAACGCGTCGCCGATGGAGATCTCCCCGCTGTGGAAGAACGCCTGCCCAAGAATCCCTTTGTTGTCGAACCCATTGAGGAAATCGGACGCTACGGCGGAACCATACGAGTGGCTGCCGGCGGAGACGCCCACGATATGGCCAATGTGATGACGTCTTTCAACAGCTGGCTGCTTCCTTCTCCGGAAATTGATGAGCTCATACCGCACTTAGCCGAAGACGTGGTGGCCTCCGACGACATGAAAACCTTCACCTTTTATCTGCGCGAAGGCACCAAATGGTCCGACGGCCATCCCTATACCACTGACGACGTTCTGTTTTGGTATGAGGATGTTCTCCAAAATGAGGACCTCACCCCGGTGATCTCTTCGCACTGGCGGCCCGGCGGTGAACTGATGGAGCTGGAAGTTATCGATGATTACACTTTCGAAATTTCCCTGGCCAAGTCGCAGCCGTATTTCCTGAACCTCTTTGTCCACCAGACACCCATCCTGCCCAAGCACTATCTGAAGCAGTTTCATCCCCACTATGTTTCAACGGACGAGTTGAATGAAATGGCAGAGGATGAAGGATTTGCCCATTGGTATGAGTTGTTTGGGCACAAAAACTATCTCGGGCGCCATCTGGCGTTGAACCCCGATCTGCCGACGCTGACATCGTACAAGTTGGAAGTCGATTCCACAGAACGCCGCGTGTTGGTGCGAAACCCCTATTATTGGAAAGTAGACAGCGAAGGAAACCAGCTTCCATACACCGACAGAGTGGACGCCGCACGGGTAACTGACGCCGAAGTCTATACCGGAATGATCATCAGCGGCGCCCTGGATTTCGCGGGACAAGAAGCCGAAGTGGCCAACTACCCTCTTTACCGTCAATACGAGGAAGAAGGAAACTACCGCACGATCCTTTGGGACAGCGGTTCTTCCAATGAAGTGATTGTTATGGTCAACATGAACCATGAGAACGAAGCCCTGCGGGAAGTATTTCAGCAAAAGGAATTCCGGCAGGCCCTCTCTTTAGGTATCGATCGCGAAGAGTTCAACGAAGTCTTCTACTTTGGACAGGGTAAGCCGCGGCAGTTCACAGTCCTTTCTACCAGCAAATTCTTCGAGCCTGAGTTCGAGCAGGCCTATGCGGACTACGATCTCGAAAGGGCAAACCAGCTTCTAGACGACATTGGACTGACCGAACGTGACGGCGAAGGGTACCGTCTCCTGCCCAATGGTGATACCCTGCAGTTTACCATTGAAATGTATCGTATCGGACAGGTAGAAGCACCCAAAGTCGAACTGCTGACAGAACAGTGGAGCGATCTCGGACTGCGCGTGCAGATGGAGGAAATATCCGGAGAGCTCCAGCATCAAAGGGCTCCGGCCAACATGATGGATGCCAATACCTGGGGCGGAGACAAAGCCAGTGACATCCTCTTCCCCATCAACCCGCAGTTTGTCGTACCATTGGCACCCTCCTGGGAAATGAGTGCCTGGACGGAATGGGCGCGCTGGCTGAACGAAGATGGACAAAGCGGCGAAGAGCCACCGCAGATCCTCAAAGATATCCGCGGCTGGTGGGATGAGATGATTGTAGAGCCTGAGCGCGATCGCCGTATCGAACTGGGCAAGAAGATCCTGGAGCAGCAAGCCGAGAATCTCTGGGTCATCGGCTTGGTTGGAGAAGCTCCCATACCGTTGATCTTCAGCAAAGACCTGGGCAACGTTCCGGAAGAAGGCCTCTGGGTCTGGGATTCACTCCGCCTCTCCGGAAGGCATCCCGAGCAGTTATTCTTTAGAGAATAACAGCTGGACCTGGTACGCCGCAGATACAGGGGGCCGAAGCACTCTAGTGCTTCGGCCCCCTTTTTGTCCTGCCACCGGCTTTTATCAGCCTTTGTCCATATGTTTGTACGCAGACGGTGACATGCCGATGGTCTTGGAAAATACGCGGGAAAAGTAATATGGATCCTGGTAACCAATGGCAGCAGCGATTTCCGAGATGTTCATATCGGTCAAATCCAGATAACGGCAAGCCAGCTGCATTTTCAAGTTGATGAAGAACGCAATGGGAGAATAGCCGGTGGTGCGCTTAAACACCGCAGTGAGCTGGCTTTTGGACAGCCCCACCTCTTTCGCCACTTCGTCTAAGGTACAGGAACCGGACATCTTGTTCTGCAGAAAGGAAATGGCGCGCTCGACTTGATACAGCGCACGGTTGATATCGTGGCCTGCACACAGCTCAGCGGCAGTGAAACCGCTGTTGGAAACGTAAACAAGACTGAGCAAGTGGCCGAGGACCTGTGAACAATGAATCATAGTGCCCAGGCTCATTCCCTGATCCAGGGCACCAAAGATAGTGTGAAACAATTCCATGATCAAGGGCAATTTGTGGAAGGGTATGCGGAAAACACCGCCCGCTGTGTAAGCCTCCGGCGGCTTGTGCCACGGCGCCAACGTTCCCGAATAGTGCACCCAGTAAATGTGCCAGGGATCGGTGTCCGACGAACCGTAGACATGGGGAGCTCCGGGGGGTATGTAAAAGGCCGTGTCCTTAGGCACAGTGATGGGCGCACCCCGCCCGAAACGTACATATCCTGTTCCGTGGACACAGTAGATAAGGATGTGCTGGGCGCAGCCTTCCGGTCGTGCACGATAGTGATGACGGGCATTCGGGAAAAATCCAACGTCCGTCAAATGGAGCGCGTTTAAGATCGGGTGACCGCAAAGCTCCCGCAGAATAGTGTCTGGTATGACGTTGATATACTGGTCTTTGAATCCATGGCCGAGTTGAATACTCATGGCGTTATTATATTCCTTTCCTCCGCAAGCATCAACGACCATCGGAATATTGTCCATCCTTCACAGAAAAAGATCCATGGGATGTATTTTATGTAAATGGTATTATATGATCGTTAATGATACGGTGTTTGATCTGTGCATTTCATTTCTTACTCTGGAGGGATCTCCCATGAATATCCGCCAGCGCATGCAGCAGTTTTGGTCCGGTGAAGCGCCGGATCAGATACCCTACACGATTTACCAAAATGAATGGAGACATGTGCAAGACGATCCAGCCTGGGATGCCATGTTCGCCAAAGGACTAGGCGTCACCTGGCACGTTCCCACCTTCCAGGTAGCGACGGAAAACGTGGAAGTGCAGGAGACTACGTGGCAGGAACAGGGTAAGTCCATGCGCCGGGTCACACAACGAACGCCCGTGGGCGAAATCACTGAAGACTGGACGGACGGCTGGAAGCAAAAATACGCCATTGAAACAGCTGCAGATTACCGCGTGATGAAATACATTGCCGATCACAGTTTTGTCCAGCCCCGATACGAACATTTCCACGCAATGGACGAAAAAATCGGGCCTAACGGCATCCCCTTGGTCATGACAGGACGAACACCGCTGCAGACCATCCTCGTAGATTTCGTGGGCTTAGAAAATTTTGCCTTCCATCTCTTTGACTTCGAAGCCGAACTGCAGGAACTCTATGAAGCACTACTGGGCAAGTACCGCCAAGTGGTGGACATTGTAGCGGCCGGTCCCGGACACTTCGTGTCGGTTCTGGAAAATTTCACCGCCGAAACCCTGGGGCCGCAGCGCTTCTCCCAGTACCACGTCCCGGTATACAACGAGTGCTTCCCCGTCCTGCAGGAAGCGGGAAAAGTCATTGGCACTCACTATGACGGGCGCTTGGCTTCCTGCAAAGATTGGATAGCCGAGTCTCCCATGGATCTGATCGAGTCTTTGACCGAACCGCCCGAAGGCGATCTAAGTCTCACTGAAGCTCGGCAAGCATGGCCTGATAAGCTGTTCTGGGTCAATATTCGGGTCTCCGACTACGACCTTCCGCCAGAAGAGCTCGCAGAACACGTGCTTTCATTGGTGGAAGAAGCCTCGGTGGCAGGTGCCCAATTGGCCTTTGAGGTGTCGGAGCATCTTCCAGCCAGCTGGAAGACGTCCATGCCCGTTGTCCTGGACGCCCTGGAAAAGACAAGACGATAGGGAGGTGTGAGTGAAACCACGTCTACAGAGCTTGCGCGCCTGTTACCAAAAGGAATAATGATGAGGAGGGTAATCATGACTATTGAAAAAAGTATTAGCTTGGCTGTGTTGGCACTGGTCCTTGCTGCAGTTTTGACCGGTACGGTACCGGCAGCGCAGTACCAAGAAGCACCGGCGCTGGCTGAACGAGTGGCCGCAGGAGAACTGCCGCCTGTGGAGGACCGCCTGCCGTTGGATCCCTATGTTGTAGAGGTACGGGATCGCATTGGTGACTATGGCGGCACAGTCCGTTCAGCCACCATGGGTATCGAATTCGCCGGCGAGGACACCATGCTATTTGATGTCATGAACAGTTTCGTGCGCCCCGATGCAGAGTTGAAGGACGTCGTGCCGAACTTCGCCAAAGAGATAGAAGTATCGGAGGACGAGGCGACCTTTGTCATTCACCTCCGCCGAGGTGTCAAATGGTCCGACGGTGCACCCTTTGGTGTGCACGACATCATGTTCTGGTATGAAGATGTACTCCAAAACGAAGACCTGACGCCAACCATCGGCATCAACTGGCGGCACGGCGGTGAAGTGGTCGAGGTAGAGGCACTAGACGACTATCGGGGGCAGTTTACATTCGCAGCACCGAATCCCTATTTCTTGAATCGACTGGTTCATGACGTCAGCTGGCTGTTGTATCCGAGCCACTATCTGCAGGCCTTTCACCCGCATTATGTGGAGGAAGCTGAGTTGGCGGAGAAGACTGAAAAAGCTGGCTTTGACAACTGGTATGAGCTGTTCGGAAACAAAAACTCCGCCTGGGCGCAGCAGCCCATGGATCCGGATCGCCCCACACTGACAGCCTTCAAAATGGTCGAAAAAACGTCCAGCCGGCGCGTCTACGAGAGAAATCCTTACTTTTGGAAGGTGGACTCCGACGGAAACCAGCTGCCTTACATCGACCGCATTGAGACAGAAGTAGTCAGCGACGTAGAAGTTCTCAACGGCATGATCATGAGCGGCGACGTCGACTTTGCCGCCTACCACATGGACATCCGCAACTATCCGCTGCTGCGCAGTTACGAAGACGAAGGCGGATACCGGACCATGCTGTGGGAGGGCGGATACAGCAACGAAGCCAATTATATGATCAACATGACCCATGAAGATCCCGCCGTTCGCGAGATATTCCAGGATGTCAGGTTCCGGCAGGCCCTGTCCTTGGCCATTGACCGGCAGGAACTCAACGATGTCATCTACTACGGGAATGCGGTGCCAAAGCAGTTTACCGTACTGGAAACCAGTCCCTATTACCGCGAGGAATATGCACAATCCTATGCAGAGTTTGATCCCGGGCGTTCCGAGACCCTTCTCGACGAAATGGGTTTGGATCAGAAGGACAGTGAAGGATTCCGGCTGCGGCCGGACGGCGAACGTCTGACATTCACCATCCAGTTCCCGGAGTTGGACACTCCCACTGGCCCCAACGTCGAACTGGTGACCCAATACTGGAACGAAGTGGGAATCGATGTCCGTGCTGAAGAAATCAGCACCAGCCTGCAATCCGAGCGGGCCACGGCCAACCTGCAGGATGCCACGGTTTGGGCCGGCGTCGGTTCAGACATTCTGTTTCCGATTCGAGGCCTTGAGTTCGTCCCCGTAAGCCCAACCCATGAATGCACCAAATGGACGGCTTGGGCTGCTTACTTCCACAGCGGCGGCGAGACCGGTGAAGAGCCGCCGGAACAGATCAAAGAACTGCGGCAGTGGTGGGAAGACATCCAAATGGAGCCCGATCCAGAAAAGCGGGATGAGCTCGCGATGAATATTGTCCGCTCCCAAGCGGAAAATCTCTGGAATATCGGGACTATCGGCGAAACACCATGGCCGGTGGTGGCCAATGTCCGCCTGGGCAACGTCCCCGAAACCGGGCTGTTCAGTTGGAGCGGCCCTTGGCTCAGCAACCTCGATCCGGAGCAGATCTTCTTTGAAGACGGCCGGCGGGAATAAAGTGCTCTTGAGCTCTTCTTTGCCTGCGGACAGGGATTGGCCAACCGCCAATCCCTGTCCGCCGTTTCTTTGGCCCCCATGGCCGATGGCCATGTCCTGTTCTTCTTGCAGCTGAAATCATTGGTATTGCCGGTATTTCTTGCGGAACTGCAGCGGTGAACAGCCGGTGTGCTGCTTGAATAGCACGCTGAAATAGGGAACATTTTCGCAGCCGCAGGCGGAAGCCACTTCATAGATGGGACAGTCGCGCAGTACTAGGAGCTGTTTCGCCCGCTCCATTTTGCGGTGGACTGTATATCGATTGACAGTACAGCCTACGGTCTTCGAAAATATCCGGTGAAAATAGTTGGGGCTGAGACCCGCTGCAGCAGCAATGCTGTCTAGGCAGAGCTTCTTGTCCAGATTTTCTTCAATGAACTGCAGCGCCGCTTTTACCCGGCCATAGTGACCATTGGACGCTGCCATATCATATGCCTGCGGTGCGCTGATGGCATCCATGTACAAAGAGTGCAGCAGTTTCAAGACACGGGCACGCAGGAGCAGCGTGCTTATTTCGTCGGTTTGGGAAAACTCCCGCAGAACGCTCTCAAACTGCTGCTGGTAAAAATCGGTATTGGGAGGATGAAACACTGCGGGCAGCCCGTCGATTACGGGATTCCGGAAATAAGGCTGCAGTTCGTTGCTTGGATCCGTAAAGGAATAACAGCGGGGATCCTTGCCCATGGTGCCGCAAAGATCAAAGCTGACCAGATAGCAGGAATAGGGCAAGATACCCTGCACCCACTGCCCTGGCTTGCGAAACACGATGTCTCCCGGCGCAATGCAGTAAGCATCGTTCTCTATCAGCATCTGTCCTTGGCTTTCGATGTAGAATTCCAGCTCATAGTCGCTAACATGTCGCGGCTTTAATGCATAGCCCTTAGGATAATGAAGGCCTTCCGTGTACAGCGAAGCCTGCAGCACCAAGGGCGAAATCGCCTTTGATTCCAGCCGGCGGTATTCGACATCGGGATGCACAAAGATCACCTCAACGATTAGGTTAACATAAGATTTCAAACGAGTAAATAGGATATTGAAAAGGATGCCCGCTCCCCGCCAAGAATGAAGGACGTAAGAATAAGATAACAAAGGAAGTATGGGCCGGAGGTGGGTAAGTGGTCAGAGAGCCGATGACGAAAGCACAAGTCAAGGCTGCCATTGAACGCCGGGGCAGCGAAAAAATACCGCTGGTCCTCCACAAATGGTGGGGCCAAGGACTGCAGGAGAAATACGGAGACCGTCTGGAGAAGATGGCTGCCAAGTTCCCAGAGGACATTCTAACGACCATGTATACCGCTCCGGGAGAGGATGCTTCGCCTCTCCCCGACCAAAGCTACCGCTGGGGCTACAAAGACGATTACAGTCAAGCCGCCACCCACAGCATTGGAGAAAGCAAGGTGCTTCTTCCCGATTGGAGTGAACTGCAGCAGTTCCTGGACGATTTTCCCGATCCGCAGCAGCCCCAGGCCTTTGATCTGGTTGAGGGCAGTCTCCCGCCGGCCGATGGCCGCTATCGGCTCGGTGGTTGGTGGAGACTTTACCATGAGCGGTTCTGGGGTATCCGCGGCATGGAAAACCTGATGCTCGACTACTACGACCATATGGACAATCTCAAACGCGTGGGACGCCATCTGCTGGACTTCTACAAGGTGATCGTAGACCGCTACGCAGGGCTGGGCTTTGACGGCATTTTCACGTCCGATGATCTAGGACACCAATATGGCCCCATGATGTCGCCCGCCGTATTCGAGGAACTGTACTTCCCCCTCTACAAAGATTTCATTGACCATGTCCATCGGCGGGGAATGCACGTTTTTCTGCATTCCTGCGGCGACAATACCCTGCTGATGCCGTATTTGATTGAGGCGGGCCTAGACGTCTTCCATCCCATTCAAACGGGTTGTATGGACGAAAAAGCTGCCGCGGCAGAGTTTGGAGACCAGATCTCATTCTTGGCCGGCGTAGACGTCCAGCACCTGCTTCCCGAAGGAAACGCTGACGAAGTACGAGCGGGTGTACGCGGTCTCATCGATGCGCTGTACAAACCCATGGGCGGCCTTTTACTGGGTGCGGGAAATGGCATTATGCCCGACACGCCATTGGAGAACATCGAGGCCATGCTAGAAGAAATGTCGCTGTATAAATAGGCTGCCTCGCTGCTGTCCCAGGTTTCGGGCATGAATAGTCCGAGGGACGGTCTGTAATCTGGTCCACAGAGAAGAGTTCCAAAGTTTCTCTGATTCCGCCGTCTTCGCACCCGAATGGCGGCAGCTGTTTCCCACCGCAAAGCTGGTCAAGGGAGGTGAAGGAAGACAACTGCATATGCCCGGCATTTGAATCTTACAAAAGGAGAGGATTGCGTGAAAATCTGTGTGCAAGGCTGCATTCTGGTGACTCTGCTTCTGCTGGTGAGCGCGGGCTCGGCGTTGGCCGCCGGTTCCTTGGGAGAAATTCCGTTTCTGGAAGAGGCTGTGGCAGCTGGTGAAATGCCTCCAATGGCCGATCGGCTTCCGTCCGAGCCGTATGTTGTTGAACCCATCGACTCCATCGGCCGGTACGGTGGTACCTTCCGCACCGTGACACCCAATATTAACAGTTTTGGCGACGATCATCTTCTAATGGAGTTTGCTGCCTCCTGGGTGCAGCCGCATCATGTCGATCAGTCGCTGCAGCCGCATTTCGCCAAAAGCGTTGAAGCCAGTGAAGATATGAGAACTTGGACCATTCAATTTCGCGAAGATGTCAAATGGTCTGACGGACACCAGTTTAGTTCCGATGACATCATGTTTTGGTACGAAGACATTCTTCTGAACGAGGACCTCACCCCGACCATCGGCATTCCGTGGCGGGTTGACGGTGAGATAGTCGAAGTGGAACAGATCGATGAGTATACTGTAACATTTTCTTGGGCCCAACCGAGGCCATATTTCAACAACCGCTTGGTACACGCCTCACCCTTCCTAACCAACCCCAAACACTATCTGTCGCAGTTCCATATCAACTACGTGCCCGAAGACGAACTTATGGAGTTGGTGGAGGCTGAAGGTTTCGAACGCTGGGATGAGCTGTTCGACAACAAGAACCAGCGCTGGATGGCGATCTCACTGAATCCGGATTTGCCCACAGTCAACGCCTACTATTTGGCTGAGCTGCGGGGAGACCGTCGAGTCTATGAACGCAACCCCTATTTCTGGAAGGTCGATACAGAAGGCAATCAACTGCCCTATGTGGACCGCATTGATACACAGCTCATCAGCGATACCGAAGTGGCACAGGGCATGATCATGGCCGGCTCTGTGGACTTTGTGGGCATGGCTGCGGATATCCGGAACTATCCCATGTACCGCAGCTACGAGGAAGAAGGCAACTTCCGCACACTGCTGTGGACCAGCGGCTACAGCAGTGAAGCAGTCTACTTCGTCAATCTGACGCACAGCGTACCGGAAATCCGAGAAATCTTCCAAGACGTGCGCTTCAGAAAGGCTCTGTCGCTGGCGATCGATCGCCAGGAGATCAACGACACCATCTACCACGGGCAGGCTGTTCCTGTGCAGCAGACGGTACTGCAGAGCAGCAAGTTCTACGAACCCGAGTTTGCCCAAGCCTATGTCGAGTTTGATCCCGAAGAGGCCAATCGGCTCCTGGATGAAATGGGCTTGGATGCCCGAGATTCGGCCGGCTGGAGATTGCGTCCCGACGGCGAACGACTGACCTTTACTGTGGAATACGTTGACTTCGAGACGCCGAAAACACCCAATGTGGAACTGGTAGCCCAGCACTGGCAGGAGGTAGGCTTAGACGTACGCTATCGGGAAATTTCCGGTGAACTGCAGGGAGAGAGAGCACCCGGCAATCTCCAAGACGCAACCTTCTGGCACAATGGATCAGCAACGGACGTAAACTTCCCCACCGATCCTCGCCATGTCGTTCCTGTAGCTCCCCGGTGGGAAGAGTGCATTTGGGCTGAATGGGCTCGCTGGTTCAATACGGACGGCGATGAAGGTGAAGAGCCTCCGGCTCTTGTCAAAGACATTCGCGGCTGGTGGGAAGAGATGACCGTCGAGCCTGATCGCGAGCGGCGGATTGAACTGGGCAAAAAGATCCTCGCTGTCCAGGCAGAAAACCTCTGGGCCATAGGTACCATCGGCGAAGCCCCGCAGCCAGTGATTGTCAACAAAGATATCCGCAATATCCGTGACGACGGCCTCTGGGCTTGGGGTGTTTTGTGGAACGCCAGCCATGACCCGGAACAGATGTACTTCGACCGTTAGAGACGGTATCGGAAGAAGGCCTTGCTGCAGCAGGAGCAGGGCCTTTTCCTTTGCTGGGTTCGCGGTTGGGCCCCGGCGGCCTGTTAAAACACATACCAATCGCCTGGAGAGGTACAGCAAAGGGCCCCGTGAACGGGGCCCTTTGTCAGTGTTCTGTTCGTCTGTTCGGTACTACTCTTGGAAAAACATCGTCTCTAGGTGAACATGGCAGCCGGTGTACGTATCCCAAGCCCAGAGATTTTCTTCAGGCACATTGCCGAGGTTCTTGTTGGCAATGATCGGTCTTGGTGAGAGGCCCACCGTTCCAATGGCCCAGAGATTTTCCGCCTGAATTTCGAGGATTTCGGTGATGATCGCATGCCGCTCGTCGGCATCGGGTTCACGGAGGACCCGCGCCCGGAGATCGATCAAGTGCTTGATATCTTCCGGCGGCTCTTCGCCGTCTTCACCATCGGTAGCCACCCAATCGGACCACAGAGGCCAAATGGTATTGCCCCAGCTTGGCAAAGTCGGCATAAGGAAATGGTTGTTGTGGGGGAACATCAGATCGGTCACGGCATCGCCGCCCCAAATGGTTGCGTCCATCATATTTCCGGTGGCACGCTGGGTCTGCAGCTCGCCGGAGACCTCCTGGAAGCGGGCATCGATGCCCACATCCCGCCAAAACTCCGTAACCAATTCGATGTTCGGCAGTACCGGATACGGCCTGGACGTGTATTCAATGGTGAAGGTCAAACGATCGCCGTCTGGACGGAGTCGAAAGCCGGCGCTGTCCATTTCGTCCAAACCCATTTCGTCCAAGAGCTCACCGGCCCGTTCCGGGTCGTAGTCCGCGTAGGCCGATCCGAACTCATCCTGGAAGTAGCTGCTGGTAGGAAGGACTGTGAACTGACGGGGCAGACCCTGCCCGTAATACACGACATCGTTGATCTCATCTCTGTCCATGGCCAAGGACATGGCTTGACGGAAGCGCTTGTCTTGGAAAATTTCACGCATGACTGGATCTTCATGGGTCAGGTTGAACTGGTAGATAACCTCGGAACCTAGGGCCTGATCCCAAAGCAGGGTGCGGTATCCGCCTTCTTCTTCGTATTGCCGGTACATCGGATAGTTGCGGATATCAACGTTGCGGGTGGCAAAGTCGATTTCGCCGGAAAGAATCTGACCTTGCGCCACCTCTAAATCGGAAACCAAATTGCCGATGATGCGGTCGATATACGGCAGCTGGTTTCCTTCACTGTCCACTTTCCAGAAATACGGGTTCCGTTCCAGAACAAGACGGTCACTGGTTATTTCCGCGAGGTGATAAGCGGTCAGCGACGGACGGTCAGGATGAAGGGGTACCTGTGCAATCTGCTCATTCTTGTAGTCGTACAGATCATACCAGGCATCGAAACCATGCTCGTCCATCATCTCCTGCAGTTCATCGGGATCGGCGTAATCAACGTGGAACTGCTTCACATAATGGCTCGGCACCACAAACCACCAGCCCTGGAATGCCAGGATTTCTGGGAAAAACGGCTGTGGACTCACAAACGAAAGCTTGAACGTGTAATCGTCGATGACTTCGAGTTCAGCTACCTCGCCTTCATCGCGCAGATGGGCGGGTATGGTCGGGGTCAGTTCTTCATTGAATAGGACATCTTCATACCAGAAAAGAACGTCTTCCGTGGTGTACGGTTCTCCATCCGACCAGCGCATACCCTCGCGCAGGTGAAAGGTGAACACGGTCATATCTTCATCGTACTCCAGTTCCTTGGCAACGCTCGGCACCACACCATCGGCGCCGGGAGCCGGTTTTACCATCGCACCCATGAAGTTGAATCCGGCCACGTGGTCGCCCCAACCCAGCAATGACAGGGTGGCAGTATTCAAAGTCCCCCCATACTGGCCTATTTCATGGGGTGTGTCAACGACCAGCACGTCCGCGGGCAACCGGTCTTCCATGGGCGGAAGCTCCCCTTCGGCAACCAGATCCTCCAAAAGCGGAGGTTCGCCTAAGGTCTGGGCACCCAACAGCGGCGAGACCAAAAGGACAGCGGCCAAAGTCATCAAGCCAATTTTCCATACGTTACGCATTCTCATCCTCCTGTTCGTTTTGTGATACTCGTGCTTGCAATTGCCATGTGTCCGTGAGCTACCTCACCTCCTTTATACCGGTCGTATGCGAGGCCAGTCCAGCTCAATTCCGTGACGCCGCAGCAGAGACTGGAAGTCCTCGAGTTTGCTGGAACGAACCTGCCGCGGCCGCATGTCGTTCTGCAGACAATAGACAGCCAAGAGGCCCGCAACTTCGCCAATGTTCCATTCCACCGGATGCAATCGATAGCAGCCGTTGGTAATATGGGTTACCCCTAGGTTTTTGCATGCAGGCAGCAGGTTCTCCATTCGCTCGTGAAGCAGCGAACCCAGAGGAATCTGGAAGGGGTAGCTGCTGATATCCACATAATTGATCAGGCCTGTGGCAGGATGGAGATCGATCCGATAGCAGCCAATCCCGACACTGTCGGTAAACACCTCGGCACCGCGATCGCCGCGCACATCGGCCGCCACATGCTGTTCCAATACGGTAAACTCAGTCCTCATGCGCCGCGATTCCCGCACATAGGGATACTTCGCCAGTCCATCGTCTGTTCCTACCACATCCGGCCGAAGCCGCAGCCCAGGATAACCTGCACCGCCGTCGGGGCGGGGTGCCTCGGTCTGCATCCAGTACAACCAGGAAAGACTCAGCTGCTTGGCGCCCCAGAGATGCTTCTCCACTTCTTGGTCGGAGACTTCCATGATCGGGCCCAGCCAATAATCCACCTGCGGCCAGTTCACCAAGGTGATGCTGCTGGGAAATGCACCGCTGGCAAAATGATCCTTGTCCAAGATCTGCCGGTATTTCCACAGCGAGTGCTTTCCCTGATCATTGGGGAACAGGGCATGTTCCCTCGGCTCTAATGTGATGGGGTGACAGGCCGTCCAACTCAATAACTTCCCAGGCCAGAAATCAGCCTTGTAGTCCCGCCAAAATCCATACTGTTCCGGCTTCGGAATTGTATGGTCTTTACCAGGAAAATAATCCATGGCAAAGCAATAGGTAATCGACTGGTGGTTGAGGGGATCACCGGTTTCGGGCCGGGCATGGGGTTCGTCGGTCTCGGCTTGGGATTCTGCTCCCACACGGTATTCGGCACCGCTCAAGGGCAGCAGATCCCCTAAGTCGGTGGCATCCAAGATGTAGGGAGCATGGACCACCTTGCACTCACCATCAGGCCCGCGCACTGTCACAGACCGGACATAATCACCGGATGTCTCCGCCGCCTCCGCCTTATGGCGCAGCCAAATTTCCACTCGCCCGCTGGAAAGATGGGGAGCCAGCATTTCGTACAGAACGGCCAACGAAACCCGGGGTTCATGGCAGAGTTTACTGACACCGCCACTGCCGGGGTTTAGATGTTCGTCTGCACGGGCCTTGGCTGTCACAGGATAGTGCAGTTTGTAGTACTGGCGGACTCGATCGCGGTAATTTCGATAGCTGCGGGTGGCTCCGAACTGCTCGACCCAGGGATGCTCATCGGGCGGCACGGCCTGGTTGGTCAGTTGGCCGCCGATCCAATCGGTCTCTTCGGTCAGAATGACCTTCCGGCCCATCCGGGCAGCGGCCAGTGCTGCTGCACATCCGCCTACGCTGCCCCCAATGACGGCCACATCGGCACAGAAATCCTTCATGGCATCAACTCCTGGGGCTGGTAGTCGCCGAGGGTAGCCCCTTGCTTGAGAAGCTCAAGCTGCACCGCCGGCACATCCGCTTCCTTGGGCATAATACCCTTCTGAACACACTGCGCCGCTGCAACTCCCGCCGCTTGGCCGATGGCAAAGACAATGGGAATCACCCGGACCGCCGAATGCGCTTCATGATCGGCCGACAGCGACCGCCCTCCAATGAGGAGATTGGCCGGTTTCCTGGGGACAATGGCGCCATAGGGAATGTCGTACCATTCTCCTTCCGGCACCTGCTTCAGCACCGTTCCTTCCCCATCGGGATTATGGATGTCGATTTGGTAGCACCCGCAGGCTATCACATCGTCAAATTTTCGGACACCGGACAAATCATCGGCGGTATAGTAGTACTGGCCTAATACTCTGCGGGATTCACGCACCCCGATCTGGGGCGCCATCTGCTGCAGATATGCCTTTTCAAAGCCGGGTATCGTCGCAACCAGCCACTGGGCAATTTCCCAAGCCTGCCGGCGGGCCTCAATTTCGGCCTTCGTAACCGACTCCGGATCCACGGCGTCGTGCCGGATGACCCTGGTTTGGTTAAAATGGATCACATTCGGCTGCGGAATATGGAAGAAGAGGATGTTTTCCCGAGGGCAGTCAATATCACCTTTTTCCTTGGCCCGAACGTATTGTTCCGTCATTTCGGCCCGGGTCGGCATACGCCCAATGTCCACATCGGCCATCCGGAAACACAAGGTCATCGGCTGCGAAAGCCCGTCCTGTTCCCTTCCTTTTTCCGTGGGGGCACCGGCCAGATAAGCCAGGTCACCGTCGCCAGTGCTGTCAATGAACTGCTTGGCCGTCAGCGTCTTCAGTCCATCCTTGGTGGCGATGCGGACACTATCAATTCTGTCTCCGTTTAACTGTACATCAGCAAGGAATGCATGATACAGGAGCTGCACGCCGGCTTCCAAACACAACTGCTCGCAAGCGATCTTAAAGGCTTCGGTGTCGTAGGAATGCGGCCCCTTCTCGGTACCATAGGCATTCATGTCCTGAAGCCGTTCGATCACGTCCTGGAGAACTCCCTGCACAATCTGGCGATCACCGGCATGGAACTTCATCAATGGGTTCACCAGCATGGCTGTGGCGCCGCCACCCAAGAACCCGTATCGCTCCACCAAGAGCACCTCGGCACCGGCGCGGGCTGCACCTATGGCAGCACCTATGCCGCCCGGGCCGCCGCCTAGGACAATGACGTCGAAGTCTGTACGCAATTCGCTTCACTCCTCTTTTCTTGCCGCTTGTCTGCCGGGCACGGCAGTCGATGTACCGGTTACAACATCACAGGGCAGCAGAAACTGCTTGGCTTCCGCAGGCCCTGTTTTGTTCTGCAGCTTCCTGATCAAGAGGGAGACCGCCCGTCTACCCATGGCTTGGCGGGGCATGCACACCTGGGTGAAGTCTGCAGTCCCAACATCCTCTTCGTTAAACCCGACCAAAGATATGTCCTCTGGAATCTGCAGTCCCCATGCTGCCAGGGCTTGGGCATAGCGTGCGGCCAACCCGGCGGCAATGCAGACCAGCGCCGTTATGCCTTGCTTGATTACAACCTGCTCTAGCACCTCAGCGACAGGCCGTTTCTCATCAACCACCACGGCCGGTAAGCCATGTTTGTCCATCGCGTCTCGGAAGCCCTTGGTCTTGTCCACATTGGCTTCCCAATACCCGTCGCCTACCAATGCCAATCTTCGGTGCCCCAAGCCAATGAGCTGATCGGTGCTTTCACGGAAGGCTGTCTGGTAGTCGGCGCCCACCCAGTGAACGGGAGAACCGTCGGCAGCCGATCGGCGGCCAATGCAGACAAAGGGGATCTCCAATGCATTCAATCGGGCCAGATCGCCCTGGTTCACCCTTGTTCCCAGGATGATCAGGCCATCGGCAATCTGGGTGCGGTTCTGATTTCCCACAAACATGGAACATTCCTCACCCTGCGGCCCTTGGGTGAACAGGAGCAGGTCATACCCCTTGGCCTGCGCTGCCAGTTCGATCCCTTCGAGAAATGGATAGAAAAAGTTCTCGCGGCTGGCGGGAAACTCGTCTAGGTAGGCAAAGACGCCGATAATGCCTGTCTGGCCGCGTGCAAGCCGCTGGGCCAAAACGTTAGGAGAAAAGCCCAACTGTTCAATTACAGCCAACACCTTTTCACGGGTTTCTGTCTTCGTCAGTGGATCGCCGTTGATTACGCGCGAAACCGTGCGTTTCGATACGCCTGCGGCCTTGGCCACATCGGCAATTGTCACCTGTGCCACATCCACACCTCTTTGCCACCGGTAGCATTCAATTATACAGTTCTTGACGGTTCAGTATTCTCCTGCCTAATATGTAACAGAACCACGAAAATTTTTTCATGTGTCTTACTCGTTTAACACCGTGCCCATCTTCCGGTGGCAACACTGCCTTGGACTGCCAGGGTACATCACAAATCATTAAGACACACATGCCCCGTAATTAAGCATGGCTCCCGTACTGCAAGCCGGCCTCTATCAATGCCCGGTAGTTAGAAGCGGTTTTGGAGGAAATACACTCTTCATAAGGCCCGGCTGTGGGGGAAAGAATGAAGCGGCCAT
>PUOC01000298.1 GCA_003551965.1 Clostridiales bacterium | reverse complement strand
TGGAGCTGCACGACCCATCTGGCGGCATTCAACTTGTCTTCCCTCGCCTGTGGAGCATAGTTGGGGACAATCCTGAGCTGCACGACCTCACAGGCGTCAAGAACTACCCAGCAAAGTGGGGCAAGGGAGGGCTAGGAAGGCTGGGAGGGCTGGTCCAACTGCGCATGCCATGCCATGCCATGCCAATCATCACCTTTGCCCTCTCCTCTATCACCTTTTCCTCCTTTCCAGGTTTGCATGTGAGCAGTGCTGGGTGGAGTCCAAGGATTTGAGTGACACATCTGCACGGGCCCGTGTGCGGACTGAGGAGGAACAGGTGTGCGCACTTGTTGGCAGCTACCAGAGCAGCAGCCGCGGTGGGCAGTTGCGCTGCTCGTACGGGTGGAGGGTGTAGGCAAGCGCTCAAGCTCTTTTTGCACCACATCACCGTGCAGATTGCAAACTACAACAAAGTCATGGCTGAGAGGGATGGGGGGGCAAGGAACACCAAGAGCCAAGAGCTGTCAACACACCCAGTGCAGAGTGGGCTCTGGGGCTTTGCAGGTAAGTGGTGTCCAATGGGGTCGCAGCAGGCCCTTGCAAGAGCTTAAGCACCTGTGCCTGTGCCTGCACCTGTGCACTTGCACCTACATCTGCACATCCTTCTGCGCCTCCACGTGCAGGCGCTCACGGCTATGGCTCCAGCACTTTGGTCACCGGCTTTGAGGCCATGCACAACCATGACCTGGGCCTCTTTCTCTACCTGGTCAAGGCCAGCGAGGCCCGCATGCGCGTCATCATGCCATCAGCACAACGTGCCAATTCTGCCTTGGCCCAGCTCAACCACCGCATGAAGAGGATGCTGCGTGCTGACGACTTCCAGCTGCCCAAAGACTACTTCCCCAGCCCCACCAACATTCAGGCTAAGGAGCACCGCAACGTCATGCAAGTGGCGCCCTTCCTGTATGATGGCATCGACAACGAGATGGTGGAGCTGTATGCAATGTGCGTGTGGGGGCGTAGATGATGCGCGCAGTTGAGGGTAAGGGGTGCGGGTGCGGCTCATGGTTGCAGGTGCAGGTGCAGGTGCGGGTTTGCACGCGCAGCTGTGATACGTGTATGTGACTGAGGGCTGCGACTTTGTGCCTCCATTCCCGCTGACACAAGCTTTTTTGCTCTGCCCTGCCCTCCCCCGCCTTGCAGGTGGGCGCAACTATACGACCTGTGCCACCGCAAGCGCTGCTCGCCCTTTATCACTGAGCAAGACCTGCAGCAGATTGACCAGAAGTGGGCCGAGTTCAAGCGCCTCTTTGACGTGGTCATCGCCCCTCACATGGACAGTCGCGGCCGCACCATCAAGCTGCACAAGATGGTCCACCTCACTGACACGATCCGGCGCTTTGGCAACCTCAAGCACGTCAACGCACAGTTCTTTGAGGGCGACCACAAGAACACCAAGAACCAGTACGGGTGCGTGCTCAGTGCTCTGCGCTCTGGTGTGGGGTCCGGGACATGCCTGAGCGCGGAGGGCATGCGTGAGCAGGCAGGGTGTGGGCCTGCCGACGGCCGCCACAGGAGTGCACAGTGATTGTAGCTGCACACGGACAAGCGCAGCATGAAAGCACACATGTGCTAGGCTCAAGAGTGTTACAACTGCAAACACTCACTGCTTGCGCAGCGAGACGAGCAGGCGCACAGCTAACGACCAGTACCTGAAGGAGATGGTGCGCAAGCAGCAGCTGCAGGGCCTTGCTGCGCGCTTGGGGTGTGCAGCAGAGAGCGAGGCGAGCGAGGCAGTGCGCACCTATCAGACAGCCAGCCAAGAGGCTCTAAGGTGTGTGGGGCACCATGGGGCACCTGTGAAACAGGGACGGGAGCTGCGTGGTGGCTGACAGAGCGAGCAGGGTCAAGGGTGTGTGCCCGTGCGCAGCCTGCCTGGCACGCCCAGCCCATAACGGTCAACCACAACATGCCACTTCCTCACAACCCTACAGGAGCGGCCGGCATCAACTGGCCAGGACGGGCTCCAAAGTACCGCTCAACCTGCTCGACAGCCTTGCTGCCCCGCTTCAGCATCCCGCCCACCTCAGCAAGGCTGAGCTGCTGCTTGGTGAGCAGCCTGAGCTGGTGCTGCTGCCACGTCTCTTGTGTGAGCTGCTGCACCGCCCGCTTCCAGAGATTGGTGCGGTCTGCATCAAAGTGGTCAAGTCAGGGGTCCTTGCGTCTCAGGTGCCGTGGGGGGGGGGGGTGCTGCAGCCCGTCCACGCATCAGTAGCATTGTGGGGCGGGGAGTGGTTCAGTTTTGTTTCGGTCCTAGCCCCAGGCAGTGTGCAGCGCTTTGCCCAGCTGAGGTGCCTATTCCAGTTTGAGGGGCAAGCGTTTGTGATGTTGCGGTGGCTGCGCTGTTTGCGGCCCTTCTTTCGTGATGATGGTGTGCAAGTGCGCAATGTGTTGCGTGAGCGCGGCTGCACCCACTTAGAGTGGCAGTCCCCTGAGATGCGTAAGGAAGGGTATGCAGTGATGAGGCTTGATGTGCAGATCCTGTCGCGTGTGTACCTTGTGCTTGACTTCAGGGCCAAGGACAAGGAGCGCTTCTATGTGAATTCGTTCAAGTGGGACCGGGTGATGGCGGCAGCAGGGGATGATGTGAGCGATGAGTGAAGGCAACTTGAAGGGTGACTGGCTCTGGGCTTGGGCTCTTCGTGTGCAAAACGTGCTCGTTGTTTATGCACGGGCGTGCGCCTCCTGCGGCAGTGTCCTGGCATATTTGTGGCTCCGAGCTCTGAGTCAGAGCTGTAGCCATTTGCCATCGAGCAACTCCTGGAATGATTCTCAGGGCCCGACCAGGGCAAGGAAAGCGGTCAAAAGTGCGACAGTTCTGGCCGCTGCGTGGTCAAAAGAAAAAATGCCGCCGCGCCGCGCTCCCCAGCCCTCCCAGCAGGAGCCCCCAGCGCAGCGCCAAAGGCTGACGCGCATGGACGAGGCCCTAGCTCAGGCCGCAGCGCGTGATGCACAGCTGAGGCAGCGGGGAGAGCAGCAGCGGAGGGAGGAGGAGGAGGAGGAATTCGCCCACGAGCTCGCGGGACGCCCGCGCCTGCAGGGGCGCGCGGGCGTCCCGCGCGCCCCTGCGGACTCGACTGTGGGCGAGGAGCAGGACGAGGGCGAGGAGGAGGAGGCGGAGGAGGAAGAGCTGGAGGAGCCGCGCCAGGACCTGCTCCTCCAGCCGCACCTGGGCGAGGCGGGACTGGTGGAGAGGCTGGTGAAGCAGCAGGTGGAGCAGCATCTCGGCACGGCGCTCGCGTCCATCCTCACCCAGGCTTTGGTGAGTGGGCAGGCGGGCGGGCGGGACCGTTCTGACCGGGCTGTCGGCGTGTGCGTCTGCCCCTGCGTGCGCCCCTCCTGCCAGTGGCTCATACACATTGGCCCACTGGGTGCACGCACGGGCGCATGGGGGCGTGCATTGGTTGCTTGGTGTGGGATGGCCTTCCCCGCCCAGGCCAGGAGAGGATTGACTGGGCTGTCGGCGTGTGCGTCTGCCCCTGCGCGCGCCCCTCCTGCCAGTGGCTCTTGCACATTGGCCCACTGGGTGCACGCGCAGGCGCATGGGGGCGTGCATTGGTTGCTTGGTGTGGGTAGGCCTTCCACCTGGGCCAGAGGTCACGGGGACGGTCCCCATGGACAAGTCCTTGCGGAACAGTTTGACCGGGCTGTCGCGCGCCGCGACTCCTTGCTCCCCGCGCCCTGACTGCGCACACACATGCTTACACACACACATGCTTACAAATACCCATCCACTGGTGCATACGCCCCCTCCGCAACCGCCCTCGCAGGGGCGCGCAGCGGGCAGCAGCAGCTCCAGCGGCATCCGCCTCTCGCTGGGCACTGACTCCAGCGCCACAGCCCTGGATGACGCAGCACCCTACCTGGACCCCTCCAACAACGCAGAGCTCAGGGTGGGTGGTGGTATGCAGCAGGATGGTGGGTGCTAGGGGCGCTGCACTGACCCCTGGCCGCCTGTTGCTGCAGCTGCAGCTGTTGCTGCTGGCCGCCTGTTGCTGCAGCTGTTGGGTGTGCCACACGAGGTTCCACATAGGTGCCTACCTGCCTGCCTGCCTACCCACATACCCTTTCACCCACAGCCCGTCCCCCCGCCCACCAACCCCTGACGCAGAGTGCCATGAGTAAGGTGGTGGTCACAACAGCGCTCATCAACCGGCAGCCTCTGTACCTGGACCTGCCAGAGCTAAAGAGGCGCCTGCTGAGTGGCACTGACGAGCTGGCCGGCTTCACCGCCATCCTGGACCGCATAGACCCAGGCTGCACAATGGTGGAAGGGGGCTCAGCTCACTTCCGCACATGGATTGGTTACTCTGGGGAGGGCAGCATCAAGTGAGTACCTACTTTTGCCTCCTTTGTTGCATCCAACAGCAAGTGTGCCTTGCTGCTCGCATAGGACGCCTGTATGACACCCCAAATGCCTGTGCCAGCAGCCTTAATAGCCAGCATCCTTAGTGCCTCAACCTTCTGCATATGTCTCTTACACTTCCGACGTGCACTGCAGCGCAAAGAAGAAGGCCAAGGCTCCGTTGGGCGGAGTTGAGATGTACAACAATGCCTTGGGCGGGCGCCTCTCCACCTCATCCACGGCTTCGGTGGGGGTTGGGGGTTGGCGTTGCATGTTTGCTTGCAAGTACAACAAGTTTAAGGGGAACAGAACACTTTTGTGTGCGTGCGTGTGTGCGTGCATGTACGCCAAGGGGCCTGGAACTCCCACATGTCCTTGTTGTGGAAGGCTATGATGCTCCTGCCCCCCGCCAGCCCTGGCACCTCAGAACTGTATGCCACCCTCTTGTGCTGCTTCATTCCTGTCTACTGCAGTGGAAGGCGTACAGCGGCCACTCTTCATTGCCGCTGTACAACCTCATCACTGCCGCCAAGAGGCCCATGCCCGAGGCTGAGACGCAAGCTGCCAAGCAGGCAGTAGTAGATGCCTGCCGCCGGCTGTACACCCGGCCTGATGGCACGCCATCGCTCATGTGGCGCAAGGTGGGAAGCTTGGGTGGGCCAGCCTCAACCTGCGGGGGTTATTCTCGCGAGCGGCTCTACTCTGGACTGACCTCCTCAGACTTGCTGCAGGCGCATTGCTATGCCAGTCACACCTAACAAGTTCAGCCCACTCGTTCACCCCTATTGACCAGGTGCATGACATCTGCGACAACCCCGCCTTCATGGCAGCGCTGGAGGCTGCATGGCCGTGCGTGAAGACGGCCTGCGGCGTGCTCAAAGTGTCCTTTGAGCAGCTGGTGATCACCATGCGCGACGTAAGTGGCATCAGCGACTTGCATGGCACACCTTGCAGCACGCAGCCTGTGCTTCTTGTGTGTTGGCTTGCACACAGCTCAGTGAAGCCAGCCTGAGACCTGCCCCTCCATATTGGACAACTCGCACACTGCCCGCACACCCGTGCAGATCAAGGCGCACCTTGTGGACCCGTTTCAAAGGTCCGCGAACCGCGGCGTGGCCAAGAAGACCCAGGTGACGGAAGCCATGCGGGAGCTGGACGAGGAGGTGGCAAACACACCGGGCGGGTGGGCTGGGGTGCACAGCGTGTGCGTGATTGAGAAGAATGCAGAGAACTTCGCGCCTGTTGAGGATGTTGTCTGATGTGCCCGCGATTCCTGCTGCAGCCTTGAATGGTGTGCATGACTGGAGAGTTGAGAACTGTGTCAAGCTGTGGCCTCAGACGAGAGCGTGTGCTGGTGGAATCGATGTAGGTGTGTGTTAAGCCTTGCCTTGCCTTGCCTTGCCTTGCCACTGACGGGGCGCTGTATCTGTAGGAGCGCTGCATGTGTGTGTGTGTGTTGAGCCTCGCCTTGCCTGCTTCAGACGGGGCGCGCGTATCTGTAGGAGCGCTGCAAGTGTGTGTATGTGTTGCCTTGCCTTGCCTGCTTCAGACGGGGCACGTTTACCTGTGGGAGCGCTGCTTTCTGCGTGTGTTGAGCCTTGCTTGCTTCAGACGGGGCGCGTGTATCTGTAGGAGCGCTGCTGGTGTTGTGGCTGCTCAAATGTTGCGTGCAATTGCCAGCCCCAGCAGGTGTGTGTATGTGCCTTGCCTGCGTGTATCTGTAGGAGCGCTGCTGGTGTTGTGGCTGCTCTGTTGCGTGCAATTGCCAGCCCCAGCAGGTGTGTATGTGTTGCCTTGCCTTGCCTGCTTCAGACGGGGCGCGTGTACCTGTGGGAGCGCTGCATCCTGTGTGTGTTGAGCCTCTGGAGCGCTGCTGGTGTTGTGGCTGCTCAAATGTTGCGTGCAATTGCCAGCCCCCCTTGTGCCTGATGTAAAAGCCTCCATCAGTGGCCTATCAATGCCAGAATAGGCGTTCGCCAGTCAATCAGCCATTGCCTTGGCTAATGTGGGGCTGAATCAGCCTCGGGCAGATCAGCCATAACACAGGCCAGTCGCTGGCCGAATCAGCCTGGGTCGAATCGGCCATAACACAGGCCAGTCGCTGGCCGAATCAGCCTGGGTCGAATCGGCCATTTAGCTGGCTTGTCCCGCACTTGTTCGACCACTCAATTCAGCCAAGGAAATGGTCGATTTGGCCGAGTATCGACCAACCCTGATTTTACCGACGATTTCATTGCTGGTGGTGCATGGCAATTTTTGCCATGCAAAGCTCTTCAATCCATCGTAATCCATTGTAATCAAGCAATCGCTGACGCCCACCCCGCTCTAGTCGAGGCTTGTCAAGGCTTTTAGGCGAGCCTGGACCGCCCCCTCGACACCGGTCAAGGCTAATTCAATTTGAGTTATTCTTGGCGCTCCAGGATCACAGCAACAGTCAGCGTCAGACCCCTCAGCGCTGCCTCCCAGCCACCATGAAGCCCAGCCGGGCGACCAGCAGGACAAAGAGCGTGCCCGCGAGCTCGATCGCCATGGGGTTCAGGAGCCCCGAGGGCCCAAACACCGCGCCCGCGAGGTCAGACAGGGCCCTGCTCAGTAAGGGGGTGGGGGGGCAGGGTGAGGGTGAGGGAAATGGAGGACCACAAACACCGCCCAAACACCCGCGCCCGCACGGTTGGACAGGGCCCTGCGCGGTTAGGGGGAGGGGGGGCAGGGTGAGGGTGAGGGAAATGGAGGACGAGACTGCGTGAGCACTGGGCACTGCGAGCAGCCAGCTGAGGGACGGGGTCAGGGTCAGAGGGGTTGCAGGGAAGGGAGCAAGGGACCCCTGTCGCAAGATCCCACGTTGCCTGCATTGCCGCACCGCACGAAGCAGCCCTGGGCTGGGCCTGCAATGGGCCTGTAAGCTGCGTGAGGCAGCAGCCACAG
>PUOC01000292.1 GCA_003551965.1 Clostridiales bacterium | reverse complement strand
GAGAGCGTCTCCCCCCGATACAAAAGGCGGCCCCCGGACCGTTCCCGCAGTCCTAGCATGGCCTCCATCAGTTCGGTTCGTCCCGCCCCCACCAAACCGGCAAAACCAAGAATTTCCTTCTCGCAGAGGGCAAAGGAGCAGTCTTCGACACTGCCTGGACTGGAAACAGCTTCGGCCCGGAGCACTTCTAACTCCCGGGGCGCAGGCCCCCGATCGGGGAACATATCTTCGATGTCGCGGCCGACCATCATGGCAGCCATTTCTTCTTCCGAAAGGTCATCGGCACTGCGAACCCCCACCTTGTAGCCGTCACGCAGTACCGTGACGCGGTCGGCGATTTCCTTGACCTCATCCAATTTGTGGGAAATATAAATGATGGACACGCCCTGCTCTTGAAGGGAGCGCATCAGACGAAACAACACTTGGATTTCGGTGCGGGTAAGGACGGCCGTAGGTTCATCCATAATCAGTATGTCCGCTTTGCGGGACACGGCCTTGGCAATTTCCACCATCTGCTTCTGCGAAACCGACAAGTTCTTCACACGGGCCCTGGGATGAACGGTGGTCTCAAGGGACGCAAGGATAGCGCGGCTTTCCTTCTGCATTTGCCTGCGATCGAGAAATGGGCCGCGGCGCCTTTCTTTTCCCAGAAAGATATTTTCTTCCACAGTCAGGTCATTGGCCAAATTGAACTCCTGGTGGATCATGCAGATCCCTGCATCTTCGGCATCTTTGGTGCTCAAAAACCGTACCGTTTTACCGTCAAGAAGCAGCTTTCCTTCGGTGGGCAGGTGATAGCCGGAGACGATTTTGACCAGTGTGGACTTCCCGGCACCGTTCTCACCGATGACGGCGTGAATTTCCCCGCGACGCAGTTCGAAGTCCATATCAAAGAGCACCCTGACCGGGCCGAAGTTCTTGCAGAGTTTTTGGGTTTCCAAGATCACGTCCGCCACAGTATAGCTCCTTTCCACCGCCTGTACCTGCTTAACATTCATTTCTTATTTGTTATTATTAGGCAATCATCGTATAAATCCTTTCGACGATCCACTTTTCATTTTGAGGTTTAATTAACTGCCCGATTGCGGCAGGAAAATAGGCGCCTTCGGCTAATTTAGTACGTTGAGATACTATTTCAGTCTAGGAGGTGCTTGCATGATCGAAGGCAGGGACACGGCGGGGCGGGGGCCGCAGCTGACGTTTGGCATGATCGGCGGCGGCACAGGTTCCTTTATCGGTGATGTCCACCGAAAGGCAGCCGTATTTGACGGGAAATCGCAGATTGCGGCCGGCTGTTTTTCCCGCTCTTGGGACACCACGCTGGAAACCGGACGAGAGCTGGGGTTAGCCGACGAACGTTTGTACAAGGACTTCAAGGAAATGGCAGCCGCAGAAGCAGCCAGGGACGACGGCATTGACTTTGCCGTTATCGCTGCACCCAACTATGCCCACTATGACGCAGCCAAAGCGTTCTTAGAACACGGCATCCCTGTTGTCTGTGACAAACCCCTCACCCAGACCGTGGAACAGGCTGAAGAATTGGCCGCACTGGCCGACAAACATGATCTGCTGTTTGCAGTCACTTACTCCTATGCCCAGTGCCCCATGGTCTTCCATGCTCGCGAACTGGTCCGCCGCGGCGAAATCGGTGAGTTGCGTACCGTGGTTGCGGAGTACTCCCAGGGATGGCTGGCCGAGCTATTGGAGAACACGGGACAGCGTCAGGCGTCTTGGCGGACAGACCCGGACATGGCAGGTATATCCAACTGCGTAGGCGATATCGGAAGCCATATCGAAAACGCCGTCTCCCTGATCACCGGACTGGAAATCGAATCACTCTGCGCCAAACTGAGTATATTCGGCGAAGGCCGCAAGCTTGACACCAACGGCCACATCCTGCTGCAGTACAAGAACGGCGCCGTCGGCAACTACTTCGCGAGCCAGATTGCCATTGGCCGCGACAACAGTTTCATTGTCCGCGTCTATGGCAGCAAGGGTGCCATAGAATGGGATCAGGAAGCACAGAACTATCTTAAGGTTACTTACGCCAACGGCCCCGTGCAGATTTTGTCCCGCGGCAACGGTTATCTGTATCCCGAAGCTGCAGAGTGGTCGAGGATCCCCGCCGGCCACCCCGAAGGCCTCTATGAGTCCTTTGCAAACACCTATACGAAGTTCCTCAATGCTTTAGGCAAGAAGAAAGCCGGGCAACCGCTGACAGAGAAGGATTTGGATTTCCCCAATGTCCACGACGGCGTGCGCGGTGTGCGTTTCGTCCACAAGTGCGTCGAAAGCTCCGAGAAAGGCGCCGTGTGGCTTACATTCTAGACAATGATGAAATCCGTTCAGAAAGGAAGGATACGATATGGCACGTCCTGTAACACTGTTCACTGGCCAGTGGGCCGACTTGGGTTTTGAAGACATCTGCTTAAAGGCAAGCAAATGGGGCTATGACGGTTTGGAAATTGCCTGCTGGGGCGACCACCTCAATATTCAGCAGGCCGCTACCGATGAATCCTATGTGGAAAATCGCAAACAGATCTTGGAACGCCACGGACTGGGCTGCTGGTCCATTGGGGCACACCTTATCGGCCAATGCGTCGGAGACGAGTGGGACCCCCGCCTGGACACATTTGCTCCGCAGGAACTGGCGGGCCAACCGGACCGCATCACCGAGTGGGCCATTGACACCATGAAGCATGCACCGGCCGCGGCGAAGAACATGGGAGTGAATGTTGTCACCTGCTTCACCGGCTCCCCGATCTGGAAGTACCTCTACTCCTTTCCGCCGACAACGCCGGAGATGGTGGAAGAAGGTTTTCAGCGCATCGTTGAGCTTTGGACGCCTATCTTCGACGAATTCGATAAACACGGCGTTTTGTTTGCATTGGAAGTACATCCGACCGAAATTGCCTTTGATTTCTATACCTCCCAGAAACTTCTTGAGGCCTTTGAATACCGGCCGACGCTGGGCTTCAACTTCGACCCCAGCCATCTGCTCTGGCAGGGAATGACTCCGCATCTATTCGTTCGGGAATTCTCCGATCGCATCTACCATGTGCATATGAAAGACGCTGCGGTTACCCTAGACGGGAAGTCCGGTATACTTGGTTCCCATCTAGACTTCGGCGACGTGCGGCGGGGTTGGAACTTCCGGTCCCTCGGTCATGGTGATGTGGATTTCGAGAACATCATCCGGGAGTTGAACAACATCAACTACACCGGTCCTCTCTCCGTAGAATGGGAAGACTCCGGAATGGAGCGAGAGTATGGAGCGGAAGAAGCGGCCCAGTTCGTGAAGGACATCGATTTTCTGCCTTCCGACATTGCCTTTGATGAATCAATGAAGAACTAGCCACAGCCGAATAACCGCACAGAGAAGCCGCCATCGCTGGTTCGACAGCCAGCGATGGCGGCTTTTGGCTGTGAGATTGTATGGCCAAATGGCTAACCTTCACCCCGCAGCCTCGGGTCTAGAATATCCCGCAGTCCGTCTCCCAAGAGGCTGAAGCCTAAGACAGTCACTGCAATGGCCAGGCTGGGAATAAACACCAAACTGGGCCGCAGGAACATGTACGCCCGCGTTTCATTAATCATCATGCCCCAGCTAGGCGTCGGCGGCTGAATACCCAAGCCCAGGAAGCTGAGGCTTGCTTCCATCAAAATGCAGCCGGCAATGCCCATGGTCAGGGAAACGATGATCGGTGCCAACGAATTGGGCAGAATATAACGCAGCATAATGCGAATATCGTGAACTCCGATGGCCCGGCCTGCTTCCACATAGTTCAGTTCCTTGACCTGAAGCGCCTGACTGCGGGCCAGGCGGGCCATAGCCGCCCAGCGCACAATGCCGATGGCGAACAGCAGGGTCAGTACACCCGGTTCTAGACTCCCCACGGTGGCCATGACCAAGATGAAAGAAGGAAATGCCATAATCGTATCCACGATCCGCATAATCACCATATCAAGATGGCGTCCGAAATAACCGGACAAGATGCCGAGAACTACGCCAATGACGGTGGCGTAAGCCATGGCACTGAAGCCCACGAACAGCGAAATCCGTGTCCCGTGAATGACGCGGCTTAAGACATCGCGTCCTAGATGATCGGTTCCTAGGGGAAATTTCCATTCACTAAACGGTTCATGGGGCATGCCCATATCAAAGCCATCCTCATGCTGCTCCACCGGATCATGGGGTGCAATGAGCGGCGCAAAGATTGCCACAGCCGCAAAAAACAGCACAATAGCGGCACCAATCACGGCCGGCTTGCTTTTCTTGGCTCGGCGCAGGAAGTGGCCGACGTTATACAGCAGAGGATGTCGGCGGTCATCCGTGCCTACAGAGAACAACATCGATTTGACCTCCTTGCCCTACCATGAAAGCTGGTTCCGTCACAGCGCTGCCGATGATTCCTGCCGTGCTAATCATAGCGCACCCGCGGATCGATGGCACCATAGCTCAGATCCACCAGCAGATTAATGACCACAACAATAATGGCCGATACGAGCACAACGCCTTGGACCACCGGAAAGTCACGGGCCTGTATGGCTTCCACGGACATGTGTCCAATGCCCGGCCAGGCAAACACTGCTTCCACAACCACAGAACCGCTGAGCAGTCCGCTGATCTGGGTTCCCATCACTGTAATCACTGGAATCATGGTATTGCGCAGCGCGTGCCTCCAGATTACGATCTTCTCGCCGAGACCCTTGGACCTGGCGGTGCGCACATAGTCCTCCCGCAGAACTTCCAGCATGCCCGAACGGGTAATACGGGCCAGCATGCCTGCGGGCCGTACACCAAGGGTGATGGCGGGCAGCACCATGTGCATCCATGTTCCGTAGCCGCCTAGCGGGAAGATCTGCACCTGATAACCCAACATATACAGGAAAAACAAAGCAACGACAAATGGGGGTGCGCAGATCCCCAGCAAGGCCAAGAACATCGTGCCGGTGTCGGCCCAGGATTTGTGCCGCACCGCCGCATAGGTTCCTAGCGGAATGCCGATCGCGATCGACAGCAGGTATGCCCATACACTGACCTGGATAGTAGCCGGAAGGGCTCTGCCAAGCATTTCTCCCACCGGCTGCCTTGTGTGGTAAGAGCGCCCGAAATCTCCCTGCAGTGCATTGGTGATGAAGGTAAGATATTGCTGGTGCAGTGGATCGTCTAGTCCCATTTCCTCGCGCAGCATGGCCTCCGTATCCGGATCAAGCCGCTCTGCCATCAGAATGTCCACGGGGTCCCCGGGCAGGACGTACATCAGCAGAAAAGCCACGATGGTAATGCCGATGATCGTAGGAATGGAAACAATAAGACGTTTGATCAGATGTTCTTTCAACCTGGATGACCTCCTCTATGCCGCAGGCGGCACCGGTATGGGCCCGATTGAGCAAAAGGGCCCCTTTACGGGGCCCTTTTAGTGCTTTGTCAGAGGCGTTTATCTGGCAAACCAAGCTTCTTTGATGCAAAGGTCAGGTCGGGTCGGGAACTGACGGATCCCGTGCAGATCCTCGGCAATAGCCCGGTTAACGTAGGGATAATGCACAAAGGCCCACGGTGCGTCTTCGATGATGATCTCTGCTGCTTCCTGATACAACTCCAGCCACTTGTCTTCGTCTACTGTTTCCCGTGCTTCTTCGATCAGTTCGTCGAACTCCGGGTTGGTGTATGCGGCCCGATTCAGGCCGGGTGTGCGATCGGAGTGCAGGAATTCGAAGAAGACCTCGTCGGGGTCGGCCATCTGGGAACCAACATTCATGTTGCCCATGACCGCCTCTCCCGCGTTCATCATCTCGGTGTAGGCCGCAGGTTCCATAACCTGGACTTCAACTTCGATGCCAATCCTATCGAGATCGGCCTGCACGCCTTCTAAGGTCAGACGCTGCCATACGGTGGGAACCGTGGGTGCCTCAACCGTAAAGCCATCTTCATAGCCGGCTTCTTCCAGCAGCTCCATGGCCTTTTCCGGATCATAGCCATAGGCATCGTCAATATCGAGCATGTCCGATATGGCCGGGGGAAGAGGCGTGTATGCAGGCTCCCCGAGCCCGCCGATTACATCTTCTGTAATGCGCTCACGGTCGATTCCGTACAGAATCGCCTGCCGCACGCGCTTGTCGTCCATGGGTTCCTTTTGATAATTAAGCGTCAGGACCTGAACGCTGGCACCCTGCTGCTGGTGAAGCAGTTCTGCAAACTCCGGATCAGCATTGAGGGTGTGCCAGATCATGGGATCGTTGACATCCATCAGGTCTTGGTCGCCGACCTGGAAGCGCATCATCTGTACCGAGTCGTCCACCAGCATATCGATTTGGACAGCATCCAGATAGGGAAGGCCTTCTTCCCAATAGTTGTCGAAACGTTCCAGCTTGACATGTTCGTTAGGTTCATATTCGACATACTGGAACGGGCCTGTGCCGATGGGTTCAATCAAGTCCATGTCGTCTGCTATGCCTTCATGGCAGACGATGGATGCATAGGCCGTACCGAGTTTCCGCAAGAAACCACCGTCGCCCACTTCCAGCTCGATTTCCACCGTATGATCATCAATCACCCGTATGCCTTCGATTTCGTCCGCTTCACCGTCGGCGAACTCGGGTTTGCCCTTTACACTGTCCAGCAGCCAGTAGCCCAGGGCTGCGGTGTCAGGATGGGACAGACGCTCAAAGGAATATTTCACATCCTCCGCCGTCATTTGCCGTCCACTGTGGAAATACACGTCTTCTTCGAGGTGAAATGTGTATACCATTCCGTCTTCGGAAACATCCCAGCTGTGAGCCAGATCGGGTACAACTTCAGCATCCTCGTCAAACTCAACGAGACCGTTGAACATCATGTTGACCACGTTGATGCGAAACGTTGCGTGGGCATCGGCCGGATCAACGCTGCCCACATCGCGAATCATGGCCCAATGGAACGTTCCGCCATACTGGGGTTCCTCGGCCATTCCTCCACTATTCAGTGCCAAGAGCAGTACCAAAGCCATTGCCGTGATCCCGAAGTGTTTTGCAAATTGCATTTTCACGTAAGACCCTCCTAGTAAGTGTCCGTCCGTACAGTCACCAATTGTGGCTTCGTTGGAACGCTTTTAACCAGGGAAGGGCTACCACCTCCATGCAAATACTTGCCGTCTTGCTGTCTGGCCTTGGCCGCGGACACAGCAATAACGCAAAAACCGGCAGGGCTGCCAACGCTAGAGCTATCCCAAAACAGGCGCCGCGTCTGGTATATCCGCCTCTAGAGACAAATACCAGAGGGATGTCAACGCCTAGCAGGCTGTCCGACGGCACTCCAAGGGATGAAAAATGGAACCCATCGACGATGCGATAACTGGTTC
>PUOC01000214.1 GCA_003551965.1 Clostridiales bacterium | reverse complement strand
CGTAAACCGGTCTCTGACGTCTGATGCCCAGGAACGAGGTCTTAAGGTTCACGCCTATACAGTCAGAACCGATGCCCTGCCCCGCTATGCCGCCGATGCAGGAGATTTTTTGACTCGTTTGTTTGTCGACGAAGGAGTGGACGGTGTCTTCATTGATCAGCCGGATGTGGCCGCGGAGTTTGTGAGAGACGCATGGATGTCTTCGTACTAGGGGGTTGAGGCTCGTATTCAGGAAGTGTTCTTTCTTGGGGTTTTGTTCTACGCTTGCCGGTGCCAGGGCGGCGTTGGGCGGCGGGCCGGAGCTAGCCGAAAGAGGAATGGTTGTTGCTGTCATCGAAGACTGCAAGCGTCAATGTAGAACCAAACGAGTCCAACGATGCTCTCGTTGACCATGGCTTGTGTGAGTATTTTGGGGTCAGATTTGGGGGTGGTGGAGCGGATATGTTCAATGAACACGTAATCACCAATGAGCAGGATACGATGTTCGCTGTTCTCTGCGCTTCGTTGCGCAGGGCTCATTGCATTAGGATGGTTGTATCCTTCGTCTTGGAATCAGGTGTCCGCTTGCTGCTTCCGGAGTTGAGGGCAGCTGCGGGGCGGGGGGTGCCCATTGAGCTTATTACGAGCCGATACCTGAATATCACTGAACCCAGCGCTCTTTACCTATTGCATGACAGCCTGGGTGAAGCCATGGATCTGCGAGTGTTTGTGAATGAGAGTGTAGCCTTTCATCCCAAGACGTACATATTTCTCCATGATCAGGGTGGGGAGGTCTTCGTCGGTTCCTCCAACCTGTCCAAGAGTGCCTTGATGGAGGGTGTGGAGTGGAACTACCGTTTAGCTTCGCAGCAATCGACCCATGACTTTCAACAATTTCAACACCACTTCGATCGGCTTTGGAAGCAATCACGGCCAGTGGATGATGCCTGGCTGAAGGAATACAGCTTAGCGTGGAAGAGACCTCGCTGGCTGCCGCCGGCGGTCGCCGAAACCGTCAAAACCATCGAACCGCAGGGTGCCCAAATTGAGGCACTGCACTACCTTCGCCTGGCCCGGGAAGAAGGCTGCAGGCGTGGTCTGGTGGCTATGGCTCCAGGTGTTGGCAAGACCTTTCTTGCGGCTTTTGACAGTGTTTCCTTCCGCCGGATCCTGTTTGTAGCTCATCGAGAGGAGATATTGCGACAAGCGGAACACAGCTTCGCCCAGGTGATGCCTGAGAGAAGCCGAGGCTTCTTTGCAGCCAATGAAAAACGCACCGATACTGACTTGGTGTTTGCCTCTGTCCAAACGCTGGGACAGGTAAAATATCTCCAGGAAGCATGGTTTGCGCCGGATCATTTCGACTACATTGTAGTGGACGAATTTCACCATGTGGCGGCCCAGAGTTATGCCGGCTTGGTAGAATATTTTCAGCCGAAGTTCTTATTGGGGTTGACTGCTACTCCTTTCCGTATGGACAACCAAGATATTTTTGAGTTTTGTGATGACAATTTGATCTATGATATCAACGTGCATGAGGCGATTAACAAGGACTATTTGGTTCCGTTTCGTTATTATGGGATATATGATCATGCGACAGACTACGATCAGATCGATTACCGAGCTGGTCAGTATGTGTCAGATCAACTGGAGGAAGCACTCTCGCGAGGCCAGCGCCAGGAGTTGGTAATCAAACACTATCTGCGCCACAGGACGGACAGGGCCATTGCATTCTGCAGTACGATCAAACATGCCAATGCCACTGCGGAAGAGTTCCAGAAACACGGCATTCAGTGCGCAGCGGTCCACAGTAGTGCAGGCACTTACGTGATGGAAAGGAAAAAGGCGGTTGAGGCACTGCGGAATGGAGATGTGGAATTGCTGATTACTGTGGATCAATTTAACGAAGGAGTTGACATTCCCGATATTGACTTGGTTCTGTTTTTGCGGCCTACCCAGTCGTATACAGTTTTCATGCAGCAGTTGGGCCGCGGGCTGCGTAGAGCTCCCGGCAAGGAACGCGTGACAGTCCTGGATTTCATCGGCAATTACAAGCAGGCTCACTTGATACCGCTGCTCTTGACAGGCAGGCATCCGAACCCAGAAGACAGCAAAGATTACTCACCTTATCGCATTGAAGAATTGGAAGATCAGCTGGCGGAAGGTTGCAGTATGCACTGGGACTTGGCACTGGTCGACGTTTTCACTGAAATGTGGAAGCGCGATCCTCTGAAAGAACGTATTCGCAGGGAATACTACCGGCTCAAAGACCAGCTGCAACGACGACCTCTGCGATTGGATGTCTACGAGGGATCGGACATATCGGTGAATGAGTTTCTCAAACCGCGCCATGTGGCGAAAAGAAAGGGTTACCTACGGTTTCTGCAGGATGTAGATGATCTGAACGCTGAGGAATATGAATGGCTGGATTCGGAGATTGAAGAATTTCTCTTGAATCTTGAAACCACTGCGATGACGAAGCTTTACAAGATTCCAACCATACACTCTCTTCTTGATGGCGAGCGGTTGTTGGGCTCGGTTTCGCTGGATAGAGTAGCAGAGCATATGCGTGAGTTTTACCAGGACCCTCGTTTTGAAATAGATATGCGGGACAAAGCGAGCCGGAGGTATCGATCATGGGATTTGGAACGTTGGAAGAGGTTGGCCAAGGACAATCCGGTTAACTTCTTGACAAAGAGCTCCAAGTTCTTTCAGTATGATGAGATCAACGGCGAATTACGGGTCGATGAAGCCGTTGTCAACCAACAGTCCCCCCATCTGATCCGGCACGTCCGTGATGTCCTGGACACCCGATGCCGGCAAAAAGTCACTCGTATGTACAAGAAGGTAAACGGAGAATAGATAAAGCCCGAGTTGACCTTCAGGGCTGCGGATTTGGCTTGCTTTGCGTTTCGACAGCATGAAGACGGGTTATTGTCAGCCGCGAGGCTTCAGTCCATGGAACAAACTGGATGCCATTCGTGTGTCCTTTTTGACAGAGAGATGCTCTGTTTGCAACCCACAATCCAAGCCCTGCAGCCTTTGCCGGACTCGGGCGGAAAACGATTTTACAGAGATGGAGAGGATCAAGGCGATGCCCACATACAACAAGTTGATTCGTGATAGAATACCGGAGATCATTGAAAAAACCGGAAAGCAGTACTCTTCCAAGAATATCGAACAAGATGAGCTTTTGCGGGCTCTCAAAGTGAAGCTGGAAGAAGAAGTCCAGGAGTTCCAAAACAGCGACAATGACCTTGGCGAGTTGGCCGATGTTCTCGAAGTGATTGAAGCATTGGCAGAACACTTGGGCTCGTCGTTTTCTGAGGTTCGTGGAATTCAAGAGAGGAAACGAAGCGAGCGCGGGGGCTTCTCTAAGGGCATTCTGCTGGAATGGGTAGAAGATTAGTTAAAACGGACACGAAGGAAGACTTTGTCTGCCGCAGTCAAGACACCAACAGGGGCAGTATCGGCGGAAGGACTTTTCCCCAGCCATCTGCCGCAGAACGCAGCTAAACGGCTGCCATCTCATAAACACGCTCCGCTTGAATGTCATTGGGAGTAGACGACTTCGCCCGAAACATTCATGGGCAAATTCTTGGAGCCAATCCGGTCACAACTCCGGATGCCGGACGTTCAATCCACGGAATTGACAACTTCCATCTGTGCACGAGTCTGTGAAACCAAGACCTAGGAAAGCTTGTTTGATCTAGAGATCCACACTACTTGGCTGTATGGTGCCGACGCGATCGGGACGCCATATGGGCCAACAGCGTAAGGAGACCAGAGATGATGCAGAAACAAGGAGTGCATTACTTTCAAGAGCGTTGGCAAGAACCAACCGATCAGGTGCTTGATGTGGACATCTGTATCTACGGAGGCACATCCGCGGGGGTTGCGGCAGCTGTAACCGCAGCCCGTCGTAATCGCAGCGTGGTAATTCTTAATCCTTCACAGTATATCGGAGGCATGACCAGCGGTGGGCTCGGTTGGACCGACGCCGGGAAAGAACATGTCATCGGCGGTTTGTCCCGACAGTTTTACCGCGACCTCGGGCAGTATTATGGAACAGCTTCTGAGGTATGGAACTTTGAACCCCGGGCTGCTTCGCATGTATATGCTAAGTGGCTGGACGACGCTGAGATACCCGTGTATAACGGTCAGTTTCTCGACCAAACGCACAGCGATGGAACTACCGTTAAGACCGTGAAAATGCTGAGTGGTTTGACGGTTCACGCCAAAGTATTTGTTGACGCCACCTACGAAGGGGATCTCATGGCCCAGGCTGGTGTAACGTATACCGTTGGCCGTGAAGCCAATGCGCAATACGGCGAAACCTACAACGGTATCCAGGTGCGCGAGAAGCACCAGTTTTCACACGTTGTTGATCCTTACCGCGAGGAAGGTATCGCATCCAGTGGGCTGCTGCCCCACGTGAACGGCCAAGACGTCTTTGATATGCAGGGCTCCGGCGATCAGCGCATACAGGCTTATTGCTTCCGAGTATGTATGACTAATGATCCGCAGCTGCGGAGGGACTGGGTGAAGCCCGATAACTTTGATCCGGCGGAGTATATCCTCGCCAGTCGTTGGTTCAGCAGTGAAAAAGATGCGTACAACGAACTGCTTCGCCCCGACGGAGATTTCCGTAAGTTCGATCGACTCGTGAATCCGCACAAAACAGACACCAATAATCACGGGCCGGTCAGCAGTGATTACATCGGTGCCAACTACAGCTGGCCGGAAGCGTCGTATATGCAGCGGGAGAAGATATTTCAGCAGCATGTCGATTACCAGCAGGGACTTTATTGGTTCCTCGCCAACGACCCGTCCATTCCCGTCCGTTACCGGGAACAGATGAGCCAGTGGGGGTTGGCACGGGATGAGTTCGAAGATACGGACCATTGGCCCCACCAGCTCTATGTTCGGGAAGCGCGGCGGATGGTCAGTGATTACGTTATCACCGAACACGACTGTATGCACCGTCGAGTGTGCGAGGACCCGATTGGCATGGGCTCGTACAACATCGATTCCCACAACTGCCAGCGCTTTGTGCATAACGGTCGAGTCCTCAACGATGGCGACGTCCAGATACCTCCAGCCGGACCATATGGTATCTCGTACCGCAGCATTGTTCCCAAGACAGGGCAAGCTGAAAACCTCTTTGTGCCTGTCTGTGTTTCGGCGTCCCACGTTTCCTACGGGTCCGTTAGAATGGAACCTGTCTTCATGATTCTGGGCGAGTCCGCCGCGATAGCAGCTGATCTCGTTTTGGCAGAAGGCATAGCTGCGCAGCAGCTGCCCTATGACAGCCTCAGGCCGGAATTGGAAAGAGCGCAGCAAGTTCTCGTGAACCCCGCTTCGGCTGAAGAACGTTGATTTCCACTGTTTAGAGCCGACCAGGCATGTGCGATTCGTTTCCAATTATAACCCGGCCATTGCCCGAGCGTACTCGTCGAACACATTGACCAGTCAGATCGACAGCGCGGGTGGCGAACAACCAAGGCCAAGATGTCCAAAAGGAGGAGAGCGCAAGGGAGGTGCCGTGATGGGGTCCTGTTTGGTTGCGATAGTTAGCGTGCTATCCGTTGTGGTGGTTTCGGCAGGGTTAGTATTGGGTTCGGTGCTGTCGTTTATAGTAGCGGCGTCGGTGATGGTGTTGAAGCTCATCAGTGCTATCGTGGAAGGGATATCTGACTCAAAAAAGGCCAAACCAGGACAAGCCGAGAACGCACGGAACCAGGCGGCGAAAGGCACTGAGGAAGCGAAGAAGGAGAAGCAAGACGTCTAAAGGCCGCTGGGAAGGGGTGCTGTGATGTGGGAATGGTTGCTGCCAACATTACTCATTGGTCTTTTCGTGTTGCAGGCCATGACTGGATGGCACGACAAAAAGCGTGCTAATGCGGAAAAGAAGGTCCGTTTGGGCCGCGAAAGGCAGTTAAGAGAACACGTAGAAGGCACCATGAAAAAAATCATCGGGGGTAAACGGTACGACACCGAGACATCTGCCGAGGTGGGGCGCTGGCGGAATGGTTACGACATGGGCGACGTCCATTGGATGCAGGAAACTTTGTTCCGTAACTCTAAGGGCGCGTACTTCCTGCACGGCGTGGGCGGAGAGCGGACCAGGTACGCAAAGAAAGAAAAGAAAACCGAGGACATGTGGAGCGGCGGTGCCGAACTGATTCCCATGACGGAGGACGAGGCCAAGCAGTGGGCGGAGGAGCGTCTGACGGTTGACGAGTATGAGGCGGAATTTGGCGAGTGTGATGAGGCGGCGCCGGGTGACGTCGGATAAAACAAGGAGAGGGCCGCCTTCGTGGGAAGGCGGCCCTTCCGGGCGGGCACTGTCGAAAAGAAGCACCGAATTTAAAGAGGGTTTTCCCTAGTCATTTCACATATTCATGGGGGCAGTGCCAAGTTAAATAACGCCGAACAAGAAATGACCAGTGCAGACGGTCTAGCCTCCTTTGAACGCTGCAGCAGTTTGTGAGGAGTGAATGTACAGTATGAGAATTGGTTGTACGCTACCTTTAGAATTTGTTGCTGGAAGCCTGCAGTTCGGCAGTGATGACAGATGGGAAGAGATGTATTCTTCCTCTCAGGCTTGTCTAACAGTTCTCAAGGAGCTAGGTGTTGATTCCATTGAGATCGCAATTTCTGCATCAAGCTCCGTGGAGCACATAAGAAACGCCGTGCACAACATTCTGGACATGGAACTTGGGCTCACCGTACATGCATGGCTTCCTACCCAGGTCGATCATAGTTGGCTGGATCTATGGATCAAACCGATCTCGCAAAAAGCATGCGAAAACGGTTACGATAGAGCTATCGTGCTTATCATACATGGAAATCGAGCTCTCACCAGCCTTTCACCTGCAGAAAACACGCAGCGAACGGTCCGAAACCTCCAAGAGCTTTCGCGCATTCTTGAGAATGAGTACGGCAGCGTAACATTTATTCCAGCCCTTGAACTCTGCCGATCTCGGGAGTCCGGTCCGGTGGGAACTACGTTCGACGAAATCTATAGGATCACGGCACACGTTGGGTTCGAGCACACTGGTATATGCTGGGACATCGGGCACAGCATGTCCAATTATCTCCAACAACGAGACCGCTATATGCCCAGCCAAGAGTTTGTAGAGCAAGTTGTTCACACCCATGTTCACGGAATTGGCCCAAACAACCGAACTCATTTTCACATATCTGCCGACGACGTCTATGTTTTCCAATGTGTTGACATGCTGCAGAGTGCTGGTTACACCGGCGTTTTAAACCTCGAGCTTTACCCCGGCCGTTGGGGCGAACCTCCTTCGCAAGCTCGCAAGAATATCGAGAGGAGTATTCGCTGTCTGCAGTGACCGCCACCTTGGGCGCGTTCTGCTGTGAACCTTGGGCGCCACTCTCACCCTTCGGAGCACTCTAGTCGTGACGCTTGCGCTTAGTGGTGGGAGAAGGAGGGTGTTTATGGCAAACTAAAAGTGAAGACTATGGTAGTTAAAAGTTAATAGCTGACTCAAGAAAAAAGAGTCAT
>PUOC01000324.1 GCA_003551965.1 Clostridiales bacterium | reverse complement strand
GGCGGCGCTGGACGAGCCGGTGAATTTCGAATCCAGGGGCTTTGCCCTGCGGATTGAAGGCCGCGGTTATCACGGGAACGCCGGGCAGCACTGGTTCTGCACCCTGGATAAGGGAGACGTTTGGCAGGGACCCTTTTCCTTTGGAACGCTTTTGGAACACCCAGAGATATCCGGCAGAGAATTCACGGGACGTACCGGTTACATTGTCCGCACGGGGTCGAGCATGCTGCTCTTCCTGTCCGTGCGCTCTGCAGTGCCAGGGCTTCGCGTCAGCCTTTCCGATAAAGTATTTTTGGCTGAAACCAACGACGGGGGCCGGTCGTTTTCCTTTGTTTCTTGGCTGGTTCCTCCCTCGGATCCGTATCGGGCTGTGATGCCGGCGCCGGTAGAGCTGCCCGATGGTACGCTGCTGGCGGCACTGCGCAGAAAAGACCAGCAGGGCCATGGGTGGATTGACTGCTGGTCATCGACCGACAATGGCGGAAATTGGAGCGCGGTTTCCCAAATAGGCGCCACAGGGGGGTTTAATGGCAATCCTCCGGCCCTTATCCAAATGGGCAGCGGCGCTCTCTGCTGCGCCTATGGGAATCGGGACCGACGGGTTATCCTGGCCCGATACAGCGACGATCAAGGCAGGAGCTGGAGCGCTGAACAAGTTGTCCGCGACGAGTTCTGTTCGGTCAATGGATTTCCCGATCTGGGCTATCCCAGGTTGTTCCAGCGCAGTGACGGCAGACTAACTGCAGTGTATTTTTGGTGTTCTTCCCAGCGTCCGCAGACGCACATTGCAGCGACGGTATTTGATCGACAAGTTTAATACTGGTATGCCGGCTGGTCTCGCAGGGGCGTACAAAAAAGGGCCGGGCTGTGGGTGCCCGGCCCTTTTCGCTTTCTGCTTTGCTATTCCTGGGCGGCCGTCCTTCCGGCGGCGCGCCCCGTCTCTATGACCATGGCGATGGCTGAACCGCCTGCTGGATAAACCGGGCCGAGGAAGCCTCCTGTGACCGAACCTGCAGCATAGAGCCCGGGAATGGAGGTGCCTTCGTCGGTCAAGACTTCGCCCTCGGTGTTGATCTTAAGGCCGCCAATGGTTCCGAGGTGGGCCTTCCGGACTGGAACCGCATAGTATGGGGCGGTGTCCAGCTCCGTAAGGGTGTCCGGGTCGCGGAAGAATTTCGGATCCGTGCCTTCGGCGGCGTATTCGTTGAACGTATCCAAGGTAGCTGCCAGATTGTCCTCTGGAATGCCCAGGTCTTCTGCCAGAGCATCCAAGCTGTCTGCCTCATGAATATCTCCGTCGTCGATGGCATCAGCCACGGCATCCTGGGTGTCCTGAGGCAGATCGGCCAAGAAGCTGCTGTCAAGTATCTGGTAGGCAAAACCGCCCTGCTTGCCAAGGGCCTGGGCGATAAGTGCGTAATGGGCACTTTCGTCAACGAACCGGTGGCCGTCCTCGTTCACAAACAGGATCGGCTGCATGGCCAGCCCTGCGACGGGAGAATCCCATGCATAGTCCTCCACGGTCCGGTACCCAATGGCGCTGAAGATCTCGGCCGTGGCCGCTCCCTTTTCCTTGGCCATCAAGAGACCGGTGCCGGTGTTGCCTGGCGTGGTGACCGGTACCGTATCGGCAAAATGGGGGGCATATTCTTCGATCAGGTCTTCATTGTCGCCGAAGCCGCCTGTAGCCAGGATGACGGCAGCGGCGCGCACTTCTTCAAGCTTTCCTTCAGCCTTAATGCCGACAATGGCATCGTCTTCCTCGATCAGCTCTACACCCTTTGTTTCGGTGTAGATCTCCACACCGGCGTCATCGGCCGCTTCTTCCAATGCAGCTATGAACTCCGTACCTCCGCCTTCGGCGCGGTGGACCCGCTTGGGAACCTTGTCTGTCCAGGCACCGCGGGTTACGTCATCGGATAGCTCCATGCCCTGTTCCTGCAGCCACTCAACATTTTCGGCGCTGTTCAAAGCAACTTCCCGCACCAGCTCGGGATCGGAATTGAAATGACTGGCTTTCATCCAGTACTTAAACAAATCTTCGCCGGAATCTTCGATGCCGGCTTCTTCCTGCAGTTCCGTGCCTGCAGCCTGAAAAGCGCCTCCGGATATGAGGGTTTCACCGCCGACAAAGGGCAGTTTCTCGAGGACAATGACATCGGCGCCCTGATCAGCCGCTTCAATGGCAGCGATCAGGCCAGCTCCTCCTCCTCCTACGACAACTACGTCGGTTTCTGCATCGGCCGCCGCGGCATTGGTTCCCACAGCTGCCAACAACAACGCTGCCAAGAGTACAGAGATCAACTTGTGCCGCATGATGCAACCTCCTTTATTGTTCTTATTCCCACGAGCACAGTGTATCAGCCGCGCGATTAGGGTGTCAAGGGCGGAGACGGCATGGGCGCAGAGGCCCAGCGCACACCACACATGGGGCCGTCGTATCTATGGGTCAGGTGTAAGGTCTTCCCAAGTGTGCAGGCTGTCCTCGGCCTCCAACTCCTGGAGGATCCCTGTGATTCCGCTGAGGTGCGTGCCTTCTTGGAACTCCATAGGCTCGCTGGCAATGAGGTAGTCCCCTGCTTCAATCCGGTCGTTGCCCCGGACATCGATCCAGGCGAAGAGTCTGTAGGTGCCCTCGGGTATTCCCAACAGCTCAAAAGTGCCGTCCCGGAGGCCGATGGATGTCTCGGCCACTGCTTCAATCTCGTTTCCATCCAATGTTCCTGCCTTAATGCGGATACTGTCTACCGCATTCACGGCCCAGTAGGCATGAATCAGGCCGTGGCCATAGGAAGGAGAGAAGTCGTCGGGGCCCAGCGGCATACTGGTTTGGTGCAGTATGGGCCGAACATTTTCTTTGGGAATGCCCTGGGCCAACATCAGTCCTATGACACCCGAGACGTGTGGTGCTGCCATGGAAGTTCCCGCCATTAAACCGGCCCCGTCATGGGGCAGCAGACTTAGGACCCCATCCGACAAACCGCTGTTGTTGGTATCCTCATTCTGGACTCCGCCGGGCGCAACCAGATCCAAGTCCGGAGAGGTGTTTGAGTACGAGGTGACGTTGGGCATGTATCCGTAGTTGAGATCGGTGGCGCCAACCGATATCACGTCGGGGAACGCCGCCGGATACCAAAGTTGGTCCGCACCCGTGTTGCCGGCGGCACCTACAAGAATGCTCCCGGCCTGGGCTGCTTCTTCGATGGCATCGCCCAGGAGCGATGATTCACTGGGGGTGCCGAAGGAGAGGTTGAGAATATCGGCCGGGTTGTGGTTCTCCGGATGGCCGTCCTCTTCCCCGGACGCCACACCGGCGGCATACAATATGCCCAGCGCCGCGGCCATTTCGCCGTTTTCCTGGTCCTCGTCCAGCATTTTGACTGGAAGCAGCTCTGTATTCCAGACCACACCGGCGGAATCAAGATCGTTGTCGGTGACTGCGCCGATGGTTCCTGCCACATGGGTTCCGTGACCCCAGTCACTGGTTGTATCGTGGACGTCGGAGGAATCTTCGAAGGCATTCCATGCACGATCCAAATCCAAGTTTTCCTGCAGATCCCTGTGCTCTGTATCCACTCCCGTGTCCAAGACGGCGATGCGGACCGATCTGCTGCCCTGCTCCATGGACCAGGCCTGGGGCAGCCGGATCAGCGGGTAATGCCACTGTTCGGGGTACAGCGCATCGTTGGGATGGCGAATGGATACCGCGTGGATGCGGCGGTGCGGTTCCGCATAGCGCACCTCAGACCGCGACTGCAACTGTGTGCCCTGTGCCTCGACATTTCCCTGGGGAAGCTCCACCTGATGGGCATTCAAAACACCGCTGCTGCGGATCACCGCATAACCCAAATCCTGCAGAATTTGGATCTGACGATCATGGTCGACGGACGCATGAAAGCCGACAATCAATTCAGAGTCGATCCAGTCGTCTTGCGTGGCGGGAGGCCCTGGCGGGCCCCCGCTATCCGGGGCCTGGCTTCCTAATTGCTCGAAATCATCGATGACAGAATAGGAAAAATGGTGTTTTATGTCCAGTGTTCCCTGCACTGAGGCAATGGGTACAAAGACTGCTTCGATCTCTACCTGATCTTCCACAGAAACATTGGTCTTCTTGTCATAGTCTTCGATATCGCCCTGCCACTGTTCAAATATCCAGCCGTCGGCGGGCACAGCCTCGATCTCCTTAAGAAGCGGAGCCTCATAATCGTGTTCACCCGCAGACGGAGTGATGGAACCTTCCCCTTTCTGTGTCAGAACTAAGGTATGTCTAATAGCCGTGCTCTCGCCGCCCACGCAGCTGGCCGCAAGGGCGGCAGCTGTGAGCAGGAGTGCAATTCCAAGAAATTTCCAAGCCATCCGGGCTCGCCTCCCATGGTTGTCGCGTCTGTCTAAGTCGGCGCCAAGCAGGTCTTTTCTGTGCAGACAACGCACATTGTCCACGATTCAGCCATTCGAGACAGCGGAGACGGTTTCCTGTTCAGCTCAAGGTTTTTGCGGATCCTTGGAGAACTATACAAGAGCAGTGTTTCTTTTGTGAATGCCAACGGCCGCCTGCTTGCAACGTGGTGACGCAGGGCCTGCCGTGAATCGGTCAGGACGGCTGGAGCCGCTGAATGGGGAGTGCTGTGGAAGGAGGTGTGCCATGTCAAAGAATTGGGAAGATCGTTCTGAACTGGAACGTACTGTATATACCGGAGCCCATGGCACCCCGGAGTTAAGGAGACAGGAGCGCAGACGTCATCTTGGCCATTTTCGGGAGCGGCTCCTAGAGGCGGTGACATGGAAACAACTGCGAAGTGAACATGGCCAAAGCCGTATTCGGAAAGCTCTAGAGGATCCGCGCGCCGTGGAGCTGGTGATACACTCCCATGTTCGTTCCCAGGCCATGCCGTTAATCAAGGAAGCGCAGAAACAAGGTGTTGACTTTACCGTCGTGGATAACCCCAAGTATGAGGGGAAGATTGCCGTGGTTGTGGCAGCCGGAGAGGCTGTCGATGTGCCGAGACTTCATTCCGACAGCGAACAGTAAAGTGTTCTGGCACGCCTGTCGCCAGGGCCTGTCCTCTCCGGCCTCTGTGTTGCGGTGGCCGAGGAAGGAAAAAGGGCAGACATTGCAGAACGAGTTTTGCAGTTGGTGCGGTGTTTCGGTGCTGCACGATCGGCTGCGAACTGCAGCAGCAGCTTACCGAATTCGGCGTAAAGCCCCTTGCTTTAGCTCTAGTCTTTAGCCATGGGGAGTATGTCAACAATACAAACATAAGGGGAGTCGTCGATGAAAGTAGCGTATACCGGGTGGACGTGGCTGATCAACCATGGAGACAACCAGAAGTGGGAGTTTGAACAGTTCCTCAAAGAAATGGCCGACCTGAAGTACGATGCTGTGGAAAATTTCGCTTTCATCACCAAGTACTTTGATAACGATGGTGAAGCGGTGAAGAAACTTCTGGATCAGTATGATCTGGAGTTGGTCAACATGTATCTCCATTATTCCGATGACCCGGAAACGGACTACGAAAACGCGGTCAATTATGTGGATTTCATGAAAGTTGTCGGCGCGACCTATCTTAACCTGCAGGCTGTGATGTGGAAAGAGCCTCCCATGGAACGGCCCCTGGATGAAAAAGCGATTAAGGCCTATGCGGAGCTGTCCGACAAAATCGGCAAGCTGTGCCGGGACAACGATATGATTGCCTGTTTCCATCCCCATGCCAATACGGCCATTTACAAAGAAGACGAGATCGACATGTTCTTGGCGAACACCGATCCGGCATTGGTTACTCTGTGTCTTGATACAGCCCATACGGACATTGCAGGTATGGACTGTGTCGAGGCCTTTGACAAATATGCCGATCGGCTGAGCTATGTTCATTTCAAGGATGTGGACCCGGACGTGACCGTCAGTCCCGACTGGCCCATGAAACGTTTCCTCCCGCTCGGCTATGGCACCGTAGACTTCAAGGGGGTCTACAAAGTCCTCAAAAAGCACGGCTACGATGGTGTCATCTGCGTTGAACTGGATTCTCCGCCTGTCTGCAACTACAAAGCGGCAATGGATTCCAGGAACTATCTGCACAACGTCCTAGGCCTCTGAGAACGTTCCATGCCTCTGAGAGGATGGGCTCGCGGCTTCAGTGCAACGGGGACACCGGTACTGTGAAGCCGCCTCTTTTCGGACTTGCCTGCGATATCGGCACTGAAAGTGCGCTGGCATCGGCCGATGCACCAACGCGCCAGCAAAGAATCCTTAAACAAGAGGACTCTTCAGGGAGTCCTCTTTCGCATGGTTTCTGTCGGCGGAGCACCAATACCGCCTTACATAGCCACCGATGATGGTTTGCGAAAGGGTGTAAGGACCAATTCGGCAGGCTGGCCTTGTCTGGTCCTGTAAGCCTATGGCTGTTACCGTTGGTCTGAAGAGGAAGGTTGCATATCGCAGTAAGCCGGCAGGGAAATCGGACGTCGAAGTGGAAGGACTTGGTGAAGGAAAACATAAAGGAGGGTTTCGAGAATGTCTATGAAGCCAGTAATGAACCGATCGGTGTTGTTGGTTGTAGGGCTGCTCGTGGTATTATTGGTCGGCGGCACGGCTGCGGCCGGGGATCTGATCATTCTCCACAGCAATGACATTCACGGAAGGTTGGAATCTCACGGTTCAGAGGAACGCGGCGGTATGGTTCGTCTGGCCACGTTGGTGGAGAATCAGCGGGAACACTGGGGCGCTGAGCGAGTTATGCTTCTGGACGCGGGAGACACCATTCATGGTACCAATATCGTGAACCTTTTTGACGGCATTCCCGCCATTGAAGTCATGAACTACATGGGTTACAATGCCATGGTATTGGGCAACCATGAGTTCAACTTCGGCCAAGGTGTTCTCCAAGAACGGATCGAAGATGCTGATTTCCCTATTCTTGGGGCCAATGTTATCTATGACGAAGACGGAAGTCCTTTCACAGCCAGCGCCTATATTGAAGAGATCAGCGGGGTACGTGTCGGCGTTATCGGACTGGCCACGGAAGACACGCCGGTAACGACGCATCCGGACAACGTGCTCGGCCTCACCTTTGCTGAGCCCGCCGGGATTGCGTCCATATTGGCCCAACGGCTGAAAGATGTCCATGACGTGGATGTGCTGATTGCGCTGACGCATGTGGGCTTGGAGGTTGATGAAAAGCTGGCCTCGGCCGTTCCCGAATTGGATGTCATTGTCGGCGGGCACAGCCATTCCACATTGACAGAGCCGGCGGAAGTCAACGGCACGCTCATCGTTCAAGCCCATGAATACGCTAATTTCCTCGGTTCGCTGGCCCTGACGGTGGAAGACCGTGCTGTGGTCGACTATGATTACCATTTGCTGCCGGTTACCCAGGCTGTACCGAAGCATCCGGGTGTTCAGGGGATTATCGAGGAATGGAATGAAGTGTTGGATGAACGCTTGGGTGAGGAAATTGGCTGGACTGGCACCGACTGGGAAGGTGAACGCGAGGACGTACGCACCCGGGAGACCAATCTCGGGAATCTGATAGCGGATATCATGCGCGAAGCAGTGCATGCCGATGCGGCCGTGACCAATGGCGGCGGTATCCGCGCCAGCATTGCAGCCGGTGATATTACCGTGGAAGACATCTACACCGTACTTCCCTTTGACAACACCATTTTGGCGCTGGAGCTTACAGGGCAGCAGCTTCTCGAGGCTCTAGAACATGGTGTAAGGCAGTATCCAGAGGCCAGCGGCGGTTTCCTTCAGGTGTCGGACATAGAGTTTACGATCGACGCCGACGCCGAGCCGGGTCAGCGCGTGACCAATGTCTATGTCGCCGGAGCCCCCTTGGATACAGGAAAGACCTATACAGTGGCAACGAACGATTTCCTGGCTGCCGGAGGCGATGGGTACGAAATGCTTGCTGACGCCGAGGTGGCAGCCGACACAGGTGTAATGATGCGTGATATCGTAGTAGACTATATCAGCCGTCACGGCGTTCCGCTGGAGCCAGAAATGGGCAGAATTTCAGTGCAGTGACGATATAGGCAGCAAGAACGGCGGGATTCCTCTGCAGGGATCCCGCCCTTTGTTTTGGGCATCACACAGCGCGGCGGGATGACGCTGACCACAGTGGCCGATACGGCGGCCTTCAGCGTCGCCAAACCAGGCCTGCCTAAACATAGCTGTGTTCGAACATGGTGGCGCGATCTGCGGCGATGCCCTGTTTGTGGCCATGGAAGTATAAGGTTGGAGGGACAGCATCGTATGGACAGCAGCAAGCGGGATTATCGCCAGCAATACGACCAAAGAGCCAGGCAGATAGTATCCGAAATGGATTTGGAAGAAAAAGTGCATCTGATGAGCGGCCGCGTCACCATGGAGGAGCTTTTGGCCGATGTTCAGCATCCGGATCGCCACTATAACTGGTACCCCTATCCGGCCGGCGGCCACGAAGGTTTGGGCGTACCGGCCTTGAAATTCTGTGATGGCCCCCGCGGCGTGGTCTGCGGGCACGGCAGCACCTGTTTCCCAGTTTCCATGGCTCGCGGAGCCAGTTTTGACACGGCTTTGGAGGAAGAAATCGGTGGCGCCATTGGCCGGGAGGTCAGGGCATATGGCGGCAACTTCTTTGGCGGTGTGTGTGTCAACATCCCGTATAACCCCGGCTGGGGACGGAGCCAGGAAGTCTACGGCGAAGACCCCCATCATATGGGATCTATGGGCTCCGCATTAGTCAAAGGCGTACAGAGCCACAATGTGGTGGCCTGCGTCAAACACTATGCATTCAACAGCATGGAAATTGCACGTTTTAAGGTCAGCGTGGAGTGCAATAAACGGACGGAACAGGAAGTATTTCTGCCGCATTTCAAAGATTGCATTGATGCCGGCGCCGGCAGTGTCATGTCCGCATACAACCGCTATCAAGGGGTATATTGCGGCCACAATCATTACCTTTTGGAAGAAGTACTGCGAAAGACCTGGAACTTTGACGGCTTTGTGATCAGTGATTTCATCTGGGGAATTCGGGATACAGCGGCCGCAGCCAATGCCGGCATGGACGTGGAGATGTGCATCACCCGCTTCTATGGGCCGGCGCTCATCGCAGCGGTCCGCAAGGGCCAGGTGTCCGAGGATGTCATAGATAGATCGGCCCGGAGGATTGTCCGCACTCTCTTGGCGTTTGATGAAGCAGAGGACCCCATGGAATACGGCAAAGACCTGATCGGGTGTTCCGAACATGCGGCCCTGGCCCAGCGCTCGGCAGAGGAAAGCATTACACTAATTAAAAACCAAGGGCAGGTACTGCCGCTGGCCGCTGATGTGCAGTCGATTGCTGTCATAGGTCGTCTGGCGGAAGCGGAAAACCTCGGCGACCACGGCTCGAGCCGGGTGTTTCCCAATCATGTTGTCACGCCCCTGGAAGGACTGTGCCAGCGTTTGCCGGACGCCGATATCCTGTTCTGCGACGGCAGTGACCTGGAACAGGCCAAGAGGATGGCACGCAGTGCCGATGCTGTCGTCTTTGTTGTCGGATATGACCACGCTGACGAAGGTGAATACGTCTCCGGTGACCAAATGGAGAACTACACCCAGTCCATAGGCGGCGACCGTGTGGATTCGCTGGGCCTGCATCAGGAAGACATAGATCTCATTGAAGCGGTGGCACCGGAGAACGATGCTGCGGTGGCGGTGCTGATCGGCGGCAGCATGATAATGACCCAGCCTTGGGACGCCTATGTGCGGGCTATTGTCATGGCATACTATCCCGGGCAGGCGGGAGGTACAGCCCTGGCCCGCATTCTCCTGGGTGATGTCAATCCCAGCGGCAAACTGCCCTTTGTGGTACCCTTTGACGAGGGGCACCTGCCCCAGGTGGACTGGAACGCCGATGAACAGTGGTACGACTATTACCATGGATATAAGAAGCTGGATAAAGAAGGAATTCAGCCCATGTACCACTACGGGCATGGACTCAGCTATACGAGCTTTGCGCTCTCTGACTGTGCGGTATCGGTGCAAGAAGGCCAACTAACAGCCACGGTCCAAGTGGAAAACACGGGCAGTAGGCCGGGCGCGGAAGTGGTGCAGCTCTATGTGGCCATGCCGGACTCCCAGGTAGATAGACCAGAAAAGGCCCTTAAAGGCTTTTGCCGGGTAGAACTTGAGCCGGGTTTCGCAGAGCGGATCCGCATGGCCTGTCCGCTGGCGAAACTGGCCTATTTCGACGAAGGCAGCGATAGCTGGCAGCTAGAGACGGGCCGTTACACGGCTTATATCGGTACGAGCAGCGACCCAGCCGTGCTGACCGAGGTTGCCTTCGTGCTCTGATTGCAGATCTGGAAATAAATTTTGGCTCGGAGACGGCGCGCAGAGCTTCCAGAAGCCCATGGTTTGGCTGCTGGAAGCTCTGTTCCGTCAAAGATCGCGAACCCTCGGCTACTGGGATCTAGTGCTGGATTTCTCTGACCGCGTTCTTGAGGCAGCCGAGCCCGTCAATGCGCATTTCCAGCAGATCGCCGTCGGCCAGGGCCTGGATGCCGTGGGGGGTTCCTGTGGCAATGACGTCACCGGGGCGCAGCGGCAGCTGCCAGGATAGTGTCTCGATGAGATGGGGTATGTCAAAGACCATTTGGCCAGTGTTCTCCTGCTGACGCACTTCGCCGTTGACCGAAAGGGTCATTTCCAGATCGTGGGGATCGTGAACATACTGTTTCAAGGTTATGTTCGGGCCCATGGGACAAAAGCTTGCGTAGTTCTTGGACGCAAACCAAGGCATGCCTTGATCCTTCGCTTTGTTCTGGACGTCTCGGGCTGTGACGTCATTGAGGATCGTATAACCGGCCACCATGTCCATGGCTTGATCCCGGGGCACTTGGAATCCGGGTTTGCCTATGACGACGGCCAGTTCAATTTCCGGATCCACTCGGCCGAAGCGGCGCGGCATCATTATTGTCTCACCGGGACCGATAATGCAGTCGGCGACCTTGCCAAAATAGACAGGCGTTGCAGGTGGCTTAGAACCGGTCTCCGCTGCATGTTTGGCGTAATTCTGGCCGATACAGAGTATTTTCCCGGGACGCTGCAGCGGTGCTAAGATTTCGGGCTCCTCTGCTAGAAACAGGCGTTCTTCCTCGCCGTAACGGGAGGCGAACGTAACCATTTCCTTGGCCATGTCGTCGAGCTCTAGATACTCTTCTAGGAGAGTGTCCATGCGGTCTATGGCTGGATGTTCGCGGCCTAACTCCCGGCGCTGAAACGCCAGTAGTGTCTTTGTGAGGTTGATGCCAAACTCGCCGGTTCGCTTGCCAAACTGCAGCCCGATCTGTACGAGTCCCTTCTGACGGAACTGAAACAGCTGCATGTCATCCGCCCTTTCTTGGTATAGTGTATCCTAGAACTTTCGACTAAGGCATGGGGGATTCCTGTGCATGGCCCTGGCTTTTCCAGCAGCACATAGAAAAGGCCCCGGGGAAACCCCCGGGGCCTTCGCAAAGCGCTGTTATCTCGGTTCGTCTGCCACTACAATGACCTCTATGCCAGGTTCATCGACGCCGGCCGGTGCACCGGTCAGGAAAATCGTGTGAACGTGATCTTCCTCAATGCCAAGCCCAACCAACTCTTCCTTCAGCGGTATTTTGGTTCCGGCAATGCGAATTTCCATGTCATCGGTCAGTTCAGTCTCAACATATCCGCTGTCTTCACCGAAGCTGACTTCCTCAACCAGTGCGTCGTCCTCGTCGCTAAATGCCAAGTCGACTGCTTCTGTGCCCGGCGCTGCGTGCACGAGCCGCACTCGAGCTTCGCCTTCCGGCACTTCAGTGAGGTCGTCTTCATAAACACGGCTTTGGAGCAAATATGCTTCGGCTGGGTCTTCGCCGAAAATGGTTTCCCACAGCCAAGCAAAAACGCCGTCGTCCCGCTCGGCCATTTCTTCCAATTCCTCAGGGGAGAAAAGGCCCGTTAAAGCGATGGTATAGTACTGCCCTTCCGCGAAATTGTAGTCCTCTTCCAGTTCCAGATCCTCGACCCGCAATACGATACTTTGATCACCGGCAATGGCTTCAACAAAATCGCTGTACTCTTGGTAGTTCATGTCCGCCCATTCGTCGAACTCCTGAATATCGATGTGTTCGGAAGCTGGGTCTAGAGCCACTGTCAGTTCGTCGGCATTGGGAGACAAGTGGATGACCCGCACCCATGTGTTGAAATCTTCTTCTTGTGCTTCCGCCGCTTGGGAGAATCCCACCAGTCCCACAGCAAGAACCAACAGTATCAGAGCGCTCTTCTTCAACATACGGTATCCGTCCTTTCTTCGTGCTCGAAGTTGTCCAGATTACCAAATAAGTTGTCACCACCAACGTACCAGTCGGCACCATCGCTGTCAACTTCATACAACGACCCTGTGTTTGTCTATGGGAGGGTCTCATTCCCTTGCATTGACCGCGTTTTCATTTTGCCTGAATCTGTTCGTTATGGTACCCCATGTATTCTGCAGCGCTGGGGGAAGAGAGACCGGACGTCCAGGGGCTTGCCGTGCGATGTCCATGATCCTGCACCGACCTTGTAAGACGTTGATACAGAAGCCCTTTTTGAGACGACAGTCAGGAGCCAACGAATCCCCGCAACAAAGATTGCTCCGCCGCTGACGGTGCCAGTTTGAAGCAGGGACAAGCAATATAATCACCCTCTTTGGTCTGTTCTGAGCATGCATGCCTGATGCCGCTGGTGGTGACAAGGAGTGCCAACGGCCTTGATGCCGGTTCGAACTGGAGTGTATGCTCGCAGGTAGTTCTAGGGCGTTTAGATTGATCCTTTCCGCCGCCGATGGCGCCTCCCTATATTCTTCAGCCTACGGCATGAATGCAAGAAGAGTACCAAGAAAATGTAAACGGTTGGCAAACTTTGACACCCGGCGGGCAGGCCTATGCGCACCCCTGCCTGCAAGACCGCGGCGAAGAACTGTGACGCCCAGCGCTGGGATGGTTTTCGGTGAGGATGGACTGCCTTGCGTCCCGGCTCCCGAGGCAGCCAACGCCATGGCAATAATACAGACGGGGATTCGCTGGCTGGCTGGCGGGGTTAGTTGATGCAAATGGATTAGTTGTGGAGATGAACGAGAAGTGGTATAATATGATACTAATCAGCGGGACCTTTAGCGGGTTTCGTAGGTGTTATTGTTCACAAACGTTGAAATTCGTCAATATCATATCAAACCACAGGGCGGCCTTCATTCCTGCAAACAATGGCTGTTGAAGCTTTTGGGCACTGGCACAGGCTGCAGGCCGTTCCGGTCTGTGGTGGAACATTTCGACACTGCCCTCCGTGCCTTTCTGCGATTGCTGCAAGGCAGCGGGATCTAGGGAGGATGGGACAATGAACATTCTGCGCAAAGAGGTATTAGCCCAGGATATCGTGCGGTTTGCAGTCGCGGCACCCCAGGTGGCTGCAAAAGCAGAACCGGGGCATTTCGTCATTGTGCGCCATAAGGAAATGGGCGAGCGAATTCCGCTCACCATTGCCGACTTCGATGCTGAAGCCGGCACGATTACGTTGGTCTGTCACGGCATCGGACGCAGCACCCGAGAAATAAACGAACTCAATGAAGCCGATGCATTCCTGGATGTGCTTGGCCCTTTGGGCGAACCATATCCTGTCCGTCACGAGGGTACGGTGGTCTGCGTTTCCGGCGGTTTGGGTGTCGCTCCCATGTATCCCAAGGCCAAGGCTCTGGCCGCAAAAGGAAACAAGATTATCCATCTCCAAGGGGCCCAAAGAAAAGAGCTGCTGATCATGACCCAGGAGATGGAAGCCATCAGCGAGCAGTCGGCTTACAGTACCGACGATGGTTCCCTAGGACGCAGAGGCTTTGTGACCGATCTCCTGCGGGAGGTTCTGGCCGGAGAAGATGTGGATGAGGTCATCGCCATCGGGCCTCTGCCGATGATGGCTGCGGCGGTGGATGTGGCTGCAGAACACGGCGTGTCCAGTGTGGTAAGTCTCAATACATTAATGGTGGATGGAACCGGCATGTGCGGCGGCTGCCGAGTGACCGTGGATGGCCAGACGAAGTTCTGCTGTGTGGACGGGCCGGCCTTTGATGGCAGTGCAGTGGACTTCAAGGAGATCCTGAAGCGTCAGCCGTTTTACCGAGACATGGAGCGAAAATCTTTGCATCGGTGCCGGCTGGAGGAGGTTGGCTAGATGGCGCCGCGACAGGAAATGAACAAGCTTCCCAAAGGGGCCAGAACAGGGTTTGATGAGGTCGCATTGGGTTATACATGGGAGCAGGCCAGGGCAGAAGCTGAACGCTGTCTGCAGTGCCGCAGCCCCCAATGCAGTAAGGGCTGTCCGGTGGGAGTGGATATTCCCGCTTTTCTGCAGGCCATTGTCCATGGAAATATCGGCCGTGCCTATCAAATTTTGCAGGATCAGAACCGCCTTCCTGCTATCTGCGGCCGTGTGTGCCCTCAGGAAACGCAGTGTGAGGGACGCTGCATATTGGCTAAGAAGGGAGAGCCTGTGGCCGTGGGCGCCCTCGAACGCTACTGTGCTGATTGGGCGCGGCAGCATTACAATGGCACTTTAAACCGGGCGGACAGCGGGCAGGCAAAGGCCGGGCAAAAGGCAGCTGTGGTCGGCTCAGGACCAGCGGGGTTGACCGCGGCCGCCGATCTGGCTGTGGCTGGCCTGGAGGTCACTTTGTTCGAAGCACTCCATGCCGCCGGAGGTGTGCTCCGTTACGGTATTCCCGAGTTTCGGCTGCCCAAAGATATAGTGGATTATGAAATTGGCCAAATTCGCGATCTGGGAGTTTCGATACAGCCAAACTACTTGATCGGCAAGACCCTGGATATCCCCGACCTGTTTTCCCAGGGATATGGCGCTGTATTTATCGGTGCCGGCGCTGGCCTGCCTAATTTCCTGGGCCTAGAAGGTGAAAACCTGAATGGCGTCTATTCCGCTAATGAATTCCTGACCCGTGTCAATCTCATGAAAGCTTTCCGTTTTCCCGAGTATGACACGCCGATTAGGGTAGGAAAGCGAGTTGCAGTGATTGGGGCCGGCAATGTGGCCATGGATGCGGCCAGAACTGCAGTTCGCTTGGGAGCATCGGAGGTATCCATTGTTTATCGGCGCTCTCGAGCAGAAATGCCGGCTCGATTGGAGGAAATTGTCAACGCCGAGGAAGAAGGCATTCGGTTTCAGCTCTTGACCAATCCCCTAGAAGTCTTGGGTGACGAGAACTATCAGGTGCAGGGGCTTCGATGCCAGCGCATGCAGTTGGGAGAACCCGATGGCAGCGGCCGCCGCCGGCCCCAGCCGATACCGGATTCTGCTTTTGTACTGGAGGTTGATACGGTGGTTGTTGCCGTCGGCCAGGGCCCGAATCCGATTTTGATCCGCAGCAACCCCAACCTGCAATTGGATGCACGGGGCTACATTGAGGTAGATCCCGACACCCTGATGACCAATATTCCGGGGGTGTTTGCAGCCGGTGACATTGTTACCGGAGCTGCCACTGTCATTGCTGCCATGGGTGAGGGCCGACGCGCTGCAAGATCCATTCTCGAATATCTTGATTGTTCTTCGTAGACCATCTGCAGGCATCGGTTTGCAACGGCGCTCCTACCGGGGCGCCGTTGCCTGCGTTGCGGGATGCCCGCGCCTTCTGCTGCGGTCTCGGCGTCCTGCACTGCCATATTGCAAAGGATTTACAGGCCGTTGATTTGTGTTTTGCACCCGGACTGTAACATGTTAGACAAAAGGAGGCAGCAGACATGTTGAGCATTCTACGCAACAAAGGAATCGTGTTGGCGGCCGGCTTGGCTTTAGCAGCCGTGTTCGCCGTCGGGTGCGGTGAAGTGGACAACCTAGAGGACATGGACAACATGCCGGCACAGAACGAACCGGTCCAAAACTTCTAAAGAACAGGTCATACTAGATAGAGTTGTCAGGCAGGACATGGGAACACAATGCAGAGGAGGATGCAGAGATGTTAAACATGCTTCGGAACAAAGGCGTTATCTTGGCGGCTGCCATGGCTTTAGCGGCGGTGTTTGCCATCGGCTGCACGGAGATGGACAACAACTTTGAAGAAATGCCGGTAGAAAACGAACCTGTGGACAACTTCTAGCACAGAGTCCAATAAAAACAGCGGCACGGTGGGATGTGAATCCTGCGGTGCCGCTGTTTTATGCCGCTTTTAGGCGTTGTTCTCTATTTCCACTGGGCCGTTCGGCCGGGGAACACCAGCCTTCGTGCGGTGGCCTGAGAGGCTATTTTAGCAACACGTCCCTGTCAAGAGGCATCTTCCGGAACGGTGTCGGGAATCGCTCGCAGGGAGCGCAGGAAATTAGCGAAGAAGAGGGAAAAACCAATCAAGCTCAATCCTAGGGCTCCATAGAGCATCACGGAAACGCCGAAGGCATCGATCGTGCGTCCACCCAAAACACTGCCCAAAACGCCGCCGATGCCGAAGTAGCTGCCCGTGGCAATGGTCTGGGCCGTGGTTTTGAGGCCATCGGGGGCAATGAGTTTAATATAGTAGACCATGGTCGGCAGAAAAATGCCAAAGGACATGGATTGCAGAAGTCCGGCGGAGATGACCATCTGCGGTGAAGCTGCTTGCGACAGAACAAAGATCCGCAGTACATAAAAGGCGGCGGAGCAGAACAACAGCAGTGGTGGACGAAAGCGGCGCAGGTACCACACCGACAGCAGAAACAGAGGCATTTCACTGATGGCATTGATCGACATAGCGATTCCCTGGTCCGCCGGCGTTCCGCCTACGCTGCGCAGAATGGCCGGCAGAAACATCATCGTGCTTTGGTAGCCAATGAATATCACAGTCGCAGCCACCAGAAGCAGAACATATTCCGTGTTTTTAAACAGCTTTTTGGGATCGACCCGCTGGGACACCGCGTTGGCGGTGCGGAGGTGGCCGTCCTCGATGGTGGACGCGATGAACATGGTTATCAGCGCCAGAATGGCGAAGCCATAGAACATGACATTCCAGCCGTACAGATCAATGACGCGGCCAAAGAAGGTGGCAATTATGGCAAAACCCACAGAACCGAAGGCTCGGGTAAAACCGTAATTCCTGGCCATCTGCGGCGATGTTTCCACGGTCCAGGAATCAATGATCGATGGCTGGGCAGCCCAAAAAAGGCCGATCAGTCCCAAGGCGATGCCGATGCGTACGGGGCTGACAAGATAGGTGGGAAAGAAAAATATAATGATGGCCAAGGCGCCGAAGCAGAAGATAAATACCTTTTTCGTTGTGCGGAGCCTGTCGCAGGCATAGCCCCAGAGATATTGGCCGACAATGCCCGACAACGTCATCACGGACAGCATAATTCCGATGAGGCTGTTGCTTAAACCCTGTTCGCCCAGGTGGTATACGTTGAAGGCGCCAAACGTGCCCCAAGAGCTCCAAAAGAACCATTGCAGGGCACTGAACTTAGACAAAGGACTGAACTTTACGGGCATAGCGACGCCACCTCTTCATGTTTTTCGGGGGATCCACACGCGCCGGGAAAGCCGCTGCAGCTCTGTGTCAGCGGCCGATACTCCGCCTCCGAGCCGGGCGGCCGGCACCTGGTGGACCACATCCTGTCATGGATTCGTTCCCTATGGTATCTTTCCTGCTGCCGGAAGTGATTTTCTGCAGCGATAGGAAAGCGATGCAGAAAGACTGCATTTCATCGCGGCAAAAAACCCGGTACAGGAGACTGTCTCCCGTACCGGGTTTTGCCATTGGCCGCTGCATCAATGAACCCAGACTGCCATTGCCATGGGCTCTGCGATGTTTTAGTCCTGCTCTAGGAAGAAGGTGCCCGGGTGGCGCCCTGCGGTCCAGCACGTATCCCATACCCAGAGGCCTTCTTCGGGAACGTTGCGCAATGCATTGCTCAGCACAATCGGATACGGACTCAAACCGACGGCTCCGATGACCCACAGGTTCTCTGCTTGGGACTGCAGAACCTTACGGCCCAGTTCCAACCGGCGGTCATCGTCCGGTTCGACGATCATGGCGGCCCAGTTGTTGTAATGCTCGTAGACGACATCAATGGGGCGTTCACCTTCGCGGCCTTCGGTATGGAAATACCGTTCCCATTCGGGCCAAACCGATGAACCCCAGTGGGGGATGATCGGCACGATCTTGCGGGCTTCAAAGAAGAGTACATCGGTTACCCGGTCGCCGTGCCATACAGTGGCATCCATCAAGTTAGCCGGTGCGCGCTCGCCCTGCAGTTCGCCGGAAATTTCGCGCAGCCGGACGTCGATGTTGAGATCACGCCATTGGTCGATGATGATTTCCATATTGGCTACTTTGGGTGTTTCGTTGTCAAAGACTTCAATGGTGAACTGGAGCCGTTCGCCGTTGGGCATGGTGCGATAGCCGTCCGAACCCAGTTCCAGTCCCATTTCATCCAACAACGCGTTGGCTGTTTCGAGATCATAGTCCGTATAAGCCTGGGCGAACTCCGGATCATGGAGGGGACTGCCCGGCAGTACAGTGTACTGCATTGGCACACCCTGGCCATAGTAGATCGTTTCGTTGATCTCGTCCCGGTCAATGCCCAACGACAAAGCTTGGCGGAAGCGAACGTCCTGGAATATTTCCCGCAGGTCCATGTTGTTGGTGGTTAGGTTCAAGTTGATTATGACATCGGACGCAAAGCCTGAACTCCAAAGGATCGTCCGGTAATCGCCCTCTTCTTCATAACTCCGATAGAGGGGATAGTCGCGGATGTCATTCTGGTAGGCGGCGAAGTCCAGGGCGCCGCTGATGATCATGCCGCTGACCACTTCGCGGTCGGTGGCGATCTGGGTTTCAATCCGGTCGATATAGGGGAGTTGGTTTCCTTCGGCATCGACTTTCCAGTAATAAGGATTGCGCTCCCAGGTCCGGCGATCGCTGGTCTTCTCCACAAGCACGTAGGTGGTCATGGTAGGAGCGCCCACATTCAGCGGAGCCTGCATGACTCGGCTGTTCTTGGCGGCAAACAGTTCGTACCAATGCTGGTATCCCTCTTCCTCGATCCGCTGCTGCAGCTCTTCCTCGGAAGTGTAGTTGGGATGGAAGTCCTTCAGATAATGCTTGGCGTTGAGCATTCCGTTGCCTGAGTGCACCAGTTCATTGCCGAAAAACGGCTTCGGACCCGGAAAAACCATCTCAAAGCTGTAGTCGTCGAGTACGTTCAGTTCGAACACATCGGCTCCTATCCGCCAAGTCGTTCCGATGGCCGGTGTCAGATCTTCGTTGAGAAGCATGTCTTCGTACCAGAACAGAATGTCTTCAGTGGTAAACGGATGGCCGTCGGACCATTTAATCCCTTCCCGCAGATGAATGGTCCACGTCGTGGCGTCTTCAGACATGACCACATCCTTGGCAAAATGAGGTACGACACCGCCGCCGTCAGCGGTGGGCATCATCATACTGGCGAAGGTGTCCATGAGCATGTGGTCGTCTCCCCAGCCTTCCGGCCGGATTCCGGACACGGAAACCGTGCCGCCGTACACACCGATGGTATCATCGGGTTCTATGGCCAGGGGTTCTAAGGGAAGCCGTTCCTCCACCGGAGGCAGGTCTCCGGCTTCCACGCGTTCTTGGAGCATGGGGGCTTCAGTGTAGGCCAGGGCCGTACCGAATGCTGCCGAAAGCAGTATGAGCAGGGACAAAAGGCAAAGAACACGAATTTTCAATGTTAAACCCTCCTTGCGTTATAGTGGACAATCAGGCGGTGCACCGCGGCAGTCCCATGGCCGTTGCTTCCAACCTCCTCTCCGGGCATGGGTGTCCCAATGACGATTCTGCAGAACCTAAGGGCATGACGTGGTCAAACGGGCCGGGTCTGCTTTTCGTAGCCCCGAGGATGCTCTGACCAGGGCGTTACATCGGAGGTGCTCAGATACCATTGCAGCAGTCGCTCGCTGAGCTGCTGCTGGATATGGCTGTATTCGGGGTGTCCGAAGACGTTGTTCAGTTCCTGCGGGTCCTCGGTCAGATCATAAAGCTCATCCACCTGTTTGGTGCGCCGGATCAGTTTGTAGCCATCGGTGCGGATCATCGCCGATCGGCAGACGGTGTGGGGCTGCTCGTTCTGGAGAGCAATTTTCGGATAGTAGATGTGCCCGGGTTTGGCCAAGGCAGCGGCACTAGAGCCGGGGCGACCTTCGAAACACCAGTAGTCCTGGGGGAGGTCATAGCCTCCTTCGGCGAACACAGCACGATCCGGATCCCCGGGCTGCCCCTGCAGCTGCGGAACCAGGGAACGGGCAAAATGGGTATGTCTGCATTCAATGTCCGCCATTTCCAATACAGTGGGCATCAGGTCATGGTGCTCTATAGGTTCGCTGACCACATGGCCGCTGGCACCCCCGGGAATTCTGGCCACAAAGGGAATGCGGGTTAAGGTATCGTCCAGACCGGCGGGCCATTTTTCGACCAAGCCGTAATCCCCTGCCCAGTCACCATGATCGGACCAGAAAATCACGGCGGTGTTTTCGGCATAGGGGCTTTTCTCCAAAGCGTCCAATAGATCACCCAGCAGTGCATCCGTATAGGAGACCTGGCCCAGGTATTTGGCGTTGACTTCCCGGAAATCTTCGTCGCTTAGTTTGTCCAAAGAACGGCTTTTGCGGATCTCCCGCACGTAATCCGGTTTACCCTCTTCCCGTACGGGGCGCAGCGGCGGAATGTCCGCGGGGTCATACATATCGTGGTAGCCCTTGGGAGCGCAGTAGGGAGGATGGGGATTGCTCAAGGGAAGATAGATGGCAAACGGCGCATCGTCGGATTTCGTTTCTAAGTACGCAATGGCCCGCTGTACATTGGCATAGTCGCCGGAATCTTCATAGGCACCCGCTTCTGGGAAAAGGAAGGAGTAGAAACGGGGATCATCGGCAGGAAAGGGGTTCTGAAAAGCTCCCGCGCCGCGGTTTCCCGGGGCGCTGCCGTAATCATCGATGTACTTTTCCAATGTCTCGGGGGCAAAGGCATCATTCTTGCCGGCCCATAGGATATGGTATCCCGCTTCGTGCAGATAGGCAAAAAGGTTTGGTTCTTCGGGGTGGAGCAGATGCCACAGACTGCGGTGGCCGCGAACGTGAGGATGCCATCCGGTCAAGGCACTGCACCGGGATGGTGAACACACTGTGTGGGTCACGTGGGCTTGGTTAAAGCGGGTTCCTTCTGCGGCCAGACGATCAAGATGGGGCGTCTTCACCAACGGATGGCCGTAGCAGCCGGCGCTCTCCGCCCGCATTTCGTCTGGGTTAAAGAAGATGAAGTTCATGTAGCCGCCTCCCTGTAAAAATTAGCCAAAAAAATTAATCCTATTAACAAAGGCTATGAATATCGTAGCTGATCCGTAATGTTTTGTCAATGACTTGTAAAGGCAGGATTGCCAACCGCAACAAAGAAACTACTAGTTAGACAGCGGCGGCCAGCCGCACTGCGAAAGGAGATAGACAATGACGGTGCCGAATATTTTAATTTTTATGGCCGATCAGCAGCGCTGGGATACAGCTCCTCCCTTTTCACGGGCGAAAATGCCGAACTTGGAACGCTTTGCACAGGAGGGGCTGACTTTCAGTGACACATACTGTCCTTCGCCCCACTGCTGCCCGTCCCGGGCCACCTTTTTTACGGGGCTGTACCCGACAGAGCACGGTGTTTGGAATAATGTGCAGGTGGCCAATGCCCTGTCTCGGGGCCTGAATCCCGACACGAAGCTGTTCAGTGACCATCTCCAGGAAAATGGCTATGAACTTTATTTCAGCGGCAAGTGGCATGTGAGCGCGGTAGAAACACCGGCTGACAGAGGTTGGCAGGTTCAGAAAAATTACGAAGGCACAGTGACGGAGGACGACTGCAGGGATTTTAGGCAGTGGAGAGAGTGGCAGCAGTATCGGAGTTTGTCCAGTAATGACGGCGAACCTCGCCGGCGTTACGAAATTAAGCGCCCGGGCTATGGTACCTTTACCATCTGCGGCATCGACGAATCGCCGTTCCGCGACCGGCAGACCGTGGACGAAGCCGTGGAGTGGATCCGCAATCGCCCCGCCGGGCAGGGAGCTCCTTGGTGCCAGTATGTGGGAACATTAGGCCCGCACGATCCGTACAAAGTACCGCAGCAGTTCTTGGACATGTACGCCGACGTGCCCATTGAACTGCCGCCTAATTTCACCGAAACCATGGAGGACAAACCAGCGCTGTACCGCAGAACCCGTTCCCGTTTTGACCAGCTGACAGAGGACGAACACAGAGAAGCGATCCGCCATTATCTGGCATTTTGCTCCTATCAAGACGCGCTGTTCGGCCGTATCTTGGACGCATTGGACGAATCGGGAGAGGCCGAGAATACCTTGGTGCTCTTTGTGTCAGACCATGGAGACTATATGGCCGAACACGGCCTCTGGGCCAAAGGCCTGCCCTGCTTCCAATCGGCCTACCGTGTGCCGGCGATCATGCGCTGGCCAAAGGGAATAAACAACCCCGGCCGAGTTGCCGATGCTTTCGTTTCCCTCGCCGACTTTGCCCCCACATTCCTGGAATTAGCCGGGATCCAACCGGAGCGGGCGCTGACGGGCCAGAGCCTGGTGCCGTTTATGGAGGACCGTGCACCGGCTTCCTGGCGGGACACGATCTTCACCCAATCCAACGGCAATGAGCTGTACGGGATTCAGCGCTCGGCGGCAACGAAAGAATGGAAGTATGTCTATAACGGATTTGATTTCGACGAGCTCTATCATCTGCCCACCGATCCCCATGAAACCAAGAACTTGGCCGGCGATGTCCAGTACGATGCCGTGGTTAAGGACATGTGCCGCCGCATGTGGCAGTTTGCTTATGACCACAACGACAGTTGTGTCAATCCCTACATTACAGTAGGGCTTGCCCCTTATGGACCCGGAGTGATCTTTTCGGACGAAGAGTAAGGCGACTTCTGCAGGGGTAGGCTCCCATTAGACAGCAATACCATCAAAAGGGCGGTGCGGAGATGAGAGAGGAAGCGGTGCGCGTCGGCATTGTCGGCGTCGGAGGTATTGCTGCCAGCAAACACCTGCCGGCGCTGTCGCGGCTGCCTAACGTCGAATTGACTGCATTCTGCGACATTGTGGAAGCGCGGGCGCGAAAGGGCGCTGCCGAGTTTGGAGATCCGGGGGCCTCGGTCTGTACGGACTACCGCCGCTTGGTGGAGCTTCCTGATCTGGACGTGGTACACGTCTTGACGCCGAACTGCCACCATGCGGCGATCAGTGCCGCAGCGTTGGATGCAGGCAAACATGTTCTCTGTGAGAAACCCATGGCCGTCAGCGCCGAGGAGGGGCGAGCCATGATCGCCGCTGCCCGCCGCTCGGGGAAGAAATTGACCATTGGCTACCAGAACCGGTTTCGGCCGGACGTGCAGTACCTGAAGCAATTTTGTGCAGACGGCCATATGGGCGAGATCTATCTGGCCCATGCCTTGGCCCTGCGCCGCCGGGGACTCCCGGCATGGGGTGTGTACACCGATCGCCAGCAGCAAGGCGGAGGCGCCCTAATTGACGCCGGCACTCATGCTGTCGATCTGGTGCTTTGGCTGATGGATAACTACGCATGGGACTCGGTGATGGCGGTCACCAGTGATAGATTAGGGCGCCGGGCCGGGTTGGTCAATCCTTCGGGACGCTGGGACCACGAGCACTTTGAGGTGGAAGATACTGCGGCAGCCATGATCCGTTTTCAGAATGGTGCAGCTGTGCTGGTGGAGACCAGCTGGCTTTTGAATACGCTCCAAGGCTGCCGACCCAGCTACATTCTCTACGGCACCAAAGCCGGGGCAGATTACCTGGACGGACTGCGCATTAATGGCGAGTCCTATGGCCGGCTTTATGAGACCTATCCGGATCTGCACAGCGGGATCCGCTATGCCGAAGGGCGCCTCCATGATGATTTCCTGGAAGCGGAACACTGGATTGACGCGATTGTCAATGACACACAACCCTTGGTACGGGCAGAGGAGGCTTTGGCTGTCACGGAAATTATCGACGGGATTTACGAATCGGCCCAAACTGGCCGCGCCGTGTACGCAAACGACGGAAATTCTTAGGGTCAGCATATTTGCAAAGGGGGGCCGGCATGAAGATCGGCATGACGCAGCTGACGGTTCGCGACATGTGTTCCTTGGAACAGTGTCTGGAGCTTTGCCAACAGGTTGGCTATGATGCGCTGGAACTCTTTTTCTTCGAAGGAGGGGATCCAGACATCGATTTGTCGGCGGACGAAATTCACACCATAGGCCGCCGCTGTCGGGAGAAGGGCATTGCCGTCAGCAGTCTTCTGGCCTGGTTTGCCCAGCGGGGCAGTCTGCTCAGTACGGATTCGCAGGTGCAAGAACAGGGGTTGCGGGAGTTGGAGCGGTCGCTGGAGATTGCAGGTATGATCGGGACCGGCGTAGTCCTGCTGAATCCAGGGCGCCTAGAGGCAGAGGAGACGTACAGCCGCGTCTATGATCGCTTTTTGGGGATGATGCGGGACATGATACCCACAGCCAAAGGGCACAACGCCGTTATTGGTTTGGAAAACGTTTGGAATCGGTTTCTCTTAAGTCCCAAGGAAATGCGGGAATTTCTGGATGATGTCGGCAGCCCCTGGGTGAAGTCCTATCTGGATGTGGCCAACATGCGGGATACGGGATATCCGGAGCACTGGCTGCATGAACTTCGGGAACACATCGTTCGTGTCCATGTCAAAGACTACTCATACAGGACCGGCTCCTACGTCCCCTTCGGTGAAGGGGACCTGGATTGGCGGCGAATCGTGAAGATATTGAAAGAAATTGAGTATGACGGGTATATTATCCACGAAATACCGGGCGGGCCGGAGCTGCAGCCGGCTTTGGCGGACACTATGCGGCGATTGTTTCAATAAGGGCTTATTGGAGTTGGGAGTCGGGCACGCCCGAGAGGAAACGAAAATGGGACAGAAAAAAGCCGTCAAGAGCCAAGACGGCTGTAGGCTGCAAACGGAAATCTGGTGGCGGGTGACAGTGAGCGCCTCCGGTCTGAGACCGCACCAAGTCTTTCTGCCGCCGCGAAAAGGATCGGACACGAAACCCGGGCAAATCGCTTACCAGTCATAGGCTCCGCCGGTTTTTTCTGTGGCATCCCTTTCCTTCTGCAGCAGTATTTCTTCATTCTGCCATTGTCTCAGAGCCGCACCGCGGGATAGACTTTCAAAAACGACCTTGGAGATATAAGGTTCTCCACTGTCGTCGAAAACCGGCCACATCAGAGTAATTCCGGTGCCCTGCGGGTCCCAGTAATACTGTGTGTTCAAGAAGTTGGTTTCCTTTTCTCTGCCGTATCGGGTGAGAAACAAGTCGAGAATGTCGTCAAAGTGGTCGTGGGAAAACCGGAGGGTGATTCGGAACAGTTCTTCGTTGAAGAATTGGTACGTGATGCTGTCTAGGGGAACGGGCCCTAATTCGAGACGATCGCCGCGTTTAATAAAGGCCGCAACACCCAGTTCGTCATGCTCCACACGAATAACTTCGTCTAAGGCCGCTAAGGAGTCGCCCCAATGCAGTCCTCTAAAGACCGCGTTCTCCTCCGGGCCCCCTTCATGGCCGTTTTCGTTAGCGGACACAGCAGAGCAGAACACCAACACTAGGAACATTACAGAGCAAACGTTTCGAAACCTCATGGTAGATTCCTCCCCTAAATTGAACCGTACACTCGGTTCGGTGCGACAGCGGTGCAGTATGGGTCCTCTGATTCTGTGATACACCTCTGTTGTAGGGTTGTCAAACTTGTCCCTCGTTTCACGTTTCGTGTAAGTTTGCCTTTGGCTGTTGATGCCGCGGCGAGACATGCCGGCGCTCTAATGCAGCCTGTCCTATCCGTTCCGTGCGGTTTTTTGGTATTGCGGGGAAGGAGTGGGAGGAATGGCTGTTAAGCGCGAAGAGTTGGCGGAGTTTTTGGGCACTGCCTGCTTTTCCGTGCACAGTGTCTTTGACTGAGGGCGGTTTCCGAATGTAGTGGTGAGCACCTATGGTACCGTCATTGCGGCGTGCGCCGAGAGCGGCTTTTGTCCGGCGCAGTGAAGATTGCGGCAGCACCGGGCCGTTGAAACAGCGTGTCCATGAGGATCCCTTTGCCTACTCCTCTTTAGCCGCCAGCTTTAGTGGTACGGCCAGTGACGGAACCATCTCTTTGCAGTTCGAAGGCGGTAGTGGACACGGCTATGAAGGCGGCTTTGTGGCCTGTTTCAACCTTGTTTGGGTTCTGCAGGGACAGCGTGCCGGTAACGGACGCATTCCCGATTGGGCAGCTCGATCGTAGGTGGGAACGGGGAGAATGCAGAGGCTCAACGCAATTAGAGGGTCACCATAAGGATCATAAACGAGCGGTTTCGTTTGCTTTTTACCGAAGGGAGTGGTTGCCGTGGATCTAGGATTGAAGGGAAAAAGTGTTCTAGTATTGGCCTCGAGCCGCGGGCTGGGCAGGGCAGCGGCGCTGGAGTTCGCTCGGGAAGGGGCCCGGGTCATGATCTCCAGTCGCAGTGAGAAGACCTTGGAAACAGCCGAGAGGGAGATACGGTCGGCGACCAATGCCGAGGTGCATCGGCAGGTTTGCGATCTGAGGAAGCCGGCGGATATTGAAGCATTGGTGGATCGTACGGCGGCTGCCCTGGGAACCGTGGATGTGTTGGTGAATAACGCTGGTGGACCGCCGCCGGGTAATTTCGACCAGCTCGATGATCAGCAGTGGCTGGAAGCGTTCGAGTTGAATTTGCTCAGTTATGTCCGTGCCATTCGCGCTGTACTGCCGCATATGCGCAAGCAGCAGTCCGGCCGCATTGTGAACTTCGCGTCTTCGTCGGTGAAAGCGCCGATTGACGGGCTGCTGCTCTCGAACACCTTTCGAACCGGCATTGTGGGGTTGGCCAAGAGT
>PUOC01000271.1 GCA_003551965.1 Clostridiales bacterium | reverse complement strand
GGTGGGCGGCGCCAACATTGGCGGACAAGGCTCTGTGGGCGGCCTCGCCCATACCATCAATGTCGTCTGGAGCAGGATTTCCGGTCAGCACGGTGCCGCCTATGCCCAGCAGAATCGTTAATTTCCAGGCCTTGGGCAGAGCCATGGTGAATCCCTGTGTCCGCAGCATAGGATGCCTGGGGCCTGAGAATGCCCAGAGCCTTGCGCTGGTTGGACAATGAATAAAGAAGACAAGAGACAGCAGGGGTGCCTTACCGGCACCCCTGCTGTATATCGTAGCATATGGTGTTGTGGAGGAAGTCAGTCGGCACGGGCCGGGAATACGTGGCAGGCAGTGGCATGCCCGGGCTCTGACTCCACTAGATCCGGTTCTTCTTGGAAACAGATGTCAATGGCATAGGGGCATCGGGGATTGAAGCGGCATCCCCGGGGCAGATCAATGTTACCCGTAATTTCACCTTCAATGGGTGTCCGTTCCCGATGGGCATCGGGGTTCGGCAGCGGTACGGCAGAGAAGAGAGCTTTCGTGTAGGGATGGTGCGCCCCTTTGACCATGACTTTAGACGGCCCCACTTCGACGATTTTGCCGAGATACATCGTTGCTTGGCGATCGCAGAGGTAGGTAACGGTGGACAGATCGTGGGATACATAGAGCATGGTGAGGCCGAAGTCGGAACGAAGCCTCTTCAGCAGGTTCAGGACTCCGGCTCGTATGGATACATCCAGCATCGACACAGGTTCATCGGCCACAATGAACTGGGGATCCACGACCATAGCCCGGGCGATAGCCACCCGCTGCCGCTGCCCTCCGCTCAACTCATGGGGATAGCGGTAGAGAAAATTTTCCGCGGGACGCAGTTCGGCACGGGTGAGCGCTTCTTTGACCCGGTCTACCTTTTCTGCACTGGTGCCGATGCGATGTACTTTCAGGGATTCCACGATACTGCCGAATACGGTCAATCTCGGGCTGAATGTTTCATAGGGATCTTGGAAGATCATCTGCGCCCGGAGCCGAAATTCCTTTAACTGCCTGCCCTGGAGGTCGGCCACATTGATGGTGTCAAAGAAGATGTCGCCGGCTGTAGGGTCCTGCAGCCGCACCATGATTTCGCCGGTAGTGGTTTTCCCGGAACCGCTTTCGCCGGCCAGGCCCAGTATTTCACCCCGCTTGATGAAGAAATCGATGTCATCAATGGCTTTTACATATTTGCTCTGGGAGCGCAGGGAATCGAGAAAGCCGCGATGCACCGGAAAGTACTTCTTTAGCCCTTTCACTTCGATGAATCGGCCGTTGGCTGTGGTCATGCACCAACCCCCCTTTGTCCTTGGGCAGGTCTTTCGGTCCATGTTTCCGGAAGCTTGGCCTGCGCCCGAAATGCCTCTGCTCTGTCAGGGAAATGGCACCGGGTCCCGTGCTGTGTCCCAATGAAGTGCAGTTCCGGCCGTTCTTCTTGGCAGACAGAGTCGGCAAAGGGACAACGGGGAGAGAAACGGCACCCCGGCGGCAGATTCAACAGGTCCGGCGGATAACCGGGAATGGAGATCAGTTCGGAATCTACGTCCTCTAAGTTGGGAAACGCATTCTGCATGCCCAGACTGTAGGGATGGGATGGATGCCGGAAAAATTCCCTGACCGGAGCAGTCTCCATCACATGCCCGCCATACATGACGACCACATAGTCGCAGGTTTCCGCAATCACCGAAATATCATGGCTGATATAGATCAGACTGCTGGAAATTTCCTTTTGAATCCGCACGATCTGCTGCAGGATTCGATCTTGGACAATCACATCCAGTGCCGTCGTGGGTTCGTCGGCAATGACAAGTGAAGGGTTAAGACACAGTGCCATGGCAATGATGGCCCGCTGCTTCATACCACCGCTCAGTTCATGGGGATGGTTCGTGAGATGGGACGGCTCAATATTCACCAGCCGGAACAAGTTTTCCGCCCGTTCCCACGCCCTTCGTTTGCTAACCGCCTCGTGGGTACGGATAGCTTCCACAATTTGGGCACCGACTGTGTAGACGGGATTGAGCGAGTTCATGGCACTCTGCGTCACAAGTGATAATTCCTTCCAGCGAAGTTTTCGCATTTCCTTAGGCGAAAGCTTGGCCAAGTCCTGTTCCTGGAACAGAATTTCGCCTCCGGAAATTTGGCCATTGTCAGGCAGGAGCCGCAAAATGGCCTTGGCCATGGTCGATTTGCCGCAGCCGCTTTCGCCGATCAATCCCAGGCTGTCGCCTTTTTTCAGCTGAAACGAAACATACTCCGCCGCCTTCAACGGGCCTTCCTTTGTCCTGTAGGTAACCTCTACGTCATGGACATCAAGCAGAGCCATGGTTACCGCCTCCTCAATCTAGGATTGACCACTTCTTCTAAGGAGCGGGCAGTGAAGAAGACACCAATCAGCAGCAGGGCAATGGCCAGCCCGGGAGGAACGACCCACCACCAAGCGGTGCGGATCGCGCCGGTAAGAAAGACCATGTGCAAAATTTGTCCCCAACTGATTACCGTCGGGTCACCGAAGCCGACAAAACTGACACTGGCTTCTGCAGTGATGGCCCACCCTACAGCAAAGGCCATTTCCAGAAGCGCCAAGGGCAGGATGTTGGGCGCGATATGATAGTACATAATCCGGAAATTACTGCACCCAGCCATGCGCGCCGCCTTAACGTAGGGGCGCTGGGAAACACTGAGAACCTGTGAGCGAATGATCCGAGCCACGGTACGCCAGGTCAAGAGTGAAATACCCCAGATCACATTCCAAATGGACGGCTCCACAAGAGCCATCATAATGATGACAAAGGGGATGAGAGGAATAGCGTAGAGAATGTCGACCAGACGCATTAAGAGTGAATCCACCCAGCCTCCGTAATAGCCTGCGATGATGCCGATGTTGGTTCCGATTAGCGTCACAAAAAAGGCGGCCAAAAAGCCAACCAGGAGGGCGGCTCGGGTGCCGATGAGGACCTGGCTGAAGACGTCACGTCCCAAATTCGTGGTGCCAAAGGGGTGCCTCAGGGACGGCGGGTCCAATCGCGCTAAGGTGCCGTCTTCGCGCCGCAGCATATCCCTGGGATCATGGGGTGCCAGAAACGGGGCGAAGACGGCTATCAGAATGAAGGAGACAATGATCAGGATTCCGATCAACGCCAACCGATCGCGCCTGACAAAGTCAAGGAACGGTTCCAAAAGGGAGCGGCGAAATCCGGATTTGGATTTTGTCTGCGGCATGGTAGTTACGGCCATGATGTTCCCTCCCTATTTCAGTTTGACTCGAGGATCCAGGTAGCTGTAGAACAGGTCTGCCACAAGATTCATCAGCATGACCATGAAGGCCAGGAACAAAAAGGCCGTCTGCGCCACCGGATAATCATGCCGCTGGGCGGATAGTACAATTTCCCGTCCCAGGCCGGGCCAACCGAAAACGTATTCCACAACAACCTGTCCGCCCAGGGCTTGGCCAAGGAAGAGGGCACCGGCGGTGATGACCGGAAGCAGTGCATTGCGGCCGGCGTGGAGGATCATAATTCTCCATTCCGATAGTCCCTTGGCGCGGCTGAGCTCGATGTAGTCTTCGCCATGGGTCTCCAGCATGGTGTTGCGCATGATCAAGAGCGGCGTGCCCAAAAAGTACAGCGAAGCCGTGATCATCGGCAGCAGCAGATGGCGGAGAAAATCCACAGAGAAGAATTTCGCGAAGGTGGTGGCGGCTTCATAGCCCGGCGTGCGCATTCCAGAATGGGGAAGCCATCCGAGGTTGAATGCAAAGAGCATGATCAACAGCATCCCCGTCCAGAACATGGGTGCCGAGCGCAGAAATAGGCCAAGGGTAATTCCCCCCCACTCGATCTTAGACCCGCGCTTCCAGCTTAGAATCATACCTCCAATGACGCCGATACTATAGGCGATAATCATGGAAGATAGCATTAAAATCAGGGTGTTCCAGATCTTGTCGCCCAACACTTCCACGGATGGGCGGCGGTAGTAGAAGGAACGACCAAAATCGCCTTGGACGAGGTTTTGGAGGTAGTTGATATATTGGATATGGAGAGGTTCGTTCAACCCGAAGCGTTCGATGATGGTTTCCCGAATTTCTACCGTGAATGCCGGATCCAGCAGTGAGGCGGTGGGATCACCGGGCAGAAGGCGGAACATCAAAAAGGTTACGGAAGCCACCAGAAAAAGGCCGATGATCATCTGTACCAGGCGGCGGACAATGTATTTTCTCACGGGGGAATCTCTCCCTTCCATGGGATGGGGAACCCAGACAGCTGTCTGGGCTCCCCTGGAAAGACGCAAAACGGTCTGCCCTATTCCGGATAGTACATATAGCCGTCATCGTCCCATCGGTATCCTGCTTCTTCCAGGCGGTATCTGGCCTCGTCCACATCCAAGAACTGCCGCGGCAGATCGGGATTGTTCCAGAATTCATTCCCCGGGGCAATGACCATGCCGGCTGCTCCAGCCTGCCCATAGCCTTGCAGGAGAGCTTCGATAATCAACTCGTAGTCCACGGCATAGCTGATGGCTTCCCGGAACGCCTTGTCGCTGAACGGTGGGCGGCGCAGGTTGAAGCCGAGATAGTAAAAGCCAATATCAGGAGCTTCTGTGACCGTCATATGGTCCATACGCTCCACTTCTGCGATGTGCAGGGGTTCAAACCGCCAGGCATTCATGTCGGCCTGGTTCATTTCCAAGGCGCCGAGTACGGCCTCGGCATGGCCGTAGACAATGTGCAGGATGCCGTCAATGGATGCAGGTTCGAAGTAATCTTCAAAGGTATCCATGCGCAATTCTTCACCGCGCCGCCAGTAGTTGAATGCGAAGGGGCCGCTGCCGATGGCGGTTGGGTTGTCCCACTGCTCTGGATGATCGAGGTCATAGTCTTCCACTACGTTTTCCCAAATGTGCTCGGGAAGAATGGGGATCTGTCCCAGGGTGTTGGTGAGAAACGGCGCATAGGGTTCCTTGAGCGTGAAGCGAATGACCGATTCGTCCACCGCTTCGACGCTCTCCAGTGGTCCTAGGAATGCGTCGAAATACGGTACACCCCACTCCATCATGTAGTTGAATGTAAAGGACACATCCTCGGTTCGTACCGGATAGCCATCGTGGAATTTCATATCTGGCCGCAATGTTACGTCAATCACGACATCGTCGGTAATTTCCCAGCTTTCGGCTGCCCACGGCAGGGGTTCGATTTCAGGACTGATCCGTACTAGTTTGTCGTAGATTAGCCGCAGGTTTTTCCAGTCCCAGACCGTTGTGGCCGCCAGTGGATTCAAGGTATCCAGGTCTTCCGTGCTGGCAATCCGCAGCATGCGCTGATCGCCCAAGGGCTCAATTTTCATTGGCGTCCATTCGTTGTTGATGCCCTCACCGGGCATTACGAGAAAGCCTTCGAAGTTCTCATGGTTGTAGGCTTGAATTTCGTCCCGGAAGAAAAGCGTCAGTTTCGGAATTTCTTCTGCCAGTATGTCCTGGGCCTCGTAGACCAGCTGCTGTCTGGCATCAATGTCCATTTCCGTTCGCTGCTGTTCCACCAGTCGATCGTATTCGTCATGCATGAACCCGTACCGGTTGTTGCCGCCGGGCATGGCCTGTGACGAATGGAACAGGGAGTACAGGAACATATCTGGATCCAAGCGCTCGATTCGGCCGGACCAGCCCAATGTGAAGGCGTCGAAATCGTAGGGTTCGTCCCGGGTATCTGCAATCAACCTGTGAAAGTCCAACGGCCGGACAGTGACGTCCATGCCGAGCTCCCGCCAAACGTCTGCCGTAATCATGGCCGATTCGTACCGGACAGGGTCATAGTCCGGAGTGGTCGAGAGAATCATAACATCTTTGACACGATCCTCGGGATCGAAGGCCCAAGTGTGCATGGACAGCATCAAAAGCAAGCTCAGAACGAGAACGGCTGTGAAGGAATACGCTCGCATCAGAAAACCTCCTCACTGATTTTAAAACTGCACGCGTTTCCGGCGGACTTCGAAGATCACCTCCTCGGGGTACGGTGTGACCGGCTGTTCCGTGACTGATAGAAACGCCGAAGTTACGAAAAAACGGGTGAAGAAAAGGAAAAATCTCTATAAATCATATCATCGTCACATCCTTTTGTCAATTATCGCAAGGGACTGCCAGATATCGATCTGGCCAGCTGGTCATGGGAATCGGTGGGGACAGAACGTTTCGCAGCGGGCCTGGACAGACCACTTGAAAACCGCAGGCCCGTGGCGAAATTCACAACGAAAAATGTTGACGAGCGAACTGGTAGTTGATATAATACGTAATAATATAGAATCTGAAATTTGAAATTCGTCGATCAAAGGGGGCGATAGGGCGGTTATCGTATCAGTTTTTCACTCCCATGCAACCAAGGTTAAAAGGAGGAATTGGCAATGCAGAGACGATGGTGGCCTAGTGTTTTCGTGGTTTTGGCAGTGGTGCTGCTTCTAGCTGGCTTGGGCACGGCCGAGGAGCCCCGCCAAGGGGGAACGCTGCGAGTTGCCCTGCGCGCTGATGTGATCAATTTCGATCCGCCAGCCATTCAGGACGCTCCAACCAGCGGCGTGGCATTCCAGATTTTCGAGCATCTTATCCGCCGTGATTTTGACGGTTCTTACGCGCCGGGCCTGGCAGACAGCTGGGAGATTGCAGAGGATGCATCGGAGTACACGTTCTACCTGCGCGACGATGTCACGTTCCATGACGGCACTCCCTTTAACGCAGAAGCGGTCAAATTCCATTACGAGCGTGTCATGGACCCGGATACAGCTTCACACACCGGCGAAGCATTCCGGGAAAACATTAAGGAAATCGATACCCCTGATAATTACACAGTCCGTTTCGTGCTCCATCAACCCAACGCTGCCTTCATCGACGAAGTAGTGATCCAGAATACCTCATTCATCGCCAGTCCGGCAGCCATTGAGGAGTATGGCGATGACGCGGCCTTCAACCCAGTCGGAACCGGCCCCTTTATGTTCGAATCCTGGACGCCGGACACCGAAGTGGTTCTGACAGCCAATCCAGACTACTGGGATGGTGCACCGAATATCGACGGAATCGTGTACCGCCCCATACCGGAAGCCGGCACCCAGCTGACCGAGCTGCGCACAGGACGCATCCACTTCATGACATCGGTACCCATAGAACAGATTGAAACATTGGAAGCCGACGACGATGTGGTGCTGGTTGGCGAACCGGACTTCAATACTCGCTATCTGGTGTTCGATCTCGACAATCCGCTGTTTGAGGATGAAAAGGTCAGACAGGCCCTCAGCTATGCCTTGGACGTAGAAGAGCTGGTCGAGGTGTTCTTGGAAGGCGTTGCCGAACCGGGTAAAGGGCCCCTTCCCAATTATTCGTACTACCACAAGGATGATGTCTATACATTTCCCTACAATCCCGAGAAGGCACTGGAACTCTTGGCAGAGGCCGGCTGGATGCAGGATGATGACGGTATGCTGCGCAATGCCGACGGTGAAACTTTCGCCTTTAAGCTTTCCACTCCCCAAGGCCGCTACACCATGGACCGCGAGTTGAACGAGGCTGTGCATTACCAGTTCAGGCAGCTGGGTTTGGATGTGGATATCGAAGTTCTGGAATTCGCTACCTTGGTGGATAACCTCAATGCCAGAGCATTCGATCTGGCTTATATCGGGATGATGCAGCGCACCGGGGACCCCACGGCCCATCTTGACTTGATGTATCATACCGAGGGTTGGGCTAACTGGGGCGGGTTCTCCGATGCCAGGATCGATGAACTGCTGGATGCGGGTAAGCGCACCGGCGATGAAGATGAGCGCCGGGAAGTGTACTATGAAGCACAGGATTTGATCGCTATGCAGGCGCCCACGATACCGATCATGAACGAGTACTATCTGATGGCCCATCGCGCCGAAGTCAAAGACTACATTTTTAGTGTTTCCCGCACCTTTGATTTCAACAATCTTTGGCTTTACGAATAGCTTGCGTTCTATACCGGGCTCCGGGCGGCCTGCGGGCCTCCGGAGCCCTGTCCAGTTGTGTGAGGAGTGGATGCCAGTATGGTTCGTTACATTATACGAAGGCTTGTGCTGCTGATTCCTATCCTGCTGGGTGTTGCCCTAATTACTTTTCTGATCATGCATCTCATTCCCGGAGATCCCGCCCGCGTCATGGCGGGCATTACAGCCAGCGATGCGGATGTGGAGGCCATCCGGGCCCGCCTTGGTTTGGATCAGCCTCTTTTTGTCCAGTTTTGGGAATTCCTGAAGGGATTGGTACAGGGCGATCTCGGAACATCCCTTCGGACCCGCAGACCGGTGGCTCTGGAGATTCAAGAGCGTTTCTTCGCCACCGCGAGCCTGGCAGCCATGGCCATTGCCTTCAGCATGGCCATGAGTATTCCCTTAGGCATTTTTGCTGCCAGACGCCAGCATTCAGCCGGCGATAACCTCAGCATGCTGGCGGCCATGTTTGGGATTTCCGCGCCCAGTTTCTGGATCGGCCTTATTCTCATGTACTACTTGGCTTACCGGCTGCCGCTGTTTCCGCCGTCGGGGATGTACGGACCGCCCTGGACACTGGCCGGGCTGCAGAGCTATATCCTGCCCACCATTACACTGTCCATTTCTTCCACGGCGATCATGGCCCGGCTGACACGATCCAGCATTCTAGAAATTCTCCGTCAGGATTATATTCGGACGGCGCGGTCCAAGGGACTGGGGGAGCGCCTCGTTCTCTATCACCACGCGCTGCGCAATGCCCTGATTCCGGTCATTACCTTGGCGGGCATTCAGTTAGGCGCGTTGTTAGGCGGCGCTGTGGTCGTGGAGACAGTCTTTTCCTGGCCTGGTCTAGGCCGTTATGTGGTCAGCGCCATCCACTATCGGGATTTTCCTGTGGTTCAGGGCGGTGTCATGCTCTTTGCCCTGTGCTTTGTGGTCATTAACCTCGCTGTGGATGTTCTATATGCATTTGTGGATCCGAGGATCCGCTACGACTGAGGGGGTAGTGCAATGCAAAATACCCATGTGGATTCCCATGCCAAACAATTGCCCGTTTCCTATGGAGCAGGACCGAAGTGGCTGTCAAGCAGCCGGGGAAAACTCTACGATTTCTGGCGCAGGTTCCGCAAAAACAGAACAGCGGTGATCGGCCTGCTTCTGATCGCCTTCAATGTGTCGGTTGCCATATTGGCACCGGTCTTGGCGCCCTATGATCCCTACGAGCAGAACTGGCGCGCACGCATGGAAGGGCCCAGCGCCGAGCACTGGTTCGGAACGGATCAGCACGGGCGCGACCAGTTGAGCCGTATTATCTGGGGCTCCCGCATTTCCCTGGCCATTGGCATGATCTCTGTGAGTATCGGGTTGTTCGGCGGAGGCCTGCTGGGATTGGTGGCCGGCTTCTTTGGCGGGTTTGTGGACAATACCATCATGCGTATAATGGACATCATGATGGCATTTCCAGGAGTGCTGATGGCCATGGCGCTGGTGGCTGCTTTAGGTCCCGGGCTGTACAATGTCATGATTGCCGTGGGCGTCTGGTCAATTCCCCTATTCAGCCGTCTTGTGCGGGGTACGGTGCTGGGCCTCAAGGAGAACGAGTTTGTCGCAGCCGCTCGGGCCATCGGGTGCAGCAGCGTCCGCATTATCTTTTTTCACGTTCTTCCCAACACCATTGCACCGATCCTGGTTTTTTCTTCACTGCGCATGGCCACGGCCCTTTTAAGTGCAGCGGCTCTGAGCTTTCTCGGTTTGGGTGCGCAGCCCCCGCAGCCCGACTGGGGGGCCATGCTCAGCCAAGGGCGACAGCACATCCATACTTCACCGCATTTAATGTGGTTTCCCGGCGCAGCTATCATGCTTTTGGTGCTTGCCTTCAATATGCTCGGCGATGGACTCCGGGATGCCCTCGATCCTCGCCTGCGCAATTCATAGAGATGGAAGGTGGCTGTGATGCTGGACAACGAACGCATACTGGAATTTGAGCAGCTTGTGTCATCGATTCAAGAGGAATACGAGATACCGGGACTGTCCGTTGCCTTGGCCGAAAACGGCCGTACGCTGTACGCCGAAGGTTTCGGCATGCGCAACGTCGGGCAAGAACTCAAGGCCACAGCCGAAACGGTGTACGGGATCGGGTCGGTGACCAAATCGTTTACAGCTTTAGCCATTATGCTGTTGGCCGATGCAGGGAAGCTGGCCGTGGGCGATCCTGTCCGAAAGCACCTGCCTTCGTTTACCACAGGCTGTGACGAAACGGATCGCACCGTGACATTGTTTCATTTCCTAACCCATACTTCGGGCCTTCCGCCGACGGGTGCCCTTCGCTATGCCATGGTCCGTAGTATCCAGGACGATCCCAGCGCTGAGAAGTTGCGGGAGGACAACGTGTGGCAGAACTGGATCGACCATCCGCCCATTGACAGCGCCGAGGATTTGATCCAGTATCTGGCAGAGCAGCACCCTAGGCTCATTGGTCCCTGCGGCAGCCAGTTCAGCTACTCTAATGACGCCTATGCCCTGCTGGGTGCGGTGGTCGAGCGGGTCAGCGGCATGCCCTTCCCAGATTTTGTGGAAGAGAAAATCCTCCGGCCCCTAGGCATGGATGCATCGGTATGGGAACCAACGGACCTGGAGCGATTCTCCGATGTCACGGAACTATACATGAAAGACGGACAGGACAACGTAATTGCGGCGCCCTACTGGAATGCCGCACCTTCCATGCTTGCCGCCGGATTTTTGAAATCCAATGTCCTCGATCTCGTGAAATACGGCCAAGTGTATCACGGTCTCTGCAATACGGGACTTTCGGATCAAGGGCTGGCTGCCATGACGGCACCCCAGGTACCCTGCGGGCGCGGCAACTTTTACGGTTTTGGGCTGATGGTCCACCCCGATTACCACGGCTGCACAGTGGTCGAGCACGGCGGCAGTCTCAAAGGCATTGCCGCCGCATTTGGCGTGGTGCCCGAGTCTGGTCTCACGGCTGCTGTTTTGGCCAATATTGTGGACGTACCGGTGCACCGTGTTTGGCTGGCGGCACTGAATCTGGCGTTGGGCCTTCCTCTGGAAGAACCGCTTACCCGAGAACCGCAATACCACCCTGGGAGCAAAGAAGAGCTGCAGCGGTGGGTTGGAACGTATCGGTCGGACGAAGGGGCGGAGCTGGTGGTCACATTAGAAGATGAGGCGGCCTATTTGGAGAACAAGGGCCGGAAACAATGCATCCGACCCAGCGGCCCTGGTACTGGGGCCGTGATGTACCGCGGTTCGGAAACGGGTATCCGCTTTGTGCCAGGCGAAGACGGGCAAGTTCGCGGGATCTTCCATGGATACCGTTTTATACCCAAAGTGTAGAAAAAACAACAACAGAAGAAGGGATGGTACCGGTGACCGGATGGAAGGAGTATAAGGAGCAGCAGTTGGATCAATGGATAGAGCAGATCCGGCAGCAGCATGACATTCCCGGCATGGCCGTGGCGCTGGCCGAACAGGGGGACATGGTCTATGCACGCGGCTTTGGATGCCGCGATCAAGAACAGGGCCTGGCAGCTTCCGAGAATACAATCTTCGGCACGGCCTCGGTCACCAAATCGTTTACCGCGGCTGCGATTACGCTTCTTGCCCAGGAAGGCAGGCTGGCCTTAGGAGAACGGGTTCGTACATATCTCCCGGAATTCACCACCGGCAAAGCCTTGTGGGATCGAGCGGTGACCATACAGCACTTCCTGACCCATTCCGCCGGTCTGCCGCCGTCGGCTGCACGCCGTTATGCGGTGGTTCGCAGTATGACGGAAGATCCCAGTGCTGCTGTTCTGCAGGCGCAGGGAAAATGGGATGCATATTTAGATTATCCGCCCATTGACAGCTGTGAAGATCTGATGCAGTTTTGGAAGGATAGGCCGCAACGGCTTCTTGGCCCCTGCGGAGGCCAGTTCAGTTATTCCAATGACAGCTATGCACTCTTGGGCTGCATTGTCGAACGGGTGAGCGGCATGCCCTTCTCTGCCTTTGTGGAGCAGAGGCTTTTAGGGCCGCTGGGCGTAGAGCGCAGCTTTTTCTCGCCCGAGCGGCTGGGAACGTACTCCGATGTTACCCAGCTGTACATGCGCGACATGGAAGGCTCGGTGATTCCAGCTCCGCAGTGGACCCATGCTCCCGCGATGCTGGGCTCCGGGTACCTGAAGTCCACCGTCACCGATCTGGTCCGCTGCGCATCGCTTTACTTGGACGGCAGTCCTCTCTTCAACGCCCAGTCACGCACGAACATGATTGCCCCGTATATTCCCTGCGGCCGCGGAACCTATTACGGCCACGGCCTCATGGTTCACCCCAACTACCACGGAGTCACCGTGGTGGAGCACGGGGGCAGCCAGAAGGGCGTTTCAGCAGCCTTTGGCTTTGTGCCGGAACGCAACGTAGCTGCAGCCGTGCTGACGAATATCGTGGAAGTACCTGCCAACCGCATTTGGCAGGCGGCCGTGAATTTGGCGTTGGACCTGCCTATGGAAGAACCGCTCAGCCCTGAGCCGGTGTATGAGGCGCGCGAGGAAGAACTGCAGCGCTGGGTGGGAGCGTATCGCTCCGATGAGGACGTCAGCCTGGAAGTGGTACTCAAAGACGGGCGGGCGTATCTGCTTACAGAGGGCAAGGAGACGCTGATTCGCCCCAGCGGCCCGGCGACAGGAGCCATTGCCTATCGAGGCGGTGAAACGGGGATTCAGTTTGTGCCGGGCTGCGATGGGAGGGTGGCAGCAGCATTTTACGGCTATCGGCTTGTGCGCCGGGTACAATAGGACAGAGGCGGGACCGGAGGATCTGTACCTCTGATCCCGCCTCTGTTGCGGCAATTCCTTCAGCGGCGCTGGACGACGGGGAGCAGAACGCAGCTGGGATGTTCTGCGCTGTGGTAGACGGTTTGGGACGCCACATTCGTGCCGGTGCTCTGCGCCGGGTCTTCACCGGTATTGGGATTGGGAAATATGAGGTGATGGGCGCCGGAGGTGACCTGGACTCGAATGCGGTGGCCTTTTTGGATCGTTACGGCGATTTTGTTCATGGGGATCCCATACTGCTCAATGCTTCCCGGTTCCAACAGCGCCGGGCTTGTGAAGGAGCGGCGGAAGCGGGCCCGGATGAGTCCTTCTGTCAAGCGGATCGATCGGCCGTCGGGATGGACGTCGGTCAAGCGTACCACCCAATCGGTATCCGGACAATCGCTGGCGCTGTACAAGACGGCCTCGATATCGCCCGCCAGTATCATGTCGTCTGCCAGTGGTTCCGAAGTATAGACCAGTACATCGGGACGGGTTTCCATTTCCTGATAATCCTCGGGTACATGCAGTTCATTTTCGGAGACATCGATGAGGTGCGGGGCGGGATGCTCGGGATCGAACACGAAGTGACTGGGCTGCTGTCCGGACTGGGGTTTCGTCCACCGCAGAGCTCCGCCGTCGCCGCCGTGAAAATAGAGCGGCGTGAGGGATGCTTCTGGCGGCGGCCATGTGGAGGCTGTTTCCCAGCGGTTGTCTCCCACTCGGTAATATTCCACTGCCGGACGTTGTTCGATACCATTGGCGATATCCTTCAAAAAGCGGTCAAACCAACGCAGATAGAGCGGTTCCAGGTCGTAGCGTACAGCATCACTGCCGAATTGGATGTTGTGTATTTCCCGCGCCGTGTTGAATTTGTGCTGCCAGGGTCCGAGGACGAGCTGCTGGTGACGGCGCCCGTTCTCCTTCATCATCTGCCAGGCCTGGGATGTGCCGATGCCGTCATCGTCATACCAGCCGGAAACCATCAATGCGGGCACGTCGATGTTTTCGGACTGCCGGGTCCAATCGGCCTGCTCCCAGTATGCATCCAAGCTGGGATGGGCAAGCCAGCGATTCCAAAAGGGTATGTCATATCCCAGGGCTCGCCTGGGGATATCTTTGAGGGGGCGGATCCGCAAAACATCGTCCCAATCCTCGCGGGCTGCTTTGGCCGAATCGGAAATCTTTTCGGACACCATGAATGCCCATGCCAACATGCCGGAGAGCAGCGCTCCGCCGCGGATCGGGATATCATAGAAGGGAGTGCCTGCGGTGACGCGGCTGACGATGGCATGCAGATACGGCGTGCCGCTGGCTGCAGCCGCCCATTGTACGAAGCCGCCGTAGGAACTGCCGATCATGCCGATCCTGCCGCTGCACCACGCCTGGGATGCAGCCCACTGCAGTGTGTCTTCTCCGTCCGCTGTTTCAAACACATTCGGTTCAAACTCGCCTTGGGAATCGTGCCGGCCGCGGGTATCTTGGATGATCAGCCCATACCCCCTGTCAACGAAGTGGTACAGGGCATAGCTGTTGGACAGCCGTCCATAGGGAGTCCGCACTACAATGGCGGGAAACGTGTCCTTGGGGCCGCGGCGAGCTGGCAGCCACAGTTCCGATGCCAGCGTGATGCCGTCCCGCATAGGCGTCTCTTGGGTTCCCATGGCCTCCACGCCCTGGCCAGGCGGCGAGAGCATTTCGTCGTTCCAAAGCGAGAGGGGAGTCAGGGCTTCGAAACCGGGCCGCACGAGGACTGTGATTCCCGTTCTGCCTACGCAGACAAAGGCAGCCACATCACCGCCGCAGGTGATTACGTCTATGGGGTCGCTTTGGTTCTGCTGGGCCCACAACATACCTTGCCGGCTTCTGCCTTCGACGGTGCCTTCTACGTATTTCCATGCCTTATACACCCGTCCGGAGCTGCATTGATAGGCGGCCCCTTCCGAAACTGCCATCTGCTGGTATTCGTGCCACTGCTTTTCTATTTCCGCCAAGGGTGTCCGGCCGCAAATCCCATCGTCAGCAGCAAGGGAACGATGGCTGTGCCAACGGCCTGTTTCGAGATCGCGTTTGGCTGCCGTGGCGCCGCCGCAGTCATAGTGCACTTCAGCCCAGAGCATGCCGTTGTGGTAGTACAGAAACTTCTGTCCTCGCATGATACTGCCCCCTGTCTCCATGATGGCTCTATTGCTATTCATTATATCCAGAGGGTGAAGAAGCGTCAATGCAGCCCGGAGACGATAACCATGGGCTGTGCACAGCGCCATAAACTGTTGGGCCCAGATCGCGACGCGGGGAAGGGCAGCCAACTGTCTGCGGCGAATAAGGAGAAGGAGAAACCCGGCCGCCCTTATGGGCTCTTAACATACCCTTTTCGCAGCCAACGCAGGGAGGAGATGGATCATGAACAGTTTTCAGCTGAGGAACGTGCATTTGTTCAACGCCCAATCCGTCAGTGACGAGCGTCCGGTGCAGCTGAATGTGCGGCAGGGGAGGATCGAAGACGTGGCAGAGGAACTGCCCCATGCCACCGGGCCAGTCATTGATATGCAGGGACACTATGCGTCCGCTGGCTGGATCGATGGTCACGCCCACGTTTATTATGGGGCTACAGATATTGGCCTCCTGCCTGACGAAATTGGGCTGTGCACGGGGGTGCACTTGGTGGTGGATGCGGGCTCGGCGGGAGAGGCCAACTTCAGAGGCCTCCATGACTTGGTGATCCAAGCCAGTGAAACTGATGTCTTAGCCTATCTCAACACAGGCGTTATCGGTTTGGTGGCTGCCAATCGTGTCAGTGAATATGTGAAGATGGAATTGATGGACTTAGGCAGAATGCTGGAAGTGGCAGAACAGTACCGGTCTGTCATTCGGGGCATTAAGGTGCGTGTCAGCGGCGTTATTGTGGACACCATGGGTATGGAGGTGCTAGAACAGGCCCAGCAGGTGGCAGAGGCGGCCAAGCTGCCTTTGGTCATTCATGTGGGTGAGACACCGCCGGAGCTTCCGCAGATACTGCGTGCCCTAGAACCCGGGACCCTGGTAACCCATTGCTACCACGGCAAAAGCACCAATTCCGTGTTGGAAGCGCCGTATCGGCGCGCCATGCAGGAAGCGGCGGAGCGGGGGGTATTGTTGGATGTGGGGCACGGTGAGGCCAGCTTCAGCTATGCTGCCGCCGACGTATGTGTGCAGGAGAACATTCTGCCCTTTTCCATCAGCACGGACCTTCATCGTCGCAACCGCGGCGGCCCCGTGTGGGATCTCCCCACAACCATGACGAAAATGCTTCATGTGGGCCTGTCGCTGCGGCAGGTCATTGACTGCGTCACCGCCAATCCAGCGCAGTTTTTGGGTGAACCCCAACGGGGAGAGGTGCGCATTGGAGCAGAGGCCAACTTAACGCTCTTTTCGCTGGCGGATGTCCGGGCGTCTGTGGCCGACAGCAACGGACATGAGCGGACATTAACCAAGGCTGTGACTCCCACGGCCGTGGTGCGAAAAGGTGTATTCCAACCGCTGTGCTCCGGCAGCCTGGCAGCTCCGCTGTACGGTGGACTTCTACGCTAAGAAACCAGATTCCAGAGGAGGCGAGAAAAACAATGAAGGAAGTGGTCGGAAAAGCGGCAGTGCCGCTTTCTCCTGCAGTGAAAACCGAAGAGTATGTATTTGTGTCTGGGCAGGTTCCCACACAGCCCGATGGAACGGTGCAGGGGGACATCAAAGAGCAGACAGCCCTCTGCCTGGACAAGATCAAGGAACTATTGGAGAAATCGGGAACATCTATGAAGCAAGTGGTGAAGACAACGGTGTTCATCACAGATGTGCAGGACTTCCAAGCCATGAATGAGGCCTATTCCCGTTATTTTCCCGAGGATCCGCCCGCCCGTTCGTGTGTGCGAGCCGATTTGGTCATTGATGCCAAAGTGGAAATTGAGGCGATCGCGCTGCGCTGACGGGAAGCGGCAGAAAAGGAGAATCGTTGCATGAACGATATGAAGGCCACACCAGCATTGGTGGTGGATGAAGCGGTTGTCAGGAAAAACATCGAGTACATGGCTGCAAGGGCGTCTCAGTATGGACTGGGACTGCGCCCCCACATCAAAACCCATAAGACCCTGGAAGTGGCCGCCATGCAGGTGGAAGCTGGTGCTGCCGGCATTACCTGCGCCAAGGTATCGGAGGCGGAAGTGTACGCAGAAGCAGGATTTGAAGACATTTTCCTTGCCTATCCTGTGGTAGGCGGGCCGCAGCTGGCGCGCATGGAACGTATTCTGAAGCGGTGTTCCCTGTCAGTGGCGTTTGACAGCCTGGTGGGCGCCGAGCGCCTGGATGAACTGGGACAGCGGACCGGCCGCCCGGTGGAAGCTGTCATGATCGTAAACAGCGGCGGCGGCCGCGACGGTGTTGCTTCCGTGGATGCAGCGGCAGCGCTGGGAAGGCAGGTGCGGCAGCTTGACCATCTCAATGTCATCGGTGTTATGACCCACGAGGGCCATGCATACAAGGCCGCGAACCCCTCGGATATCTTTGCAATGGCTGAATCCATAGGCCGCATAGTGGTTGATGCAGCGGAGAACCTGCGGCATCTGGGCTTTGATATCCGGCGTGTCAGCACAGGCGCCACGCCCACCTGCTGGCTAGCACCGCCGGCCGAGGGTGTTACCGAATGGCGCCCGGGCACCTATATCTACAACGATGTCCAGGAGTGGCAGTTGGGCATTCCGCTGGAGAACTGTGCCCTGCGAGTTCAGGCCATGGTGGTCAGCCAGCCCGCGCCGGGCCGCTTCATCATTGACGCCGGAGCTAAAACCCTTTCGCAAGCACAGCACCCCGATTGGGGCCTCGGGATGGTGAATGCTCCCGGCGACGGCCGCGTGGTTTCAGCCACGGAGGAGCATGGGATTGTGGAGGCGGAGGAAGGCCAGTTTCGCATCGGCGATGTCCTCGAGATCGTACCCATTCATGTCTGCACGGCCGTCAATCTCCATGACTGGGTATGGGTGAAGCGCGACAGTGGTCGCTGCGACCACTGGAATGTGGCGGCTCGAGGCTGCGTGGTATAGGAAATGGGAATCCAAAGCGCCGTGGAATAGGCAACCACGGCGCTCAGCCCGCTCCGTGGTTTTCCGAGCCCGCAGGAGGAGTCGGGGGATTTGGCGAATAATCAATGTCAGGCGTGCCCGGCCGGGTACGTCCCTTAAGGACAGCGGCTGAGAGGAGGTGTGCTGTGTCAAATGCATTGAGCCTAGAGGAACGTCAACAACTGCTGGACATGTATTCTGGTCTTCGGGTGGCGGACATCTCTGACGGCATGGACTGGAACATGCTCCATGACCTGGGTTTGGTTGATCGCCGCATACGGCCGCTAGCCCGGGGAATGGGATTTGTGGGGCTGGCTAAGACAGTGCGCTACATACCACCGAACCAGAACATTCCCGCGATGACCCCGGACGAATACAGCGACTATGTTGGCTATTGGTACTCCGAGGTCTGTCCCTATCCGATTGGCGATGTGATAGAACAAGGCGACGTGATCTGCGTGGACGCCAGTAACCTGGATGTAGGGCTGCTCGGCTCCGAGAACGTGCTCCGTTTCGTTAACCAAGGGGCTGTGGGTGTGGTGACTAACGGAGGGTGCCGCGATACCGATGAGGTGATAGCCCAAGGGTGTGCTGTGTTTTCCCGCTGGGTGTCGCGCACCATGGTCCAAGGCCGTCTGCAGTTCAGCGATATGATGAACCCCGTTGACCTGGGAGGTGTGCAGGTGCGGCCCTGCGATATTGTCGCCGCCGACGGAGATGGCGTGATTGTTGTACCGTTGGAAAAGGCGGAGCAGGTGGCCAAGTACGCGCGGCGGGAACTTTCCAAGGATAAGGCGGCGCGCCGCCGGCTCTATGAGCAGGCGGGCAAGCCCTTGGATGATTCGGTCACCTAGCCAGTACCTACCATACAGCACTCATCACAACGTGAGTTATCCCCTGCGGTGACGTTTTGGAAACGTCTTTAGGTTCCCGCGGCACGATGCATGCCGCAATCAGAGTGGGGGTTATCGACAGAGGAGGAGTATCATGAATGCCCGTGAAGTGGTATCTGCCTATGCCAGACTGGTGTGGGACCGGGGATTGACAGAAGGAACCGGTGGCAACGTCAGTATGAAACAGGGCGATAGCGTCTATATTACGCCGTCGAGCGTGATCAAGCATTTTCTGACTGCAGAGGATATTATGGAAATTGCCATGGATGGTGAGGTGATATCCGGTCTCCGCAAGCCGTCTTCCGAGTACAGGATGCATCTGTTTTTGTATCAGGAAAATCCAAAGATCAATTCCGTTGTCCATGCCCATCCTCCCTTCGCCACGGCTGCGGCTGTCACCCAGCGGCGGCTGCCGGTGAATCTGCTGCCGGAATCGGCGCTGCTCTTGACCCCGATCACCTATGTCTCCTATGAAAGGCCCGGTTCGCAGCAGTTTGCCGACGCCTTTTTGGAGGGAATTGACAGGGGATCGAGTGTGTTTCTGCTCCAAAATCACGGAGTGACAGTTACAGGAAACAGCATGGATGAAGCTTTTGCCCGTCTGGAAACCTTAGAGTTCCTAAGCCGCGTTTCCCACCTGACCGGCGCCGAACCAGGCACCATGGAAATACCGGAAGACAAGATCAAAGAGTTCCTTGATTCCCTGAAGGCATAGACAATAAGCACTGTAAACGTTAGGAGGCTGGAAAGTGGAAAAAGTCAATATCGGGATCGTTGGCTGCGGCGGCATTGCCGGTGCCCATCTGCGAGGTCTGACGCAGCTCTATGAAGGTGGTTATCGGGATTTTGCGGTTACAGCCTGCTGTGACTTAGAGGAAGCAAGGGCCAGTGCAATGGCGGAAAAATATGAGGCAGTTCTAGGCATCAAGCCGGCTGTGTACACTGACTACAGGGAAATGCTGGAAAAAGAGACGTCCATGGATGCCATTACGATATACACAACCCACGAAAACCACCACGACATTGCCATTGCTGCAATGGAATCGGGGCGGCACGTTACCACGGAAAAGCCGCTGGGATTCACTTTGAGGGCGGCACGGCAGATCATGGATAAAGCCGAGGAAACAGGCATGCTTCTTCATGTGGCGGAGAACTACCGCATGGCACCGGCTGAACGGGCGGTCAATTGGGCCATTGCCAGCGGCCGCATCGGTGAGCCGCGGCTTTTGAACTGGATGGACATCGGTGAGCGGCGCTGGTATTGGCAGTGGCGGGATCACCTGCGCATCGCGTCGGGCGGCTGGACCATCGACGGCGGTGTTCATTTCTCCGATCTCTGGCAGCTGCACATTGGTGAGATCCAGCGGGTGACAGCGGTTTCAAAGGTGTTCGACCCCGTCCGCTACATTTCGTACAAGAGTGTGGAAGAGTTTGAAGAGGCGCAGAAAAAGGAACTGCCCCGCTATCGTCCAACCCGATCCCTGAAGCACATCGATCCTAATGAACTGAAAGAGCCGGTGGATGCCGATGTGGAGGATACCACTTCGGCCATTCTCGAATTTTCCAATGGGGTGATCGGTACGTGGGTGGTTTCCCGTTCGGCGCCCGGCCGCGTAGACCGCTCCTGTGTCCTATATGGATCAGACGGCTCTCTGGCATGGAATGAAGGCATTTTTGCCCGGGAAGGCCAGGCCGGCAGCATGGGCTGGCAGGAGATGATCGATGCCTATATGGAGTCCCTAACGCCCGATGAAAGGGAGCGGCTTTTCCCTATGGGCATTACTGACACCATGGCCATTGAAGACAAACAGTTCATTGACACCGTTCTCGGCCGCGGCCGCTTTGAAGTTGATGCCTGGACGGGATACAAGGCGATGGCAGTTCCCATGGCCGTCTATGAATCGGCGGCTGTAAGGCAGCCTGTACTGCTGCAGGACGTATTGGACCTGAAGATAGAGGCCTACCAGAAACCGCTCAATGAAACAATCGGCCTCTAGCGCCAGGCTGTGCTGTGGACCAACCTTGTGTTGTGCATAATGAACGGTTGGGAGGGTTACGGATTTCCGCAGCCCTTCCGGTAAGGCTTCGGGACATGCGCCACAGGCTGAAATTCCGGTGCGCTCAGGACCGAAACCCTGGGGGATGGCAATGATGCCGGCGGCACCGGCCGCTCCGAGAACGGCGTTTGGTGAGGGCGGTGCAGAGGTATAAGACAGTTGCAGTGTAGAGGAAGGAAGTAGACTGGCGTATGATTGATGCTGTACTGAACTCGTCCCATGGCAGAACCTTAGAGCGGATCTGGCTCCTTTCCGATCTGCAGCAGTCGAACTTGACCCATGCCCGCTTCTGCCTGACTACGGCCGTGGCCGACTGCAGGCGGTGGCAGCGGCCGCTGGATCAAATATGGTATTTGGGTGATGCCGTGGAGGGGGCGGATCTCGCGCTTTTGGAACAGATGATCCAGATGCAGGAAGAAATACTGAATCCCCTCGGTGTACCGATATACTATGTCCTGGGCAATCACGATTTCGACGCCTGGTCCAAGGCGGATACCCACCGGCAGCCGGTTTCCCTGCCAATATGGCAGATGATTAAGGACAATCCCTTGTGGCAGGCAGCGGACAGCCTGGAGTCATTCCATTACTTTGGTGAGGCGGGGCCGTACCGGGTGGTGTTTTTCACCGATCACGGCAGCTTTGAGCAGGGTTGGTTTACCACTCACGGGCGGATCCGAGGAAGAGAAGACAGCTATCCTTGGAGTGCCGCAGACTACCGCCGTGTCTGGGCCGCCGCGGAAGACCGTCCCATTATCACAGTCAGCCACTATGCCTTGCCCGGAGGAAACAGGCCGGCCCCGCTGCTAGAACAGCTGCTCCCCCTGCCCGGTCGCACAGCCGTGCATTTCTACGGGCATTCGCATATCGGCGATGAAGTCTGGGGACGCGAACATGCCCATCGTCAGATTTCCAGCGTCGAGTACCATGCGGTGCCCCAGATCAATGTATCCTCATTGGAAAATGTCCGCGGCAGCGAAATCCGGTCCGTGCTGTTGGAGATATATGAAGACGGATCCTTGGGATTGTTTTTCCGAGATCACCTAGCCGCCGCTTGGTCGCAGGCTTATATGCTGCCTCTTCCTGCCTGATTTCGGCCTTGCGGTCTGCAGCGTGCTGGTGGTGCCCGCAGAGCAGCTGCATGGAGGACTCGTTCTCGCGTTCAGAGCCCACCCGTCGAGGTGGGTGAGCGGCCTGGAACTGGCCCTTCGCCCGCCGATGGGTTTGCCGGCGAAGCAGGCCAGCTAGGACTGTACACTGCCTAGTGCGGCCTGAAGAGCATCCGCTTTGCTGCGGATATCTGCGGCGCCGATCAAATCCGATATCACACATATGCACTGTGCTCCTGCGTCGGCCACCTGGCCGATGTTTTTTTCATTGATCCCGCCGATGCACACCGCGGGAACCGGTATTTCTTCCACAACGTAGCGCACATAGTCCAAACCTACGGCGGATCCGGCCTGTTCTTTCGTGGATGTGGTGAAGACAGGACCGGCTCCGATATAGTCTGCACCGGCTTTCCACGCTTCCTGTGCCTGCTGCGGCCCGTGTGTGGAAACACCGACGGCCATGGACGAACCGACAAGGTAACGGACGGCTTCAATGGGGAGGTCATCTTGGCCTATATGCACGGCATCGGCACCGACAAGCAGGGCCAGATCGGGGCGATCATTGACTACAAAAAGCGCCCCGGCACTGCTGGTCATACGGCGCAGTGCCCGGCACTCTTCTAATCTTTCGCAATCGCTTTTGTGCTTTTCCCGATACTGGATGATGCGAACACCGGCATCGAGCAGGGACTGTGCCGTCTCTGCATTGCTGCGGCCGCAGCTGAAGGCTTCACTGACTACGCCGTAGAGCCCCTGCCATTGTTCTTGACGAGAAAGGTTCATACGCTGCCACTCCCTTTGATTTCGATTCGAAGCGGGGAGGTGTCTGGGTTGTCCAAACCTTGGGCCAGTTCGTCCAAGAAGTGCCCTTTGAAGCTCCCGGGAAGACGCCGGCCCTGAATCCTTGCCGCAGCCCGCTCTGCCGCTAGACCGTAGAATGCCGATGCCGCTGTACAAGCCGCCATCGTGTCCTTCTCAACAGCCAAAAAAGCAGCTGTAACCGTATTCAGCATACAGCCAGTGCCCGTAATCGACGTCAAGAGCGGAGAGCCGTGGTCAATGGCGGCCAACGCATGGCCATCCACCACGGTGTCGGCAGGTCCCGTAATCATCAGTACCGCACCCAGCATCCGCTGCAGTGCCAAGAGATCATCGGCACCAGGGACATGGGCGCTGCCGGCATCAACGCCCACTATGTCAGCTCCGGGTCCAGCTAACGCCAGGATCTCCCGGGCATTGGCTCGGATCACCGTTGGCTGCACTGCTGCCAGTATATCCTGTGCCCACTGCCGGCGCCGCTGGCTGGATGCGATTCCTACCGGGTCAAAGACAATGGGGACGCCGGCCCGAGAGGCCGCCTGTCCGGCGCCGATGATAGCTCGGATCCGCTGTGGGTCGGGAGTGCCCATGTTCAACACGACGCTGCTGCTGCCGGCTGTGATTTCCTCTACTTCGTCGATGCTGTGGGCCATGATAGGAGATCCTCCCACAGCCAACGCAGCATTGGCGCAGTCGTTAAGGGTGACATAGTTGGAGACGTGGTGAATCACCGTCCTTTGTGTCCGGAGCCGTTCCAGGGATTGCTGCAGAGCGCTCCTAATGCGATCAGACATGGAGGTCCTCCCCTTTGTACCAGGGATGGAAGTGGTGCACGGGGCCGATACCCCGGCCCACCGCCAGCCCTTGCGCCAAAGCCGTGGTCAGGTACTCCTTGGACGACCACACCGCGGCCCGCAGGTCCATCCCTTTGGCCAGGTGGGCAGCGATGGCAGCGGAGAGCGTACACCCGGTACCGTGGGTATGCTGTTGTTCGACTTTCTCTGCCCGGAATTCTTCAGCGCCCTGGGCCGTGCAAAGTACGTCCACGGCGTCGCCGGGCAGATGACCCCCTTTGACAAGTACAGCGCTGCAGCCGGATTTCAGGATTTCTGAACCGGCGCGTTCCATGTCCTCCAGACTGCGGACAGCGAAACCGGTCAAGGTTTCGGCTTCGAGAATATTCGGTGTCACCAGCGATGCCAGAGGGAAAAGGAGGGTTTGCAGGGCTTCGATGGCATCGGACGCGAGCAGTTGGTGACCACTTTTGGATACCATGACGGGATCGACGACGAGGGACGGTATCCTATGCTTCTCCACCTGCCCGGCCACGGCTTCGATAATCCCTGCATTGGCCAGCATTCCTGTTTTGGCAGCGTGAGCGCCAATGTCTTCCATGACAGCGTGGATCTGTGCAGCGGCCATGTCTGCCGGGAGGCTGTGCACAGCGGCCACACCTAGGGTGTTCTGGGCTGTAACAGCGGTGATCGCGCAGGCCCCGTACACTTTTAAGGCACTGAATGTCTTAAGGTCTGCCTGGATACCGGCTCCGCCGCCGGAATCGGAACCAGCAATGGTTAGGGCTTTATACATGGTCTATTTCTTCCTCTCCCAGGGATTTTCTGAGAATGCGCAGCAGGGCAAAGGCTGCGGCTGCACCGGACACGGCACTGATAGTGAAGGACGGGACAAAGGCCAGGGCTCCCGCGGGATCACCCATGAGTATGCGTGCCACAGGAACGGATATCAGGGCGCCAATGAGTCCGCTGCCCAGAACTTCACCGACCACGGCCAAAGACGAACGCCCGCTCCGCTGGAAGAACCAGCCGGCCAAGAAGGCACCGACCATGCCCCCGGGGAAGGCGAGCAGGGTGCCGATTCCCAGCAGGTTCCGCAGAATCCCTGTAGCTAAGGCAACGAAGACAGCTGGCCCGGGCCCAAGCAGAACGCCTGCCACAACGTTAATCGCATGTTGAACGGGGAAAGCCCTGGCCACACCCGCCGGAAACCAGATGATATGGGACGCAGCGACGCCTACGGCCGTGAGCATGGCCATTACAACCAGACGCTTGGTCTGCATGCTATTTCTCCTTTCGTTTCTCTGCAGAAAATATAGGCTGCCGAGGAGCTGCCAGCACAAAAAGACCTTCCCAGGCGGGAAGGTCCCAGAACACAGCGACACACAAAGTCGTCTTCTGATCCACTTCCCTACGCCGGTATTAACCAGTCATAAAAAAGAACAGGTTCGAAGGGTAAGAAACCGTTGTTTCCTTCTCAGCCGCTGTGCAGCACCCCTAGTGGTTCTATGGAATTGTCAGTTTTAGTGTACGGTGTTGCCGTTCTGCTGTCAAGGAGCGATACAGCTCCATGCGCTGATGGGTTCAGGGACCTGCATCAGACACCATGGCAGATTAGAGTGGTGTTTTTGCGGCAAAGAGTGAGAAAGTCCGCACGGTTAAGACTTCCCTTAACCGGCAGGACAGCCATGGGCGTTTTCGAGAAGTCATATGTACCGGTTCAAACGAGCCGTTTCAAAAACGAAAGGAGTTTTTCGCATGAAGACATGGATTGTTATTTTGGCGTGCCTGTTCTTGGCCTTTGGTTCCATGGCGGGCGCTGAAGACGAATCTGCAGACGTCGTGGTTGTCGGTGGCGGGGCGGCTGGTCTGACGGCGGCTATCGAAGCCAGTTCCCAAGGACTCGATGTAATACTCTTGGAGAAGATGCCCTTTGTTGGGGGCAGTACCGTGATCTCCGGAGGAGCAACGATCGCGGCCGGTTCCAGCATTCAGGAGGCCGCAGACGCGGATGTTACGTCCGATGATCTGTATGAGTTCCTGATGGAAGAAGCGGATGGCCAAGCCAACTCCGACTTCCTCCGGAGCATCGTTGACATTTCCGGCCCGACCATCGATTGGCTGGTTGATTTGGGCGTGCCCTACGTAGAGGACCAGGTGTCGCAGGGAAGCCCCTATTCGGAGTACCCCTTCGTGCATTCCGTGGATGGCGGAGGTTCGCAGCTGACAGAGAGTTTGCGCAGTATTGCATCGGACAAAGGAGTCGATATCCGCGTTGAATCACCGGGCGTGGGGCTCGTAAGCGATGATACCGGTGCTGTTGTCGGTGTCAAAGTGGAAGATCCAGACGAAACCTATGAGCTCACAGCTGACAAGGTCATCCTCGCCACCGGCAGTATTGCCGGCAGCGATGAACTGATGGAAGAACTGGCACTGCCGTTTCTCAACAATCTCAATCTCACAGGACAGGGCAATACCGGCGACGGCATGGTCTGGGCCCGTGAATTGGGTGCCGATGTTATCGGCCGCGGTGTTATGGGCATTCGCGGTGTTGACGAACACCATGGCTACTATGGTGATGTGGGTGGACTCGTTTATGACTCCACGCTATACGTCAATTTGGCTGGCGAGCGCTTTGCCGATGAGACCAAGTTCTATCCTGAACTGCACGTGGATATCAACAACCAGCCGGGGAAAATCACCTACGCTATCTTTGATCAGAACAACTATCACGAAGCCGTCGATCAGGCCATAGAAGAAGGGTTGGCTTACAAAGGCGATACCCTGGAAGAATTGGCCATGAAAGCATCCATTGTTCCGGATACCTTTGTGGAGACAGTGGAAGAGTATAATCAGTTTTACGAGGCCGGTGAAGATGAAGCATTTGGCGTAGCGGCCGACCGGATGACACCGGCGGTGGATCCGCCCTTCTACGCGGTGGTTGTGCGTCCGGCGATCATCGGGACGTTCCCGGGCCTGCTGGTGGATGACGGAGGCCGGGTATTGACAGAAAACGGTGAAGCGATTCCCAATCTCTTCGCTGCCGGTGACCTGATACTTGGAAATGTGTTCTGGGACACGTACCCAACCAGCGGCGGCGGCATCGGAATGGCCGTAAGCAGCGGCCGTCTGGCGGGAGAAACTGCATCAGAACAGCTGACACAGTAACATGCAGTGCGAAGGAGAGAGCCTTTTGGCTTTCTCCTTTTTTCGATCACGGCCTAGGATTGCATGGATTTATCAACGGCACATTCTGTGCGGCGCGACAAAGGCATTTTTCCGCAGAAATCCTCTTGAAAGCAGTCTTTCGGTATATCCTTTCTATCACCACATCATGATCAATGTTTTATCCCCGTTAAACGGGGATCTGGCTGGTATCATGCACTATTTGACCGCTGGGGAAGGAGGCGGC
>PUOC01000164.1 GCA_003551965.1 Clostridiales bacterium | reverse complement strand
GCTCCCTATCGATTGGTGCGCAAGGACGCGGAGCGGCATGTATTTGAAAGAAATCCCTACTTCTGGAAAGTCGATGCCGAGGGGAACCAGCTTCCCTATTTGGACAGGATTGAAGTGACGCTGGCCAGCGAGCGCGGCATGATTGACGGTATGATCGTCAGCGGACAGTTGGACTACGAAGGATCCGCCACGGACATCCGCAGCTATCCCATGTACCGGGAGTTTGAAGATGAAGGAAATTACCGGGCTCTGCTCTGGACCAGTGGTATGGCCAACGAAGTGGTCTACCAGTTCAACATGACCCATGAAGATCCAGTGATGCGAGAAATTTTCCAAGACTTCCGTTTCCGCAAGGCCATGTCGCTGGCCATGGATCGCCAGGAGATCAATGAGGCGATCTACTTCGGCAACGCCGAACCGATGCAGTTTACTGTTTTGGATTCCAGCCGCTATTTTGAACCGGAGTTCGCTGAAGCCTATGTGGAGCACGATCCGGAACGGGCGGCGGAACTTCTGGACGAAATGGGCCTGGATCAAATGGATAGTGACGGTTTCCGGCTTCGCCCCGACGGCGAACGGTTGGTCATCACCGTTGAGTTCTTTGACTTTGAAACACCCAAGCTTCCTAATGTGGAGTTGGTGACTGCACACTGGCAGGAAGTGGGCGTCGATGTCCGCATGCGCGCTGTCTCCGGTGAGCTCCAGGATCAGCGGGCTACGGGCAATCTGATGGATGCCACTATCTGGCATGGTGACGCCGGCGCCGATACCCTCTTCCCCTTTGCCAATCACTTCATGGTACCGACGACACCCCAGTGGAGCATTTCCACTTGGCCCCTGTGGTCGCGGTGGGTCAGTACCCGCGGTGAAGACGGCGAAGAACCGCCGGAGCAGATTAAGGAACTGATCGGCGTGTTCGATCAGATGCTGGTTGAGCCCGATCCGGACAGGCGTGTGGAATTGGGCAAAGAACTAGCCCGTGCGCAAGCCGAGAACCTCTGGGTCATCGGCACTGTGGGACGGGCACCATGGGTGTTGATCGTCAGCAATGATCTACGGAATGTTCCAGAAGAAGGGATTTGGGTGTGGGACAATCTTTGGACCCGCAGCATGAATCCGTCTTCCTTCTATATGGCACAGTAGACCGTGCTTTGAAAGCAGCGGTAGGAACCTGCAGGGGAAATGGGCTGCGATTTGGCCTGTTTCCCCTTCCTTTGCTGGCGCAGAAGGCACAAACACGAAGGTCCATCGAACTTCGATCGGGAAACCGTGTATATGAAGCAGCGCCGTACACAGCCATGGAGGTGAAGCAATGGGACACAAATTTGATCCGAGCCATCGCAGCAAGCTGGAGAATGCCGAACGGTACAGGGCAATGCCACCGGAAGATACCCTGCGGGACCTGGGCTTGAAGGAAGGAGATGTCATGGCCGATGTGGGCTGCGGCCCTGGTTTTTTCACTGTCCCGGCCGCGGCCGTGGTGGGCCCGGCGGGCAAAGTGTATGCCCGTGATGTTTCGCAGGCCATGATTGATCGTTTGACAGAGCGCCTGTCGGAAGCAGCCGCGGATAACATAGACGCGGCCCGCAGCGATGAGGCCGATTTGAAACTGGAGACCGGCACCATTGATTTCGTGCTGCTCAGTACCGTGTTGCATGAAGCGGAAGACTTGCGGGACTTTCTAGGTGAAGTTGTGCGGGTGCTTAAGCCCCAAGGCCGGATCGGCGTCATTGAGTGGAAAAAAGAAGCCATGGACGACGGTCCTCCGCTGGAGCACCGGCTCGGATGGGAGGATCTGCGTCCAGTGCTGCGGGAAACGGGATTTGAGAAGCTTGCAACGGCTGAGATCGGCGGACGTTATTATTCGGTCACAGGCCGCTTGGGAGCGGATATCCAATAGGGCTTCGGACACCATAGACCAAACATCGGAGGGGAATCCATGGCGGAGAAGAGACCCAATATCCTCTTGATTACCAGCGATCAGCAGCATTGGAACACTTTAGGTGTGCTCAATCCCGAAGTGCAGACGCCGAATTTGGATGGCCTGGCTGAAGAAGGAACCCTGTTTACCCGCGCTTACTGTCCGAATCCCACCTGTACCCCCACTCGGGCATCGATAATCACGGGAAAGTATCCCAGCCAGCATCTGGCCTATTCCTTGGGAACGAAACTGCCGGAGAACCAGTATACCGTCGGTGACCATTTCTTACAATACGGTTATGCAACGGCCTTGGTGGGCAAGGCTCATTTCCAGCCTTTGCAGGGGACCGAGGAATTTCCCTCGCTGGAAGCATACCCCCTGCTGCAGGATCTGGAGTTCTGGAAAGACTACCATGGGCGCTTTTATGGCTTTGATGATATTGCCCTTGCCCGCAACCATACCAATGAAGCCCACGTTGGTCAGCATTATGCCCTCTGGATGGAAGAAAAGGGCCTTTTGAACTGGAAGGACTATTTCCTGCCGCCCACCGGTACCATGGACCGGCATCAAAAGCACACCTGGGATATTCCCGAAGAGTATCACTATAACACATGGATTGCGGAAGAAACCATCGGCCGCTTGGAAAAATACAGGGAAGAAAAACAGCCCTTCTTCCTTTGGGCATCGTTTTTCGACCCGCATCCAGATTATCTGGTCCCCAGGCCTTGGGATACCATGTATGACCCGGATACCATCACTGTACCGGAGGGGAAACCCGGCGAACACCGCAACAATCCGCCCCACTTCCAGATGACCCAGGAAGAGAACCCAGATTTCTCGTGCTTTATCGGTCCCCATGAAGGTGCCCACGCGCTGCATGGATGCCATTCCCATCTCCAAGATCGAGAAACTCTGAAAAAGGACATCGCGATCTATTACGGTATGGTCAGCATGATGGATAAATACATCGGCCGCATCCTCCGGCGCTTGGACGAGCTGGGACTGAAGGAAGACACGATTGTCGTGTTCACAACCGATCACGGGCATTTCTTCGGTCAGCATGGCCTGATCCGCAAAGGGCCTTTCCACTACGAAGATATGATCAAGGTGCCGTTTATTGTCCGTTATCCGGGCCGGGTACCACCGGGACAAAGCAGCAGTGCCCTGCAGACTTTGGTGGATTTGGCACCGACGTTTCTCACCATGGCCGGACTGCCCGTACCCCGCGAAATGACCGGCGTTGACCAGAGCGGCGTCTGGAAGGGAGACAGCCCGGCGGCCCGCGATCATATTATCTGTGAGAACCGGCATGAACCGGACACGATGCATTTGAAGACGTATGTGAACGAGCGCTTCAAAATAACCGTCTACTACGGCCGGTCCTACGGCGAGCTTTTTGACCTTCAGGAAGATCCCGGTGAATGGAACAATCTCTGGGATGATCCTGCATCACAGGAACTGAAGCAGGATCTGCTGCTGGCGTTTTTGCATGGGGAAATGGGAAAAGAACCACTGTGGATGCCCCGAGTTTGGGGTGCCTGACATGATCCGGCGGGCTGTTATGCTGCCCGGCAGTAAGCTTCTCGGCTGCGGCCAGACCAAAACATGGGAGTGGATGTGGCGTGTCAATTACCAAGTATCTCGATGATCTGGAGGCAAGAATTGAGGCAGGGGTGGAAGAGGAATTAGAGCGGCAGTGGGTGGATTTCCTGCAAGGAAGATCTGCCGGCCCCATCTTTTCACCTAGGCGCAGCGAAGCCCAGAAGCCGGGCATAGACTGGCCGGAGATATCCATAAACAAAGCCATCGCCGACGACGAGGCCATGCTGCTGTCGCAGTTTGCTGCCTGTTCCGAAAAGCTGGCCTCGGGCAGCGGCGCCTTCCTGTGCGTGCGCTGCAACTACGGCACCAGCATCATTCCTTCTTTGTTTGGGGTGAAGCTGTTTATTATGGATGAAGTCCACAATACGCTGCCCACTTCATGGCCGATGGCCGGCGGAAAGGAAGCGATCCGGGAGCTGGTCAAGCAGGGTGTTCCGAACCTGGATCAGGCCCTAGGGGAAAAGACGTTCTCCGTGGGCCGCCAATTTCAGTCGATCAGGCAGTCATACCCCAACATTGGGCGTTATGTTCATCTCTATCATCCAGATCTGCAGGGTCCAATGGACATCTGCGAGGTCATATGGGGCAGCAGTTTGTTCTTGGACGTTGTGGACGAGCCTGCACTAGTGAAAGACTTTCTGTCCCTGATTACGGAAACGTACAGGGCGTTTATGCGGGAATGGGACAAAATTGCTGTTTCGGACAGTGCATGGTCTGTGCATTGGGGTTTTGCCCACGAGGGCAGGATTATGCTGCGGGATGATTCGGCGATGAATTTTTCCCCCGAGATGTTCGAAGAATTCATCCTGCCCTTTGACAGCCAGCTGCTGCGGGAGCTTGGCGGCGGCGGACTGCATTTTTGCGGCAAGGGAGACCACTACATGCACTTGGCCGCAGCCATGCCCGGGCTGCGGGCGGTCAATATGTCGCAGCCGGAATACAACAACATGGAGACCATCTACCGGCAAACAGTGGATCAGGGGCTTCCTCTGCTGGGATTCAGCCGTGAAGCGGCCGAACAGGCATTAGACAGCGGGCGCGATCTCCGAGGTCTGGTCCACTGCTGGTAGGGGCCTGCAGCAGCGGAAGCTGCTGCTTTCAGCAGAGGCCCTATTCGGCGGGATTTTCGTTGAACAGGGGTATGGGCAGACCGATGAAATACTTCAATATGATAAAGAGTGTCACGAGAAAGGTCAAAGTCAGGGTGTAGGCGAGGGATAGGGTACCCCATTCCAGCTGCCTGAAAACGATTCCCACAGAAGAGAGCAGCAGGAACAAACCATAGAAACGCTGCAGGCTGCTGCCGCGTATGCGGCTGATGGAGCGGGTGCCGATGTAAGTTCCCAGTACGGTGCCGGCCGCCAGCATGGCAGCTACAACGAACAGGACCATGCCTGACATGACATAGAAGTAAGTGCCGAAACTAGCGGATATGAAAATGACGCCGAGGCTTGAGCCTGCGGCTTTGTGCGGCTCCATGTCCAATACCAGTATGAACAAGGGCACCAGGACAAAACCGCCGCCCACGCCCATCAGTCCCTGCAGAAAGCCCACCACAACGGCAATCAGAAGCAGGCTCCAAAAGGAGACCGCTTTGCCGGCATCAATCGTTATCTGCGGCGGCAGACTGCGAAGCCTGTGGGTCCACCCGCTGCCTTCCTCTTCCGGGTTCAGGCTGCGGTTTGGCTGGCGGACAATGAGAAGGCCCAGGGCAATCAGCAGGACGATGTACACGATGCGTATGTAAGGCCCCGCCACACCCAGTTCATCGAGCAACAGGACCAATGGCGTTGACAAACGCAAGCCAGCGGTACTCATCAAGCCTACGAAAAGCGATACCCGCAGCAACATGGTGCCTGCGAGATAATGTTTGCGGCCCGCTAATACGGACACAGCCACCGTAAAGGCCAGCCCCGTGGCAATGGCATTGGCCATGGGAATTCCGAGGATGTTCAATGTAGGGGTCAAAATGAAGGCGCCGCCCACACCGAAAAAGCCTCCTAAGACACCAATACTCAGACCGAGAACAACGAACACCACATATTCAAGAACGGCAAATTCCACGGATAGGTTCCTCCTCCGGTACTTGGCTGGCGAAAGATCGACGCGCTGCCTCTGGAGCGGCAGCCCGTCACTGCATGCCTATTATACCAGAAGCAGGACGTCAGCTCAAAGGTAACACTTCCTGCTGGCAGTGCAAATGTCGTAAATGTCGTAGAGCAGAAGGAACCGCCAGTGCCGAAGGCGAAATCAAAAGTATCGAGATGCAGACCAGGCGTTTCACGATGCGGAACGAAGATCGAATCCACGCCTGAAGCGGAGCGAGGAAAGGAAGTGCAGAAGCATATGGTGGAGAAGATGAAAACGCTGCAGAGGATACACGACACGGGAATTGTGGCGGTGGTGCGGGCGCCCGATCCGAAAACGGCCGTGGATATTGGCCGGGCGTGTTTGGCTGGGGGTATTGATGCCATTGAAGTGGCTTTTACTGTCCCGAAGGCACACCGGGTGATTGCTGCCTTGGATGAAGAATTTGGCCGGGAGGAGCTGTTGGTCGGCGCGGGCACAGTCATGGATAGTGAAACGGCCCGCATCGCCATTCTTGAAGGAGCCAACTATATTGTAGGGCCGTCCTTTGACGAACATACCGCTCGCCTCTGCAATCGCTACCAGCTGCCCTACATGCCGGGATGTTTTACGATTAAAGAGATGGTCACGGCCATGGAAGCCGGGGTCGAAGTGCTGAAACTGTTTCCAGGCAGTGCCTTTGAGCCTAGTATTATCAAGGCCATCAAAGGTCCGCTGCCCCAGGCGGCTCTGATGCCCACCGGTGGGGTCGATCTGGCCAATGTGGGAGACTGGATCCGCAGCGGCTGTTTTGCCGTGGGCGTAGGCGGTGAACTAACCGCTGGGGCCAAGAGCGGAGACTTCCAGCGGATTACCGAGGCCGCCAAACAGTTTACGGCCAAGATACAACAGGCACGTAAGGAGTGATAGCAAGTGACGAAAAAAGTAGTGACTTTAGGTGAGATTATGCTGCGTCTGTCCACTCCCGATCATCAGCGTTTCATCCAGGCGGAGTCCTTTGATGTGGTCTATGGCGGCGGCGAAGCCAATGTGGCCGTGTCGTTGGCAAACTACGGCCTTAACTCGTATTTCGTGACTAAACTTCCTGCGAATCCCCTGGGCCAGAGTGCCTGCAATCATCTGCGGCGGTTCGGGGTCCACACCGACTATATCCAATGGGGCGGCGATCGCTTAGGGATCTATTTCCTTGAGACGGGTGCATCCATGCGCCCGTCGCAGGTAGTCTATGATCGGGCGCATTCGGCCATTGCTGAAGCGGCCGTTGCCGACTTCGACTTCGACGAGGTGTTTCGCGATGCCGATTGGTTCCATTTTACGGGCATCACACCGGCTTTGGGTGACAAAGCCGTGCGGCTTACGCAGGCAGCCTTGAAAGCGGCCAAGGCCTGCGATGTCAAAGTCAGTGTGGATTTGAATTTCCGCAAAAACCTCTGGACTGCCGAAGAAGCACAGGCGGTGATGTCGCCGTTGATGCAGTATGTGGACGTCTGCATCGGCAATGAAGAAGACGCCGAGAAGACACTGGGCTTTAAGCCCGGTGCCAGCGATGTAACCTCCGGCCATTTGGAATTGGAGGGCTATAAGCAGGTCTTCCGGGCCCTCAAGGAGGAATTTGGCTTTGAAACGGTAGCCACTACTCTCCGAGAAAGCATTTCCGCAAGCGACAACCGCTGGTCGGCACTGATTTATGATGGCCAGGAATTTTATCAGTCGAGGAAATATGATGTGCGCATAGTTGACAGAGTCGGAGGCGGCGATTCGTTTTCCGCCGGGCTCATATATGGGTTCTTGGAAGGCATGGATCACAGGAGGGCTTTGGAATTTGCGGCCGCGGCCTCGGCGCTCAAGCATACCATCCCCGGTGACTTTAACCTGATGGAAGTGGGCGAAGTCATGAAGCTAGTGGAAGGCGACGCCTCCGGCCGAGTGCAGCGATGAGTTCGTACTGCAAACCCGGCCAGGCAGGTGATCGCTCATGAAAAAGGAG
>PUOC01000147.1 GCA_003551965.1 Clostridiales bacterium | reverse complement strand
TGCAGCGGAGATTGCAGTCATGGGCTACGTTAAGACAGAGAGCTTTCACGACAGGTTCGGGCCTCGGCGGGACAGCAGTTGTATCCTGGGAAAACAAAAGGTTCTTTCCGATCAGCTCTGTGATTTCTTCCACAGCTTCAGGCAACAGTTCCGGAGATGGGCACCCCTCGCTTTCTGCTGCAATGCTGGAATAATCTGGTTCACAACCCGCTGCTATTTGCTGTACTGCAAACGCGGCCGTGGGACTGAGAAGGTGCACCGCCCCTGAGTTTCCGTCTACGGCGAAGTGAAGGCCGTTCTTGGAATAGACATGTACGCACTCCCGATGCAGCATGATGGCGCCTCCCTTGCCACAAGATCACAAAAAAGCAACCTCCCCGAGAGGTTGCCTGATAGTTTACTGCTGTTCACAGGCTTGGTTGCCAACGGTACAGGACGTCTTGCACGCGGATTGGCATGATGTCTGGCATTCACCGCATCCGCCATGGTCTACAGTTTCACTCAAAGAAAAGCTGGTCAGAGTTCGAATATGTTTCACTAAGCAATGCACCTCACCTTTCCAAGCTCATATGGACGAATCAATAACATTATAGCACAGACCACGGCCGGTGGTAAAGGGACCCGTGATTCCCAAAATCCAATGCTCACTGCCTCTTCAGTTGAAAAAGTAACATCCACCCCTTTGCGTCGTAAGGCGGATGTCACTTTTGCACGTTTCACAGTGGAAGCTGGTTCTGCAAAGAAGTATGATGGATTTGGCGGCCTCTCGTCAGAAGATAGCCAGACGAATATGGGCGGCACACAGACCCGGCGGGTCTGCGGCGTTTACGATCACGGTCTCTAAGGGGTCTATCTTGGCAATACAAGGAGACCGGAAAAGCTTATTCTTGGTAAACATGGTCGAGGGTCATCTCGGCCTGGTTGTTAAGGCCCTTGGAGAAGAGAATTTGATGAATATTCAGGCCCGTGGTGCGGAATGACGCCGCGCAGCCCCGGAGATAAAGATCCCACATCCTCACAAAACGGTGGCCAAAATCCTTTTCCACTTGATCGAGGTGCCTGGAGAAATTGCTGTGCCAATGGTCTAGCGTCTTAGCATAGTGCAGTCGCAGGCTTTCGGCATGCATGACGTGAAAACCGTAATCCCCCAAAAGCCACACGGTTTCGCGAAAGGACGGAATATGGCCGCCTGGGAAAATGTATTTGTTGATCCAGGAATTGACTCCGTGTTCCCGCAGTCCGGTAATGCTGTGCAGCACGGAGAGCCCCTCGTCTTTGAGCAGTTTATGGACTTTATCCATGTACTTGGGAAGGTTTTCCTTGCCTACGTGTTCAAACATACCGACACTCACGACCCGATCGAATGGTTCGTCATCCTCTTCCAGGTCCAAATAGTCCTGGAGTCGGATTTCGATCTGATCGGACAGCCCTTCCTCGGCGATGCGCTTACGGCTGGCTTCTACCTGCTCTTCACTGAGTGTAACTCCCACACCGCGAATACCATATTGCTTAGCGGCTCGTACCAAGAGCCATCCCCAGCCGCTTCCGATATCCAACAACCGCTGTCCGGGCTGAAGCTGCAGTTTCTTCAGGGTGTGGTCGATTTTCTGGATCTGTGCATCTTCCAAGGAATCGTCGGGATGGCGGAAATAGCCACAGGAGTAGCTCATGGTTTTATCCAGCCATAGGGAAAAGAAGTCGTTGCCCAAATCGTAATGGTGCTGTACTTCCTGCTTCTGCCGCTGCTTATCGACTATACTGCCGACGTCGCGAATTACTCCGGCGAATTTGCTCTTCCAGTCATTGCTAGACCAAGCTTCCTTGTTGCGTTCCACGAGCTTCCAAACTTCTTCTAACGGACCTTCAAAGTCAAGAACATCGTCCATGTAGGCTTCCCCAAAGACCAAACTCGGATCGCTCAATGCATCCTTGGCCGGCAGAGGTTTGTTAAATTTGATCTTGACTGTTGGTTCTTCACAGCCATAATGCTCGATGTCCCCGTCCCAATACTCGACAGTGAATCCGCCATTGGTAAACTGACTGAACAGACTGTGCAGTATCTGCTTTTTCATGGAGTATCCCTCCTGTGAATTGGCATAACGCCAGGCGTCTACGGTATCGTTCGTGCGGTATCAAGCGCAGGCATCAACGGGTTACTGCAAGCCTATCACTTTTCGCGCAATCCTTCAACCAGCAACCGCGCATGACAGACGCGCAGACAGGGCATCGCCATGGTACAGGCGATGCCCTGTCGACGGTTCGGCTACATATTGCGGGATGCGATGATGTTGGCTCCCGTGTCTAGAACATTTTCCACAACAATATCTCCCATCTTTATCGGTGATTTGACACGTACCTGGGCCGACACTCTCATAATGTCATGCATCAGCGGTTTGGGGATAGGTCGGTCGGTTCGCACAGGGATCAGTGGATGAATGCCGCCCTCAATGGCTACGGTAGTTGTCAGAGTCCTCTCCGGCGACGTAAATTCTTTGATAGCATAGTCTTTTCCCTTTGGGCAGCGATTGTGGCTGATCTTGCGGATTTCCTTGGTGTCTGGTTCAATTTCCAGCTGCACTTCGCAGCTAAGAGGGCATATGGTACATACATAGAATGCCTTATCCAACGGCTTTCACCTCCTGGGCCACCGATATGGTGATGGCGTTGCTGTCCAACTTCTCCAAGATCTTCCTGGACAGCTTTACTTGAATCATCTCACTGGGTCGTACCACACGCTGCTTTAACTGAAATAGCCCTCCGATATCAAGAACCACATTCTCCTGCGGCTGGGTCACCCGCAGAAAGAGCTTCGCTTCACCGCGGCTGTCTATGCTCTGGGGCAGTACATAGCGCACGCCCTCGCCTGCCTTTACGGTTACATCGGGAACTTGGGTCTTCTCAGACTGCAGCCAGGCGGAAGCTGCGGATCCGGCCACCTCGGCTTCTTCGGAGACGTAGTCAACCACGTCATGGACATGGAGGACATTACCGCACGCAAATACGCCCGCAACCGTTGTCATCATCCGATGATCCACCAAGGGGCCACCGGTTACGGCATCCATCTCAACCCCCGCCTGGAGTGACAACTCATTTTCGGGGATCAAACCGACGCTCAGCAGCAGCGTGTCGCAGGGAACATACTGTTCTGTGCCGGCCACGGGGTTCCAGGAATCGTCGACTTCGGCGATGGTAACACCTTCAAGTCGTTCTTGCCCATGGATGTGCACAACGGTGGAGCGCAGTTTCAATGGTATTCCGAAGTCATCTAAGCACTGCACCACGTTGCGGGTAAGGCCGGCAGCATAGGGCATGATCTCAACCACGGCATTGACCTGGGCGCCTTCGAGCGTGAAGCGCCGGGCCATGATTAGACCAATATCGCCTGAGCCCAATATGACAGCTTCCTTCCCGGGAATGTACCCATCGATGTTGACAAACCGTTGTGCGGCCCCGGCGGTCAGAACACCGGCAGGTCGATGCCCCGGAATGCGCAGGGCGCCGCGGGTACGCTCTCGGCATCCCATGCCGAGAACCACGGCACCTGCTTCGATGCGCATCATGCCGTCTTTTGCGTTCATGGCATACACAACGCGGTCTTGGGTTATCTCGAGTACCATCGTTTCCAGATGGACGTCAATATCGCTGGTCTCCACTTCGTCAATGAACCGCTGGGCATACTCCGGGCCTGTGAGTTCCTGGCTGTAGCGGTGCAATCCGAATCCGTGGTGTATGCACTGCTGTAAAATGCCGCCTAGTTCTTCATTGCGTTCGAGTATTGTCACCAATGCAGCACCCTGTTCTTTTGCGGCCAAGGCTGCTGCCAACCCGGCCGGCCCTCCTCCAATCACGGCAATGTCGGTCTTGATCGTTTTCATTGTACCGCCTCCTCAACAGTCAAGAACTGTTTAGCTGCTGCCTTCAGCTGGTAGGTTTCGCCACCGCGCTTGGACACTTCCTGCATGGGAATGCCTAGTTCCCTTGAAAGGATCTTCATGACCAAAGGCATACAGAACCCTCCTTGGCAGCGGCCTGCACCGGCCCGCACCCGGAATTTGATCCCGTCAATGGTCCGTCCTCCCCGCTTTACAGCATCGATCACTTCTGCTTCGGTAACGGTCTCACAACGGCAGACGATCCGTCCATACCGTGCATCTTGCTCAATGAGACCGGCTTGCTCCTCTCTGGACAGCTGATGGAAGCGGACCACAGGGCGCCGCCGGGGGCGGAAGTCTGGTTTCTTTGTCAACGCCACTTGGTCTTGCAGCATTCGGACCACATCCAGGGCAATGGCCGGTGCGGCCGTTAAGCCTGGGCTTTCCATGCCGGCGGCATGGATCATGGCAGGGCAGACCGACGATGGTTCGATCACAAAATCGCCTCGGTCGGAAGCCGCCCGTATTCCAGCAAACGGTGCAATGACCTTGGATGGATCGATGCCCTCCACCAGGGTTTTCACATTCTGATAAACCTGCGCAAACCCTTCGGCGGTGGTTGCCATGTCATCCCGCCGTTCAATGGTTTCTCCCGTCGGGCCGATCATAAGGTTCCCGTCCACGGTGGGTATCACCAATACCCCTTTGGTCCAGCCCGTGGGAACCGGAAAGATGGTTCGTTCGACAATGTCACCCATGGCTTTGTCCATCAGGTATTCCTCGCCTTTGCGGGGAACTATCGAGAAAGACGTATCATCCACCATGGCAGCAATACGATCGGCAAAGAGACCAGCTGCATTGATGATGTGAGATGCCGTGACACTGCCCCGATTGGTCTGGATCGTAAAGGATGTGCCATCCCAGGCAATGTCCTCAACTCTGGTTTCGGTGAGCAGCTCGGCACCGTTGTCCTCGGCGTTTTCCATCAAGGCAGTGGCCAGTTCAAACGGAGCAACCACACCTCCTGATGGTGCATCCAAAGCTGCTTTGGTATCTTTCGTTAGGTTAGGCTCCAACGCCACCGCTTCCTCGGCATTCACCAGTCGAATTCCTGGGACGCCGTTTTCTCTTCCCTGTTCCAGGTAGGTATGCAGCAGTTCTGCTTCTTCATCGGTCCTGGCCACCATGAAGATGCCATTTTGCCGGAAGTTGACATCCAGTTCTTGACATAGGGCTGGGTAAAGGGCATTTCCCGGAACACAGTATTTCGCCTTGTTTGTGCCGGGTTTGTCGTGAAAACCGGCGTGCACAATGCCGCTATTGGCTTTGGTCGTGCCCCAGCCCACTTCTGCTTCCTTCTCAATGAGAACACTTCGCAGCGTATAACGGGACAGTTCTCGGACGACTGCAGTTCCTACAATGCCGCCGCCGATGACGGCCACGTCGAAATGACGATTCTGCATAGGTGATGATACCTCCCTTAAAATGAACGTAAAAAGGAGCCCTCCGCGAAGGTATAGAAAATATACCTCCCGGATAGGACTCCTCTAGTGTCTCTTGTCCCATCAGGAAAATGGACGAACCATTTCCATTATTTTTCGTATCTTAGTGTACCACAAGAACATACTTCTTACAAGTTGGCCTATGCAGGTTTTTCGCCGTCTTTGCCCGTGAGAAGATGGCAGGCGGCAAAATGTTCATCTGCAACCTCCAGCCATTTCGGCTCCACTTCACTGCATATATCCATGGCTTTCGGGCAGCGTGTGTGGAAACGGCATCCCTTCGGCGGGTTAATCGGGCTGGGAACATCACCGGTTAGGATAACCCGTTCCTTCTTCACTGTGGGATCGGCTACGGGGATCGCCGAGAGCAGCGCCTGTGTATAAGGGTGCTGCGGCGACGCGTAAAGGTCTTGTTTATTGGCTAGCTCCATAATTTTGCCCAGATACATGACAGCGACTCGGTCGGAAATATGGCGAACGACACTTAGATCATGGGCAATGAAAATATAGGTGAGGTCGAATTCCTCCTGCAGATCCTGCAGCAGATTGACAACCTGGGCCTGAATGGACACGTCCAGGGCTGATACCGGTTCGTCGCAGACGATCAGCTTCGGGTTGACCGCCAAGGCCCGAGCCACTCCGATTCGCTGGCGCTGGCCTCCCGAAAATTCGTGGGGAAACCGGCGTGCGTGAAAGGCGCTCAGGCCAACAACTTCCAACAGTTCCCGCACTCGCTTTTCCCGTTCCTTGCCCTTGGCTAGTTTATGAATATACAGGGGCTCTCCGATGATGTCGCCCACGGTCATCCTCGGGTTCAGAGAGGCGTAAGGATCCTGGAAAATAATCTGAATGTCCTTGCGCAGTTCACGCATCTGGTCCTTGCCCAGCTCGAGAACATTGCGCCCTTCGAAGTTGATGACACCAGCCGTGGCTTCAATCAGCCGCAAAATCATCCGTCCTGTGGTGGACTTTCCGCAACCGCTTTCCCCCACAAGACCCAAGGTCTCCCCGCGCATAACATTGAAATCGATCCCGTCCACAGCTTGAACGGCGCCGACTTTCTTTGAAAAAATAATGCCTTTGGTGATCGGAAAATGCTTGACTAGGTCTTTGACTTCCAACAGCGTCTCGGATTTTCTCGCACTGCTCACCTAGCCCACCTCCTCTTTGTCCTCTTGGTAGTCCACCGCTCGCCAGCAGGCGGAGAGATGTTCCTCACCGACTGTGAACAGCGGCGGTTTCTTCTCGACACACAAATCTTTGGCATAGGGGCAACGGGGATGGAAACCGCACCCTTCCGGGAAGTTCCCGGGTGTCGGTACTGAACCCGGGATTGCCTGCAATCGCTGCTGATCCGTGTCCATACGGGGAATGGAACCGAGAAGACCCAAGGTGTATGGATGCTGGGGGTCTTGGAAGACCGTTCCGGTGTCGGCGTATTCCACGATTTTGCCAGTATACATCACGGCAACTTGTTCGACCAGTTCAGCAATGACACCAAGATCGTGGGTAATCAACATAATGGCGGTGTCGAAATCTTGGCGCAGATTACGCATCAAATCCAAAATCTGAGCCTGGATGGTTACGTCCAGCGCAGTGGTGGGTTCGTCAGCAATCAGCAGCTTGGGATTGCACGAAAGGGCCATGGCAATCATCACACGTTGCCTCATGCCGCCGGACAGCTGGTGCGGATATTCGTCCACACGCTGTTCTGGAGAAGGAATGCCCACCAGTGTCAGCATTTCGACGGCCTTATTCCTTGCCTGCCTGCGATCCAGCTTCTGATGAAGGATGATCGCCTCCATAATCTGATCGCCGATGGTGAAGACAGGGTTCAGCGAAGTCATGGGTTCTTGGAAGATCATAGAAATTTCATTGCCGCGAATGCGGCGCATCTGCGATTCGGAAAGTTTTGTCAGGTCTTTTCCTTCGAACTCAATGACTGAACCGGCTTCAATCTTGCCTGGAGGTATGGGGATGAGGCGCATAACGGACAGGGAGGTTACGCTCTTGCCAGAGCCTGATTCCCCAACAATACCGATGGTACCGCCCTTATCCAGATCAAAACTGATCCCGTCCACGGCTGGAACGACGCCGTCCTCCGTATAAAAGTAGGTTTTGAGATTTTTCACGGACAACAATTGCTGTGCCATGATATCCCTCCCTTAGTTACGTGATTTAGAGAATCATATCGTACTGTAGTTCTCCTCCCCGGACGAATATCCTGCAACGATATCAATAAATTTCTGTTTTGTTACAGCCATGGAT
>PUOC01000060.1 GCA_003551965.1 Clostridiales bacterium | reverse complement strand
TTTTTAGTTTGAGCAATGTCTTTTCGGAGGACGATGTCCGGGCATTCGCCGAGCGGGCACAGCGCTGGGCAGGCACATCGGTTGATTTTGTCTGTGAGTTGAAAATCGACGGCTTGGCGGTATCGTTGACCTATGAGGAAGGGTTGTTCATCCAAGGTGCCACCAGAGGTGACGGTGTGGAGGGGGAGGATATTACCCAAAATCTGCGGACAGTTCGTTCCATTCCGCTTCGCCTTGGGGAAGCGGTGGATATCAATGTCCGCGGCGAAGTATTCATGAACAAGGCGGCGTTTGTCCAGTTGAACAGACAGCGGGAAGAGTCTGGCGAAGGACTGTTCGCCAATCCCCGCAATGCTGCGGCAGGTTCTCTGCGGCAGTTGGATCCGAGGATAGCGGCGCAGCGGCCATTGGATATTTTTCTTTACAGCATCGGCTACGTGCGGGACCAGGAACTGCAGTACCACAGTGAGGTGTTGGATTATCTAGCGGCTTTGGGCTTCAAAGTGAACCCCCATGCGTGCCGCTGCCAGGATATCGATGAAGTCCTGGCCTATGTGCGGCACTGGTCGGAAAACCGAGGCGAACTGCCCTACGATATCGACGGCGTGGTTATCAAGATCAATTGCCTGGCACTGCAGGAAAAACTGGGGTACACCAGCAGGAGTCCGCGGTGGGCCACCGCTTACAAGTTCCCGGCAGAGCAGGAGCTCACCACAGTGCTGGACATTCAGGTTCAGGTAGGAAGAACCGGTGCACTGACGCCATTAGCGCAGTTAGAGCCGGTGCGGGTAGCTGGTTCCACGGTAAGCCGCGCAACCCTGCACAATGAGGATTATATTCGAGAGAAAGATATACGCATCGGTGATACAGTAGTGCTCCAGAAGGCCGGTGACGTCATCCCGGAGATCGTCGCCAGTCGTCCGGAGCTGCGTTCCGGGGGCGAACAGCGGTTTTCGATGCCGAAACAGTGTCCCGCCTGCGGCGGAGACGCCGTGCGTCCGGAGGGCGAAGCCGTGACACGGTGCGTTAACAACAGCTGCCCGGCCCAGCGCTTGGAGAAACTCATACATTTCGCTTCGCGCAGTGCTATGGATATCGAGGGGCTCGGTCCAGCGAGGATGCAACAGCTGGTGGAAGCAGGCTTGGTCGCAGGGGCTGCGGACCTGTATCGACTGACTGAAGAGCAGTTGCTGAAGCTGGAGCGGATGGGGCCGAAGTCTGCACGCAACCTGTTGCAGGCCATCGAAGCCAGCAAAAAACAACCCCTTTCGCGCCTTTTATTTGCCCTGGGCATTCGTTTAGTAGGAATCGAAGCGGCCAGGGACCTGGCGTCGCATTTCGGATCCCTGCAGGCAGTGGCAAAAGCCTCGCTTGACGAACTTTTGGCCATTCGATCCGTGGGACCTAAAATCGCTGCGAGTATTTTGGATTTCTTCTCTGAAGAGGCAAACCAAAGACTTATCTCCGATCTGGCAGCTGTAGGTGTGACCATGGAGGAGTCCCGCGGCCGCAACGATGCTGAAGAACCACTGCAGGGAATCACCGTTGTTGTTACGGGACGCTTGGAGGGCTGCAGCCGTGATGAGGTGGAGATGCTGCTGCGGGAAGCTGGCGCTAACGTGACGGGCAGCGTCAGCAGCCAAACGGATTTTGTCGTAGCCGGGGAAAGGGCAGGTTCAAAACTGGAAAGGGCCAACCAACTGGGGGTACGTACTTTGAGCCAAGGGGAGCTTTGGCAGCTCCTGCGGGAAAGAGGTGTTGTCGATGATCAGTCGTGAAGAAGTGGAAAGAACTGCTGCACTGGCCCATCTGACGCTGACTGACCAGGAGCTGGAAAAGATGACGGGAGAACTGGCTTCGATACTAGACGCCGTATCTTCACTGCAAGAAGTCGATACCAGTGCTGTGGTCCCGACGAATCACGCCGTGCCCTTAGAAAACGTCATGCGTCGGGATGAGCAGAAGCCGGGCCTGTCTAGGGATGAAGCTGTCGCCAATGGCCCCGATGTCGTCCAATCTTTCTTTCGCGTGCCGCGCATCATGGAGGAGGAGTGACCGCCGTGAAACTGCATACCTTGGAGGCCTGGTCACTGCGGGATCTTATCCGTGACGGAAGCGTGACCAGCACTGATATTGTGGAGTCATTTCTTGACCAGATCCGTGCTCGGGACGCAGAAATCGGCGCTTACATCACAGTCTGCGGTGAACAGGCTCTAGAGGCGGCCAAACACTCTGACGAAAGGCGGCGGGAGGGCCGGACATTGTCGGATTGGGATGGTATCCCGGCGGCGATTAAAGACAATATTTCCGTGAAGGGTGTGGCCAATACCTGTGGTTCTCATATGCTTGCGCAGTACCATGCACCCTATGACGCCCATGTGGTTTCTCTGCTGAAACAAGCAGGTATGCCGATTTTAGGCAAGACCAATATGGATGAGTTCGCCATGGGGTCCTCAACGGAGTTTTCGGCCCTAAAGACAACCCGCAATCCCTGGGATAGACAGAAGGTTCCGGGAGGCTCGTCCGGCGGTTCGGCGGCGGCCGTTGCTTCCCATCAGGCCCCCTGGGCGCTGGGTTCTGACACTGGCGGCTCCGTCCGTGAGCCGGCGGCTTTCTGTGGTCTGGTGGGGATCAAACCTACATATGGTAGGGTTTCCCGCCGCGGTTTGGTTGCCTTTGCTTCGTCGTTGGACCAGATTGGTATGCTCACCCATTCCGTACGCGACGGTGCTGCCCTTTTGCAGTTGCTGGCGGGCCACGATGAACTGGACAGCACCAGTGTGCGGCGGGAAGTCCCTTCCTATGAGTCCGTTCTAGGAGCGGGTGCTTCGGGTCTCAGGGTCGGTTTGCTGGGAGGGGCCAGCCAGCAAGGTTTGCAGCCGGAGATTCACGAGGCTCTGGAACAAGCAGCCTGTTTCTTGGCCGACCAAGGAGCGGAGATTCAGGAGCATGCCTTTCCGCTGCTGGACAAGGCCATCGAAACCTATTATCTGGTCGCCACGGCCGAAGCGAGCTCCAACTTGGCCCGCTATGACGGCGTTCGTTATGGCTTGCGAGTGGAAGGCAGCGACACCGGTGAGATGTTTCGCCGGACGCGTTCCGAGGGATTCGGGCCCGAGGTGAAGCGCCGTATTATGCTCGGAACCTATGCTCTCAGCGCCGGATACTATGAGGCCTATTACCGCAAGGCCCAGCAGGTGCGCACCATGATCCGGGACGGCTTTCTGGAGCTGTTTGAGAAGGTGGATGTGCTCTTAGGACCCACCACAGCAGCTTCGGCCTTTGGTTTCGGTGAAAAGCCTGATCCGCTGCAGATGTACCTTACCGACATCTATACGGTTCCCGCTAATTTGGCGGGCCTGCCGGCGATTCATGTGCCGGTTGGGCTTGACCACGGCGGCTTGCCCATCGGCCTGCAGATCACGGCATCACCCTTTGCAGAAACCAATGCCCTGCGATCTGCCGCAGTGCTAGAGACATTTGCACGGAATCGGGGGTGGAATAGGTGAGGGCGTATGATGTGATCATTGGATTGGAGATTCACGCCGAACTTTCGACTCGGTCTAAGATCTTCTGCTCCTGTTCCACAGCATTCGGCGGTGAACCAAACAGCCGCTGCTGTCCGGTGTGTCTGGGGTTGCCGGGAGCACTTCCGCTGCTCAACGAAACGGCGGTGGAATATGGAATCCTTGCAGGGCTGGCGTTGAACTGTACTATATCTGTAGAGTCGAAGTTCGACCGCAAGAACTACTTCTACCCGGACCTGCCCAAGGCTTACCAGATATCCCAGTATGATCAGCCCCTGTGCCGGGACGGATGGGTAGAATTTGAACTAGAGCAGGAGCTCTTGCATGCTGGTGTCACTCGAGTTCACCTCGAAGAGGAAGCCGGCAAGTCCATACACAGTGGTGACAATATTCTCGGATCGGATTACTCCTCCATAGACTATAATCGTGCCGGTATTCCTTTGATTGAGATAGTTACCGAGCCTGATCTGCGTTCTCCGGCACAAGCCAAGGCCTTTCTTGAGCAGTTGAAACGAACGCTGCAATATATTGATGTGTCTGACTGTAAGATGGAAGAGGGCTCACTGCGCTGCGATGCGAACATTTCCCTAAGACCCCAGGGCGGGCGGGCCTTTGGAACAAAGGTAGAGATCAAGAACCTCAATTCGTTCCGGGCCGTGGAGCGGGCCCTAGACCATGAAGTGCAGCGCCAGCGCAATGTCCTCGAAACGGGTGCCGCGGTAGTGCAGGATACTCGCGCCTGGAATGAAGCGAAGGGTGTAACGGTGTCCATGCGGTCCAAGGAAGAATCCCATGACTACCGTTACTTCCCAGAACCGGATCTTCCGCCTCTGGCAGTGAACCAAGTCTGGGTGGAAGAACTGCGCCAATCGCTGCCCGAAATGCCGCTCCCGAAAAGAAATCGGATCATGGAGCAATATGGTTTGGGCCGTTATGCCAGCGATTTTCTGGCAAACTCGGCCATCTGGGCTGATTTCTTTGAGTGTGCTGCCAAGCAGTACGGGAATTACAAGGTCCTCTGCAACTGGCTTATGGGAGATGTCTCAAGGGTCCTCAATGCAAGGCAGGAGGAACTGCCGCAATCTAGACTGACGCCTGCTGCTTTAGTGGAACTGCTGCGCTTAGTGGATGACGAGATCATCAGCGGTAGTCAGGCAAAGGATGTGCTAGAAGAAGTCTGCGCCACCGGCCGCAGCTCGAAACAAGTCACTGCCGACCTAGGCATGGAGCAGATCAGTGACGAAGACGAACTGACGGCAATGGTTGAAGAAGTTCTTGCCGCCCATCCAGAGCAGGCCCAGCGCTGCCGAGAGGGTGAAGAGCGATTGGTGGGCTACTTCGTCGGCCAGGTCATGAAGCTGAGCCGAGGCCAGGCCAATCCGAAGCGGGTAAATGCTCTGCTGCGGCAGAAGCTGCAGCAATAAGTCGGACGGGTTTCCGGAAGGGAATTGGTCCACAGCTCTAGAATACCGTTAAGGCAGAGTAATTTCCGTTGGTGCGGGAGGCTTAATCTTGGAAAACGTTCTATTTTCTGTGTTGGGAGTTCCGGTCTATGCCTATGGCCTGATGCTGGGATTGGGAGTCTTGGGTGGTTCTAGTCTTGCCATGAGGGAAGCCAGGCGCCGCGGCATCGGCATTGACCGAATGTTTGATTATATTCTTGCAGCATCCCTGATCTTTCTCGCCGCGGGGCGCGGAGCCCAGACAATCAGCCAGCACGGTGCCGCAGTTATAACACGGCCCTGGCTCTTTGTGACGGAGATCTTTGAGGGTGTCCATCTTACTGCTGGATTTGCAGGTGTCATTGTCTTTACGTTGTGGTTCATCTGGCATCGCCGGTTGATACCTACGGTGTTCTTCGATGCGCTGACGCCGCCATTGGCGCTGGCCTTGAGTTTGTCCCAGCTGGGCTCCGATGTCTTTGGCCGCTCCACGGATATGCTGTGGGCCGTTTCCATTGGCGGTTTTCAAATGCATCCGGTGCAGCTTTATGCAGCCGTCGGTTATTACACCATGTTTACGCTGCTGTGGAGAATGCGCCGCAGCACACGCTATGACGGGCAGTTGTTTGTTACTTTTCTCACCATGACATCGTGGCAGTTGTGGATACTGAGTCACTTCCGTGACGTGGGAGAACAGTCGCTTTCACCGTGGGTTTGGTTGCTGTTGGCTCTCGCTATGACGTCCTTCTGCGTGCTGCTTTTCATGAAGTCGCCGCGGCCATTTGGGTGGCGGCGCCGCAGCCGAGGCCATAGGTTTGCTAGGGGTGTCTCAGGCATGGTGTTCTACGGACTCGGTCTAGGTGCCATGATCCTTTTTTTCTTCCTTCGGGTTCAATAAAATCCATGACAAAGCGGGGTTGGCAATGGACAACGAGAATGTCTTAGAAGAAATACGCAAGCATCTCGAAAAAAACGAATCCCGTTTGACACCGCAGCGGGAAGCAGTGATTCGCGTCTTAATTAACAACGATACGGGGCACCTGACGGCTGAGGATATTTTCCTGCAGACGAAACGGTACCTGCCGGAGATTGGTCTGGCTACGGTGTATCGTTCTTTGGAGCTTCTGGAAAAATTGAATGTGGTCTATAGGTTGGACTACGGCGATGGGCAGAGCCGCTATGAGTTAACCCGAGCTAACGAGGAACACTATCATCACCATCTTATCTGTGTTCAATGCGGAGCCATATCCGAGTTCAATGATGATCTTCTTGGCGATATCGAAAAACAGATTGCAGCCGAATCCGATTTCCACATTACCGATCACTGTTTGCGCTTTTTCGGCTACTGCAAAAACTGTCGCGAAGGGCGCAAAAAGGGTTGACAACGTGCGTATTGGCATGTATTCTTATAGCGAATATCCTAAACAGCATCGATTGGGAAGAGTAGTCGGCCAAGCGCCTCTAGAGAGAAGGGTCCCTCGGGTGGAAGGCCCTTTAGGACGGCAGCCGATGAATGTCGCCCATGAGCTGGCGGAGTGAACATAGCAGTAGCTTTCGTCCGGGAACGCCCGTTACAGCGCAGAGAGCCCGCGGCGACATGATGGCTGCGGGAAATAAGGTGGTACCGCGAGAGCAACCCTTTCGTCCTTGTCAGGACGAAAGGGTTTTATATTTTTCACGGGAGTGGTGAACAATGATGCAGAAGGAAATTCCCAAAACCTACGATCCGAAAGAGGTTGAGTCGAAATGGTATGCCCATTGGGAACGCCAGAGATATTTTCACGCCGAGGTTGAAAAAGACAAGCCGCCCTTCTGTATTGTGATACCGCCGCCGAATGTCACGGGCCAGCTGCATATGGGGCACGCTTTAGACGAGACCTATCAAGATATCCTTGTCCGGTTCCGGCGTATGCAGGGTTATAATGCGGTTTGGATTCCAGGAACCGACCACGCCGGCATCGCGACGCAAACGCGGGTAGAAGAGAATATTCGACAGCAAGAAGGTAAAACTCGGCATGATCTGGGCCGGGAAGAATTTCTGCGTCGTGTTTGGGATTGGAAGGAGGAGTATGGCGGCCGCATCTTAAACCAGTTGAAGAAGCTCGGCTCCTCCGCTGACTGGGACCGTGAGCGCTTCACCATGGATGAAGGTTGTTCCCGTGCCGTTCGGGAAGTATTCGTACAACTGTACGAGAAAGGATTAATCTACCAAGGCTATTACAGCGTCAACTGGTGTCCTTCGTGCAGCACAACACTGTCGGATATCGAAGTCGAGCACGAGGAACACCAGGGCATGATGTACCATTATAAGTATCCGTTGGCCGATGGAAGCGGTTTCATCCAAATTGCCACGACTCGTCCGGAAACAATGCTGGGAGACACGGCTGTGGCCGTTCATCCCGACGATGAGCGCTACCGGCATATGATTGGCCAAGAAGTCATTGTACCACTGGTGGAACGAAGGGTTCCCGTCATAGCCGATGAATATGTAGACCCTTCCTTTGGGACCGGTATGGTGAAGGTAACGCCGGCCCATGATCCTAATGACTTCGAAATCGGCAAGCGTCATGCTCTCGAACAGGTGGAGGTCATCGGTCTTGATGCGACTATGACCGCGGCCGCGGGAAAGAAGTATGAAGGTATGGATCGCTATGCCTGTCGGGAGCAGGTCATTGCAGACCT
>PUOC01000313.1 GCA_003551965.1 Clostridiales bacterium | reverse complement strand
TTTCGCGGCTCCCGCAACCAGCGGATCATTGATGTTCCTGCCAGTCTGCACACGCTGCAGGTGCAGCTGTGGGAAACATAGAGCAAGCGCCTTTCCCTGACGCAAAGCTGGGCAAGGCGCCTGAAAAACCTATAGCGTACGGAGTTGACTAGCCTGGTAGGCCCGCCGGGTCAAGTACACCACTGCTGTATATACGGGGATGGTTGCCAATCGGCTTACCACCCGGGGCGGCAGCAGCACCCAAAAACCGGTATCCATCATTACAGACAGCCACAGTGTATTGAGAAGAACGCCCGTGATCATATCAGTTAAGAAAATCACGGCCAACAGCTGGGTCAACGAAAACGTATGCCGCCGCGGGTAAAGAAACAGGCCCGGCAGCATACCCGTCAGCACAGCACTGACTGTGAAACCCGGGAAATAGGGGCCCCCGTGGGAATTGACCATAAAACCGATCAGATCGGAGGACGCCCCCGCAACCGCGCCCGCTGCCGGTCCAAAGAGCACACCGGCCAATATCAACGGAATTTCTCCAAAGCTGAGCCGCAGAGCCATGACCCCACCCACAGGAATCACCACACCGAGAACTCGAGTCAATATAATAGAAACGGCCACAAGCAGACCGACATTTGTGGCCGTTTTTGTACTAAAGGTCATAGCGCATCCTCCTCAAGTGGACACCTTTCTGATCTTTTCCCGCCTATGGCGGCTCAGCACTGCTTTGCGCAGGCGCAGGTTCTTTGGGGTGACTTCCAGAAATTCATCGTCCGCCAGAAAGCCGATGGCATCTTCCAAATGCATCGTAACGGGCGGCGTCAGTTTCAACGTATCGTCGGACCCTGCCGAACGAACATTGGATACCTGTTTGCGCTTGGCCACGTTGACGTCGAGATCTTCCGGCCGGCTGTTCATACCCACGATCATACCGGCGTACACCTTGGTTCCAGGGGCAATGAACAGCTGCCCCCGCTGTTCGGCATTGGACAGGGCGAAGGCTGTGGCCTCACCAGCTTCCCAAGCCACCAAACTTCCAGAGGTCCGTCCGGGCATTGCACCGGCCCACGGGCCATAGTGCGAAAACGTATGATACATGGTGCCGTAACCGTGCGTCTCGGTTAAAAACTGAGAAGAAAAACCCAGCAGACCTCGGGAGGGCACAAGGAAGTGCAGCCGTACCTGATCTTCACTGAGCTGCTGCATGTCCTGCATTTCGCCCCGTCGCGATCCGATCAGCTCCATGACAGTACCCATATGCTCTTGAGGAACGTCTATCACCAACGACTCATAGGGTTCTTCCACGCCGTCTCCAACCTGCCTCAGTATCGGCCGCGGACGTGACACGCAGAATTCATAGCCCTCCCGGCGCATGGTTTCAATCAGAACACTGAGATGCAGCTCACCCCGGCCAGACACCTCAAACTCATCGGGTGTACTGGTTTCTTCCACTCGCAGAGCAACATTCGTCTTCGCTTCCCGGCGCAGTCGGTCGCCAAGATGACGACTGGTGAGAAACCGGCCATCCTGCCCCGACATGGGCCCATCGTTGACCCGAAATACCATGGTCAGCGTCGGCTCATCCACTGTAATGGCCGGCAATGCCATGGGGTGTTCTGGCTCGTTGACGGTCTGGCCGATAGCCACACGGTCGATACCGCTGAACGCCGCAATATCGCCGGCTTCTACCAGTGCCGCACCAGTCCGTTTCAGTCCTTCAAAGGTATAGAGCTGGGCAATCTTTCCCCGCACCACTGTGCTGTGGTCACTGTGTGTCAAAATCACTTCCTGTCCCTGCCGCAGCGCACCGCCGCGCACCCGTCCCACGGCCAGGCGGCCCACATAATCGTCGTAATCTAAATTGGCCACCACCATTTGCAAATATTCCCCCGCCACCTTCGGTGCCGGAACATATGCCAATACTCCATCTAAAATGGAGGTTACCCCAACGCCGTCGACAGCCACCTCATCCATGGTGTTTCCAGCGGCACCCCGCAGGGCCGAAGCAAAGTACACCGGGAAGTCCAACTGTTCATCACTGGCACCAAGGGCCGCCAACAGGTCAAACACCTCATCCACGACTCGATCTGGCTGCGCCGCTGGCCGGTCCACCTTATTGACAACCAAAATAGGGGCCAAACCCTGTTCAAGTGCCTTCTGAACAACAAACCGCGTCTGGGGCATAGCCCCCTCCACGGCATCGACCACCAACAAAGCTCCGTCCACCATGCCCAAAATTCGTTCGACTTCACCGCCGAAATCTGCATGGCCTGGTGTATCCACGATGTTGATCTTTGTGTCCCGATATCGTATGGAAATGTTTTTCGCGAGAATGGTAATGCCGCGTTCACGCTCTAGAGCGTTGGAATCCAGCACCCGTTCCTGCACCTGTTGGTGCGCCTTGAATGTTCCTGCTTGCTTCAAGAAGGCGTCCACCAACGTAGTCTTCCCATGATCCACATGGGCAATAATTGCAATGTTACGGATTTTCAAGCTTACTCCTCCTACCTTGCGTCAGCCAAGCGACCGAGAAGATCAGGAAGCACTTTAACAGCGGCCTCTCTTCCCAACCGAACGAATTCTGCGGTATCTCTAAACGCCAGCGGACTCATATGTCCGAGCCGTGGTTGTATGGCTACATCGGCCTGCCTCAGTTCTGCTTCCTCCGATGGCCTCATCATGATGTTGGCTGTCCGGAGCAGCGAACCGATGGGATGTTTCGGTATTTCCCCCTGCAATGCATCGGAATGCAGGTCAACCGCCACAACAAAATCTGCACCTAGTTCGCGTACGGTCGTGACAGGAAGATTCCGTACCACGCCGCCGTCAATCAAATGCCGTCCGTCCCGCTCTACAGGTTCGTAAACTCCGGGAATGGTACAGCTGGCCCGGACGGCATGCGCAAGATCGCCTTCCCGCAGAACAACCTCGGCTCCACTGGCGAAATCAGCGGCTACCACGGCCAAAGGGTGTTCCAGATCTTCGAATGCAGCAACGGGAAGCATTTTCAGAACCCACTTTTCAATACCTTCCGAACTGAGCATTCCGCGGCCAAAGGGAACCGGCCGAGCCAAAAACCACCATTCGGCCTTCTCCGCCAGATGCTGCAGCTCATGGGAGGATAAACCAGACGCAAGCGCAGCTCCCATGATGGAGCCGGCCGAAGTGCCCGCCAGACATTGGGGAACAACCCCGTGTTCTTCCAAGATCTGCATGACGCCGATGTGAGCCAATCCCCGTGCCACCCCGCCGCCTAGGGCCATGCCAACCTTCATGTCATCTTGCCTCCCACCGAAACACACATTACAATTATAGCACTTTTGCCTGCGGGGTCAAAGAAAAAGAGAGTGCAGTACTCTCTTTTTCCACACAGTTCTATTTTCCAGCTATCGCCAGGGTGTCAATCCAGAGAGAAGGACTGCCAACGCTGCCCCCAGGCCCACCCATTCCAAACTTGAGGTCGGTTCCGATATCGCGGACAGCAGCCAGTACGTCGAAGAAGTTCCCGGCAATCGTTATCTGGTCAACTGCGTTGGCGATCTTGCCGTCTTTCACTCGATAACCCGCCGCTGCCAAAGAGAAGTCGCCCGAGACAGTATTGGCACCGGAATGAAGCCCCTGTACATCGGTGATAAGAACGCCGTCGTCCATGGTCTCCATCAGCTGTCGAAGCGATGCACTTCCCGGCTGAATAAAGAAATTCGTCGGTGCTATCCCAACGGGTGACTTGAATGATGCCTTATGGGCATTGCCGGTGGATTCTACACCATCCTTGTTTGCCGTCTTGAGGTTGTGCAGGAAAGTCTTCAGCACACCGGCTGCGATCACAGCCTTCGTAAACGAAGCGACACCTTCTCCGTCAAAGGGTGCCGTGGCAGCGCCATTCTCCAGAAGCGGATCGTCCATCAGCGTAACTGGGCCCGAGGCGATACTGTCACCGAGACGTCCATCCAGACGAGAAAGGCCCTTTTGAACATTCTCCGCAGAGAACACCGGTGCAAAGGTCTTGAGCACATCAGCAGCGGCATCGTGGCGGAGGATCACAGAATAGTCTCGCGAATCAAGGGTCTCCGCCTGCAGCATCGACACCGCCTCATCCACAGCATCTTCGGCCAGCTTCTTGGCGTCAAATTCTTCCCAGCGATTTCCCAGACGATATTCCGTGCCTGTTTTTACTCGCTCTCCTTCCTTGACGACGGCCATGACTAGACAGGCAGCACTGTTACGGGCAAACGAGCGGCAAAGACCTTTGGTGTTGGCCATATAAATATCGTCTTCACTGTCGGCAAAGACTGCATAGTTTACACTGATGACCCGGGAATCCTTTGCCAAGGCGGCTTCTTCCAACTCGCGTGCAAAAGCAATCTTCTCTTCCACACCCACTTGACTGAAACTTTGATTGAATGCCTGGACCTCCGGATAGGAATCGCTTCCGGCAAAGATCTCCACTTCATCTTCACTATCAATGAGCTGCGCATTGATCTTGGCTTGATCCACCAACAAGCCAACGCTCTGCTGATCCAGAACCTCGGTGTATGCATAGCCCATCTTCTGCTGCCATTGGGCCCGAAAACCAACCCCAAGGACGTCAGCCAAGCTGTAATGATCCACTTCCTCCTGAAATACTTTCACGTTGAATTCCTTGGATTGAGATACATATATCTCCATATCATCCAGTCCCGCAGCCCGGCCTTGGGAAAACAGCGCCTCTTGGAATTCTTCAATGTTCATGACTGCTCCTCCTTTCGTCCGCCGACGGTCATTTCAGACACCCGCAGTGTCGGCTGCCCGACATCCGCCGGCACTGCTCCACTCAGCGAGCCGCACATACCCTGTCCCGTTTCCAAATTGTTGCCCACCATGTCGATCTTCTTAAGGATATCAGCGCCCCGTCCAATCAAAGTAGCTCCGCGAACGGGTTTGTCGAGCCGTCCATTCCGAATCAGGTAGCCTTCATTGACTGCGAAGTTGAACTCGCCCGTGGCGGGATTGACGGAACCGCCACCCATATAGCGTGCAAATAAACCATATTCTGTGTCGGCGACAATCTCTTCCGGATCCGACGCACCATTGAGGATAAAGGTGTTGGTCATCCGAGAGGTGGGGGCATAGCGGTAGGACTGCCGGCGGGCACTTCCCGTGGCTTCCATATCCATCCGCCGTCCATTGAGCCGGTCCACCATATAGCCTTTGAGGATACCGTTTTCGATCAACACGTTGCGGCGGGTGGAGTTGCCCTCATCATCGATATTCTGTGATCCCCAGGCATTGGGAATCGTTCCGTCGTCGACGGCCGACACCAGCGGCGAAGCAATCTGTTGCCCCAATTTGTCTGCAAAAACAGACGTCCCTTTGGCAACACTGGTAGCTTCCAGCCCATGCCCGCACGCTTCGTGGAAGATCACTCCCCCAAATTCGCTGTTGATGATCACAGGAAAGCGCCCGCTCGGTGCATACTCTGCATTGACCATCGTCACTGCTATCCGCGACGCTTCCTGGGCATAGTGCTCGATATCGAGGTTTCCATACATTTCAAACCCCATGTGCCGGCCGGGACCATAGAAGCCTGATTGCTTCTCGCCGTCCTTGGATGCCACCGAAGAAATGGCCAGCCGCGTCCGAACACGATGGTCGTCCACCAGCAGTCCGTCAGTGTTGGCAATCATGACATCCTGCTCGACGTCGGCGTACATAATGGCCACTTGGCTGATCTGTTCCGAGTACCCTTTAGCAGCACTGTGGGCCCGGCGCATAACCTCGGCTTTACGGGGCGCATCGACCTGCGAAGGATATTCAACAATGGGATGACGAGATGGCACAGTGCTGCGCTGCAGTACCAGGCCGTTTTCGCCGGGCAGGCCGCGCAAAGCCGAGGCGGCATCCGCGGCCATTTGCAGCAGTGCCTTGTCCGCTGTGTCATTGGTGTAGGCATAGATGCTCTGGTTGTTCTGCAGAATGCGTAGGCCAATCCCGAAGTCCCTCCCCGAAACGGCATCTTCCAGATAGCCGTCCAGCATTTTGATATTGGTTCTTCGGGTATCTTCCATAAAAAGCTCAGCAAAGTCGCCTCCAGATGAAAGCGCCTTGTTTAAAACGTCCGACATCAATTTTTCAGAAAGCATGTTGGTCCCTCCTCTAATACTGCGTTATGACTCCCGCCTCCATGGAGCAGCCGAGTCCTTGCACGAATGGACAGCCGTGGTATAATATACATCAATTCCGGGAAAAGGAGATGCAGCCATGGAACCACGTGATATTGTTTGGCACCTTCTAGAGCGCGTCGAGATGTGCAGCCAAACGTTTGAGGACAGCTATCAGCAATTGGACCCCAAGAAGCACACCGATCTGCTGCGAGCCATCGAAGAGTGCGAGCGCCTGGCACATACCCAGAAAAACATCCTAAATCGTGCCCGCCGACGTTATTCCTAGGATATATCTTTGCTGGGTCCGTCCCCGAAGCTGCGTCCGGGAGGCGGGCAGCAGCTGCGGCAGATGTTCCGGCCGCCACGGGCCCCCCTTGAAGGTTGGAGTCGGGCAAACCTACGCTCTGTCACCCGCGATTTTACCGTCTAACAGGCCTTTTGCCACCGATGTCTCGTTCTGGAAAAAGGCTGCCCAAGGGGGCAGCCTTTCGTCTCATTTCGCTGGAAACAGCTGATCCATCCGTTCGAGTATTTCCTGGGGAAGCTCCACACCCGATGCCTTGACATTGGATTCAATTTGTTCGGGACGACTAGCCCCCACCAGCGCCGAAGCGACGTTGGATTCCCGCAGAACCCATGCCAGTGCCAATTGCGGCATTGAGAGTTCGAGTTCCGATGCGATCTTCTCCAGGGCATCCACGTTGGCAAGAATGCCGTCCTGCAGAAGATTCCTGACAAACATGTTAATTTCCTCGTTATCTGCCCGGCTGCCGCGCGGCACCTTTCCGCCTTTGTACTTCCCGGTCAAAACACCCTCGGCCAAAGGCGAAAATACAACTTGACCAATGCCGTACTTCCGGCAAACAGGGACAATTTCCTCCTCAATGGAACGGTGGATAAGGTTATACTTCGATTGGTTGACCACAAGCCGATCGAGCAGGTAAGCATCGGCCGTCCGGACGGCCTCCTCAATCTGCGCTGCGGTCCATTCACTGACGCCAGCGTAGAGGATTTTGCCCTGGCGGACCAGATCATCGATGATGCGGAGCGTTTCCTGCACAGGAGTGCCCTCATCATAACGATGGCAGTAGAAGATATCTACATATTCCAGTTTCATGCGCCGCAGGCTCGCGTGCAGCTGCTCCGTAATATGTTTTCGGGATAGTCCGCGATCGTTAGGGCCATCACCCATGGGAAAAAAGGCCTTCGTCGTAATCACATACGAATCGCGGGGAAACGCTTTCAACGCTCCTGCCATGACACGTTCGCCCTCACCCCGCTCATAGACGTTCGCCGAGTCGAAGAAATTGACACCCAGCTCATATGCCTGCCGGATCGTACTCGCTGCTGTACCATCGTCCACGCTTTTGCCATAGGTGAGCCAGCTTCCGAGACTGATCTCACTCACTTTCAACCCCGAGCGGCCCAAGTTTCTGTACTTCATATAACCAATCCTTTCTGGAATGGACTCTGAATAGTCCCCGGCAAAAAAGAGCGCAGGTATACGGTCTGCCCCCTGCATGGAACCTGTGCTCCTTCCTGTCATGACTCTGTCCGCGTTCCAAATCTTGGCAGGAACTCCGGCAAAAAAAGAAAGTGGGATCGGCATCGGCAGTCAGAAGCACCGAAACCGTCCATGGCATAACGAGCACCAGGGATTTTCAGCAATTCCCTGGCCAGCATGCACTCGCCTGCTTTGCCTTTGTTCCAAACCACCGCTCCCAAGAAATAGCTGTGCTTTCTAAAAAAGTCAACATGCCAGTGAAGCGGCTTATCAACACGCTGGTGCCTTCGCAGCCTCGCCTGCAGGCTCTTTTGAGCACTGCCGCAGTAAGCATACACTCCGCCGGCAAAAAAACCCCGGCCCAATCGCCCGATGTCCAAAGCAATGGAGCGGGGAAGATACAGCCAGACGACGTACACGCCGCTGTCAAGCTCGTTAGGCGTGACGCTGCTGCACACCCCAGTGCACCTCCCAATATCGGCGCATCACCCCAAGACTGAACTGAACCACTGGCCCAACCAACACGGTGAAGACGGTACCAAACCCCACGGGGCCGCCCATGAAGAAACCAACGATTAGAACTGTCAATTCCATGGCTGAGCGGATGGATCCCACCGGCCTATGGAGAATGCGAGACAATCCGAGCATGATCGTATCCCTCGGCCCGGCACCGAAGTTCGTAGAAATGTACATGCCCGTCCCCATTCCAATCAATGTCACGCCGCTCAAAAGATACAGCAGCCGTGGAACAACATGGTGCAGTTCAGGCCACGGAAGACCCATATAGAAATCAACAAAAAAACCAATCAAGATCATGTTGATGACGGTGCCAATGCCCGGCTTCTGCCGCAACAGCAAACCGCCGACGGCGACCAGGACCACACCGACCAGTTGGGTGATACGGCCCACAGATAGGCCCGTGATATCGCTGATACCCATATGAAAGACAGTCCAGGGACTGACACCGAGGCCTGCCTTTATCGAAAGCGTTATGCCCAGTGCTCCCATGGCCAGACCAAATACCAGTACACAATAACGGAGAACAAGAAGTTTTCGGTCCTGCAATATTCGTGCCGCTAATCTGCAGTGCTGTCACTGAGCTCCGGTATGGAAACTGCAGTTTAACTTGAACAACGACCGTCGGTACATATCTGACAGCTTTACAGCAGTTTATGGCCGCAGAGGGAGGGTACATGTGACATACCCCTTTCCGCACTGCACTCGCTACCGCAAAAGCCTGCCTGCAAAACAGCCTCCCGAGGGCTTCATCCAAAAGGGCAGCCTAAAGACAGCGGCTTCCACCTCCTTACGGTTGATTATACTTCAAAATGCCACCTGCAACAAGAACCCTTCTCAATTTCTTGCAAGGATAGTTTCGTCTTCCGTAAAAAAGGGTTTCCCTTCGGGTAGCAAGAAATAAGCCGAGAAATGCAATCCACACTGCCCGTTTTGGAGGAGGGAACCCATTGGATATCCGCCGTATACTGCGCAGTCTGTCTGCAAGCCCGGGCATATCAGGCTACGAAGGCTGTGCAGCCGATGTCATCGAGTCAGCATGCCCATGGATTGACGAAAGCAGACGGGATACTCTAGGCAACCTGATCATGCTCAAACGAGGTTCCGGCCCCGAACCTCGGCCGAAGATCATGTTGGCAGCCCACATGGATGAGATCGGGCTCATCATTACAAAAATTGAGAAGGAAGGCTTTGTCCGCTTCACTACCATCGGGGGATTTGACCCCAGGGTGCTCCTAGCCCAAGAGGTGACCGCCCACGGCCGGCAATCGGTGCATGGTATCATAGGCGCGAAACCACCGCATGTGCAAGATCCGAAAGAGCGTTCCAAAACCGTGCCGCTGGAAGATATGTTCATCGATTTTGGGTTTGCTTCGGAACAAGAAGCCGCAGCCGTGCTCACAGTAGGCGACCCCATAACCATGCGCCGTTCCGCTGTCGATCTGCAGGGCTCATATATGGCCGGAAAGGCTATGGATGACCGGGCGGGCGCGGCTGCCATGTTGGAATGCCTCAAGCAGTTGAACAGAATGGAACATACTGCAGATATCTATGCCACAGCCACGGTGCAGGAAGAGGTCGGGCTGCGGGGCGCTGTCACCAGCTCCTATGGTATCGTCCCCGATCTGGCCATTGCCTTGGACGCTGGCTTCGGAGATATGCCGGGCGTCCCCGATTCCGATACGATACAGATCGGGCATGGGCCGGGAATTGCCATCGGCCCGCACGTCCACCCGAAACTCTTTGAAGCCGTAAAACGGACCGCCGAGGAGTGGAACATTCGTTACTCTCTCGAGCCATCTCCTTTACCCGGAGGGACTGACACATTCGCCATCCAGGTAGCTCGAGCGGGCGTGCCCACCATTCTCTTGTCGATTCCAGTTCGCTATATGCATACACCGGTGGAGACATTGAACTACAGTGATGTAGCCGCTGCAGGCAAACTTTTGGCCATGTTCACCGCCAGTGTGGAGAACGGCTTTGTGGAGGGATTGCTGTGTTATTAGCACAACTGACAGACGCATGTGGAGGTCCAGGCCATGAGGAGCAAGTCCGGAACCTGCTCCGGCCGGAAGTGACTCCGCTGGCCGACGAAATCCGCACCGATGCCATGGGAAATCTGATCGCTGTTCGGAAAGGGCCCAAGGGAAACCCCCATGTTATGTTGGCCGCACATATGGACGAGGTCTGCCTAATGGTGACCAGTATCGAAAAGAACGGAATGCTTCGATTCCGGCCGGTAGGCGGAATCGATCCCAGAGTTTTAGTAGCCAAAAGCGTCGCAGTGGGAAGCAAGCAGATCGCCGGCGTCATAGGAGCCAAACCCATTCACCAACAGCAGGCGTCCGAACGTGAGCGTCCCATGCCCGTAGACCAGCTCTATATCGATCTCGGATGTACCAGTCGGGATGATGCGGGAAGGCTGGTCAACATCGGTGACTACGCCTATTTCACGACAAAATACGAACAACTAAACGGCCAGCTCTCCAAAGGCAAGGCATTTGACGATCGCGCCGGCTGTTCCATGCTCCTAGACCTGCTGCGCCGGGACCATAATGTCGCCATAAGCGCTGCGTTCACTGTTCAAGAAGAGGTAGGCCTGCGCGGCGCTGCAACCGCAGCTTACGATATCCAACCGGATTTGGCGGTAGCCCTAGAAGCTACCGCGGCCGCAGACACACCGGGAGCACCGGACCACAAGCATGCCACGACCCTCGGCGGGGGGCCCTGTCTGACATTCATGGATCGCAGTGTCATACCCAATCCCAAACTCGTGAGGCGCCTTCAGACTTTGGCCCAGCAGCACGGCATTCCGTTTCAAATGCGGAGAAACACCGCCGGCGGAACGGATGCAGGGTCGATTTCCTTGAGCCGAACCGGAGTGCCCAGCGCAGTACTGGCTCTGCCCTGCCGCTACATCCATTCGCCCGTCTCTCTCTTAAGCCGTGCCGACTATCATCATGCTGTAGAACTGATGAGCGCATTCCTACACAGTTTGGCAGAAAGCGAGGTCGATTCCCTGTGAAAGAAACCTTAAGAACGCTCGTCGAATCCTTCGGTCCATCAGGACACGAATCCGAAATCATGGATCTCATTGAGGATATGATCAAGGAGTATGTGGATGACACATACTGCGACAGCATCGGTAACCTCATTGCTGTAAAGAAAGGCACCTCCGGGGGCAAACGGATCATGTTTGCGGCGCATGCCGACGAAATCGGCGTCGTTGTTACACACATTGATGACAATGGTTTCCTGCGTTTCGCCAGTGTTGGCGGACTAAGCCCCTTTACTCTGCCGGGTAATCGAGTTCGGTTTGCCGACGGAACCATTGGCGTCATCGGGCGGGAAAAGGGTGACTTCAAAGATATCACTTTGGATAAACTCTTTATCGATATTGGAGTCGCCGACAAGGACGAAGCTGCTGCCGCTGTTCAGGTTGGTGACTTTGGCATCATGCACCAGGAATGTATCGATCTCGGCCGCCGTATGACCGCCAAGAGCATGGATGATCGCATTGGCTGCGTTGTCCTGATCGAGACCATCAAAAAAGTCCAGGATACACCGCACGATCTGTTTTTCGTGTTTACGGCCCAAGAAGAAGTCGGCATTCGAGGTGCCCGCACCAGTGCTTTTGCCATTGAACCAGATCTGGGGATTGCCATCGACGTTACCTTAACAGGGGATACCCCCGAAGCGCCGAGGATGGAAGTGAGCCTAGGCAGCGGTGCCGCCATAAAAATCAAAGACTCGTCTTTGATAACCCATCCCAAGGTCAAGGCTTTGATGACCCGTCTAGCCGAAGCCGGAGACATCGCCTACCAATACGAAGTGTTGGAACGGGGCGGAACCGACGCCGGGGCCATTCATCTGTCTCGAACCGGTGTGCCATCGGGGACCATTTCCATCCCCTGCCGCTATGTTCACAGCGTCAGCGAAATGGTGGACAAGAATGACGTGCAGGCATGCATTGATCTGGTGGCAGCCATCTGCGGTGACGATCTCAAGGAACTGCAGTAGTCGTCCCCTTCCGCTCGGCAGATCACGGGGTTGTAAACCTCGGGACAGTTGGGGCAGAAATCGCCGATTTCCCACCGCCTCTGTCTTTGACTTTTTCTTTGACAAGCGGCCTCGTATTTGTTACGATAAATATGAACTTGATAACCTCTTCGTTAGGTGAGGCTCCTATAGGAGACGAGCTGCTGCCCAAAAATGTCGAGAGACGCCAATGGGTAAACAGGTCTTATCGGATTAAGGTATGACCTAATGCAGCCGGACGTAGTCCTAACCCTATAGTGCTAAAGCTCAACAAGGGAGGTGTTCTTAGTCTTGCTTTGAGCCCCTTCGCGTTGAGAAGGGGTTTTATTTTGTTGCCATGGAGGTGAAGTCACGTGGACGGAGTTCCGCGATGTTGTCCATCGAACCACAGCCCCACAAAACCGACGCCTGTACCCCGATCGCAGCGGCCGTCCCGTGATCATTGCCAGCCTGGCGGCCGTCTTTTTGGGGAAGGGTAACAAGGAGGAGTTCACATTGAGCTTTGAAAAACTCTATGCCCAAATCCGCGAAGACCTGGAGCAGAAGAACTATGAAGCGGTCAAAGATGCTCTTAAGGACGAAAACCCCGTGCATATTTCACAGCTGATCCGTTTCCTTCCCACGGCTGAACAGGCACCCGTCTTCCGCCTGCTCCCCAAGGATGTTGCCATTGATGTGTTCGAGCAGTTGAACGTAGAAGAAAAGGAAATACTAGTCAGCAGTTTTCAAGAAAGCAAAGCCTTGGAACTCGTCAGCACCCTCGATCCCGATGACCTGGTGGAACTGCTAGACGAACTGCCGGCTAAAGTCGCCAAACAAGTCATGAGTGTGCTGTCTCCCGAGGATCGCCGAGCCGTTAACCTTCTCATGGGCTACCAGCCCGATACAGCCGGCCGTATTATGACGCCGGAATATGTGTCCCTACGGCAGAGCATGACTGTCGGCGAAGCCCTAAACAAGATCCGCCGCGTCAGTCCGCAGCGCGAGACCATTTATTACTGTTATGTCACCGACGATGCCCGCCTTCTGCGGGGTGTCGTATCCTTGAAGGATCTGGTATTGGCTGATGACAGCGTTTCCATCGGCAATATTATGGAAACCGAGTTGATAAAGAGCCAAACCGACGAAGATCAGGAACTGGCTGCTCTCAAGATCCAAGAACACGATCTGCTAGCGTTGCCGGTGGTCGATAAAGAAGGCCGTTTGGTCGGCATTATAACGGTCGACGATGCCATGGATGTGCTCCAGGAAGAGGCTACCGAAGACATCTTTGCCAAGGCAGGTCTTGGAGATATCCAAAGCCGCGAGTCGACCCGCAGCTACGACCTGGTCAAGGGAAGTATCCCCACCGTCCTGCGGGCGCGCTTTCCCTATTTGATCATCACCCTCGTCGGCGGCCTCCTCGCCGGCGGCGTCATTGGCGCCTTTGAGGAATCCCTGGAAGCTGTTGTTATTCTAGCCTTTTTTATCCCGGTCATCATGGACATGGGCGGTAACGTCGGGACCCAGTCCTCTACCATTTTCACCCGCGGCCTCATTCTCGGCCACATCAACTTGGATCAGTTTTTCACGCAGCTGCTTCGGGAAACCCGTGTAGGCATGACCATCGGGAGCCTCTTGGGCATAGCAGCCGGGGCCTTTGCCTGGTATTGGCAGGGAATGATTGAGTTGGGTATTGTTGTGTTACTGTCCCTATTCTTCACCATTACCCTGGCCACCGTTGTCGGCTTTGTTGTTCCCTTCACCCTCACGAAAATCGGTCTGGACCAGGCTGCCGGAGCCGATCCGATTATAACGACGATTAAAGACCTCAGCGGACTCGCCATTTACTTTTCTATTGCTTCCTTTTTCCTCAGTCACCTGCTTTGAGTCAGTAAAAGAGAACGAAACCGCTAAGCGGTTTCGTTCTTTTTCTCGCGCACCTAACCCTACATACATAAACTTATGGTTTCTCGGCCAAGGCGTCTTGCACGCGCTCCGGATAGTTCGTGATAATGCCGTCGGCCCCCGATGCGATCACAGCCTGTATGTCGGCTGGTTTGTCGACTGTGAACGGGTGCATGAGCAGGCCGTGGGCCTTGGTGCTCCGGACCAGTTCCGGCGTCAGTCCCACGTAGTAGGGATGAAGCGCTTCCGCACCTAAGGTCCGCGCATAGTTCCACGGTTCATAGAGGCCTGCCATGTATAATACACCAATAGGCAGTTCTGGCCACAGCTCTTTGATTGCTTTCAGCGAATAATGATTAAAAGACGATATCAGTGTCTGATCGCCCAGATCCCGAGAGCGGATCATGGTTATAACCTTGTCTTCCAAACCTGGGTACGCCACCGCTCCCGTCTTAAGCTCCACGTTGACCCACAGATCGTGATCCTGGACAAGGTCCAACACATCTGCCAAAAGCGGCAGCCGTTCTCCGGCAAAGGACCGGCCGAACCATGCACCAAAATCATACTGCGTCAATTCTTCATAGCTGTGTTCTTTAACCAATCCCTGGCCATCACTGGTCCGGTCGATGGTTTCGTCGTGGATGACAACCACTTGCGAGTCTCTTGTCATCTGCACATCCAGTTCCAATGCCTTGAAGCCGGCTGCGGCCACCCGTTCAAACGCGGCCATTGTGTTTTCCGGTGCCTGGCTGGAATAGCCCCGATGGGCAATAATCCGCATCAAAATCCCCCTTAGCCTGTTACTGCGCTTTGCTGACTGCGTGTGCCTATGGTACACTTATTTATGGTGATTTCATGCTTAGATATACAGGAGAACGAGTCATTCCAAAACAGATGTCGGCCAATAATGGTATGCTCAAAGAGCACATTGCCCGTTATCAATTCGCCGCTGGCTACTGCCGCGGCCGCGTACTGGACATGGCTTGCGGAGCAGGCTACGGGCCTGACATCCTTTTGCATTACTCTCCAGACCCAGAGGTCATTGATGAGATCATTGGCGTCGATAACGCTTGGGAAGCTGTCAATTATGCCCGCTGGCATTACAGCTGTCCTCCGCGGGTCACCTTTTACCAAGGCAGTGCACTCGACCCGAGCCTCCCAGAACGGATCGGCAAGTTCGACACCATTGTTTCCTTTGAAACCATAGAACACTTTGAAGCGGCAGACGGCTTTCTTCAGATCTTACAGAATCTAGCCAGGCCGGGCGCTCATATCCTCATTTCGACACCGTTTGGGCGGGGCAGAGGAAAGCCCTGCGCGGACCCTTACCATGTCTGGCAGTACACGCCCGCAGAATTCGAACAACTTGTGGCAGTATTTCCTTCCGTGGAAATGTACCACCAACGGGACGTTGTCATCGAAAAGCCACGGCCGCATACACGCTATTGGTTAGGTGTGGCCGTGTGCCGAATGGACTAGCGGGCGGCACCCTGTTTTTGCTTGCGGGATTTGAAGAAGCGCTTTGCCACCTCCGGAAACAGTGCATAGCTCAGCACATCTTCTTCCTGCATCATCCATTCCTGGATAGCATTCCGTGCCTGCTCTAAGCCCGGCTCTAAGAAGTCGGCGGGACGGCCATCAAGGATTTCGCCTTCTTCCACCAGCATGCTGCGGACCTCCTCATCAATCGGCTCCGGAGGTCGGCCATAGTTTCCGGCCACATATTCCTTGATTTCCTTAGATTTCACACCATAGCGCTGCCCCGTGACGACATTCAATAGGGCTTGAACGCCGACAATTTGACTCATGGGTGTCACCAGCGGCGGATAGCCCATGTCTCGCCGGACCCGGGGAACTTCTTCGACGATTTCGGGATAGCGATCCCCCATCTTCTGGGACTTCAACTGTGAATGGAGATTGGAAAGCATCCCTCCAGGAATTTGACTGACCAAAACGGTTGTGTCCACATTACTGGAAGGTTTCTCATATCCCTCCAACACTTCTTTGAATTTCTTAGACGCTTCCGCCAGCAGCTCCAGATCAAGTCCACTGGACCGGTCTGTCTCCGCCAAAGCCGCAACCAATGATTCCGTCGGCGGCTGCGATGTTCCCATGGATAAAGGCGACAGTGCCGTGTCCACCACGTCGGCCCCAGCTTCAATGCCTGTCCAATAGGTCATGGAGGCCATGCCGCTGGTATAATGGGTGTGGAGCTGCACAGGCAGATCCAAGTCTTTTTTGAGACGTTCTACCAAGCGTTTGGACATCTGGGGCGTTAGAAGGCCTGCCATATCTTTGATGGCAATAGAATCGGACCCGATCTTTTGGAGACGTTTGGCCACGTCCACGAACTTATCGATCGTGTGCACCGGGCTTACGGTGTAGACAATGGTGCCCTGGGCATGCCCGCCGTACTTCTTCGTGGCTTCTATGGATTTTTCCAAATTTCGAGTGTCATTTAGGGCATCAAAGGTCCGGATGATGTCAATACCGTTTTCAATGGACTTGGCCACGAATTTTTCGACGACATCGTCGGGGTATTGGCGATAGCCCAAGATATTTTGGCCGCGCAGAAGCATCTGCAGCTTTGTATTCGGAAGTCGTTTCCGCAGAGTTCTCAGCCTCTCCCAGGGATCTTCGTCCAGATACCGCATACAGCTGTCAAAAGTGGCTCCGCCCCAAACTTCCAACGAGTGATAACCAACACTGTCCATCAGTTCCGTGATTTCAATCATATCTTTTGTCTGCAAGCGAGTAGCCAGCAGTGATTGGTGAGCGTCTCGAAAGATCGTATCGGTGATGCCCACAGAATTGCCCTGCATACATTCAACCTCCTAGTAATGACAAGAAAATGCCGGCAGCAACAGCGGAACCAATAACGCCCGCAACATTCGGACCCATGGCATGCATGAGCAGGAAATTATTGGGATCTTCGCTCTGGCCCAGCTTTTGCACAACACGAGCCGCCATGGGTACAGCCGATACTCCCGCAGCCCCAATCAAGGGGTTGATCCTTCCTCCCGTTGCCCGCGATGCAGCTTTGCCAAACAGGACGCCGGATGCGGTACCTAAGGAAAAGGCAACCACGCCGAGGAGCAAAATCATGATCGTATGCACCGTCAAGAATGTCGCGGCCTGTGCGGTCGCCCCCACTGTGAGGCCGAGAAAGATTGTTACAATATTTATCAGTTCGTTCTGGGCCGTCTTCGAAAGCCGCCCTGTAACACCCGATTCCCGCAGCAGATTGCCGAACATCAAAGAGCCGATCAACGGTATGGATGTAGGTATAATCAGGCCGCAAAAGGCAGTGACAATCACAGGAAACAACAATCGTTCCATGCGGTTAACGTCACGCAGCTGCCCCATAGTTATGGACCGCTCTTCGCTGGATGTCAGCATAAGTGCAATCCGCGGCTGAATCATGGGAACCAATGCCATGTAAGCATACGCGGAAATGGCTATGGGAGCCAAGAGCTCTGGGGCCAACTGGGATGTGATAAAAATGGCAGTAGGCCCGTCGGCACCACCGATGCTGGCAATGGCTGCACTCTCCGGCAGGGTGAACTGCAGAGCGTTGGCACCGAGGAAGGTAAGAAAGATACCCACTTGGGCCGCTGCTCCCAGCAGCATACTGCGCGGGTTGGCAATCAGCGGACCGAAATCGGTCATTGCCCCCACACCCAGGAATATCAAAGGAGGGTAAAGCCCCGTTCGAACGCCTTCATATAAAATTGCCAGCAGACCGCCTTCTTCCATGACAGGAGACATCGGGAGGTTAGCCAAAATCATACCGAAGCCGATGGGTACCAACAGCAGCGGTTCGTACTTCCGGAATATACCCAAGAACAGCAGCAGGAGACTCACGGCCAGCATAATTACGCTTCCCCCATCGAGGCCGGCTATGCCCATGCTGTCCCAGATTAAGTGCCACATGGATAGAACCTCCTATTCGATGACGGCTAGAGCTTCACCTATTTCCGCTGAAGTTCCTTCGGCGACCACATACTTCACCGTGCCATCCTGCGGTGCTGTGATTTCATTTTCCAGCTTCAGTGCTTCCAATGTTAGAATGACCTGTCCTTTCGTGACACTATCTCCCTTGGACACAAACACGCTCAAAACAGTTCCAGCCAAGGGCGCCTTGACCTGGGTCCCCTGCGGCAAGCCGCCACTGCCCTCTTGTGGTGCCGTTTCTTCTCGCTCCGCAGCGACTGATCCAGCCCCTCGATTCTGATCCCGTTCGTCATCGATCTGCTCCACATCCACTTCATAGCTTCTGCCTTCGATTGTCACACGAAATTTCGGCACGATGTTCGTCGCTCCTTTACTTATTGATCCGTTTTACCCGGATTCTGCCTTTGTACCCCATGCTGCTCAGGATAGATGTGATCACCGCCGTATCTCTACGGCGCACATCCTCACCGTCATTGGATGGCTGTGGCGGTTTCGGGCCCACTTCTTCGGGTCTCGGCCCCACAAGCCGCCCAACCCATAACAGGATCTGGGATAGAATCAGCAATATCCCAAAAACCATGAAGATACCCATCGCAGTGATAGTCCAAACGTTCATTGCATCACCACCCCCCTGGCCCTACGTGCCTAATCGTTCCCAAACGAACCCTGTTCCTGGAAGATGCTGCCCTCTGTGCCGTGCCTGCACTATGCAATCGTGGCCCACAGCGAAAATCCAGGCTCCTCACCTGGATACAACCGTATCGTCGCAAAATACGCACCATGACTGCATGATGATCCTTGGCTGTCTGGCTGTCCGGATGTCGGCGAAAAAGACCAGCCTCTTATAATCTAACATAGGTCAGCGGAAGTGAAAACAGGTAAATGAAAGTTTGTCTCGAAAATTCTCCCATTTCCGGCGGGCATGCCGAACCGCCCCCCCTCGAAAGGCGAGCCGTCCTTCCGCCCGACGGGAATGGGCACCGGCGATGCCAGTCCCAGGCCCTAACACACGACTACACGTCGAGCTCCCGGAGTTTTTCGTTAATAATGTCTAAACCGCTGGTCCATGACGGCGAACTGTCAAGAAACTGCCCAATCCGAGGCTCTGCCGAAGAAGCTCCCTGATAAAACGCCGTAACTTCGCCCGCTCGCAGCGGCCTTTGGTCGTTCAATATGGGCAGAGAAAGGATGAGCGACCATATCCTGCGAGAGAGCGCCTTTCTGGGTTCTCGACCCGTTATCTGTCGTGCCACCTCACGAAACACCTCAACCCCGGTGCTAGGCCGCGGGTCCACAAGGTGAAATGTGCGTCCCCGGATACCATTGTGGAAGAGCAGTGCACCAAGGTTCTCTGCGGCCTCCTCCGCATCGACCATGTGCATAGGCGTCTTGTCTCCAACGCCTGGCCGCCCGGGAATCTTCATCGCTAACCTCGCCATCCCTGTGACGCGGTGGAGCCAATCTTCATCGACAACTTGCGCCGTTCGCACAATACAAATGGGCATTTTTTCCACCATCATGCGGACAGATTCTTCTGCCTCATACTTGGTCCGTTCATAGAGGCCGCGAAATGGACGCGAATGTTCGAAGGAGTCCTCAGAAAAGCTTTCCGCTCCCACTCCAGCGATGCCCATGTCGCTGAGGTGAATGAACATCTCAAGATTCGGTGCCTGGCTGGCAAAAAACACAGCATTTTCGCTGCCGATGACATTGGTCTGAATTAGGGTATCTTTGTCCTGGATACGGGGTGATGCTTCTGCCAAGTGCACCATATGCGTCAGGCGTTGCCGAATCTCTTCATATAAGGCTTCATCCAGCCCCAGGGTGCTGTGACCCACATCTCCAAGCTGCAGTTCCACCTGACCGTCCCATAGACCATGGGTCTCCGTCAACTCATCGCGGAACTGCTCATAGACACGCTGCCTCTCCTTCCATCCGAAGAGAACGAACTCCGCTTCCCGGTGCTCACGAAGAAGCCAATGCATGAGCGGCCGCCCCACGCTAGAAGTTGCTCCAGTCACAGCAATATACTTAGTCAACGTGCTTACCCCCAGGGGATAGAATTCAAAAGTGCAATGCCAAATCTACTGCTTGCATCCTGCAACATTGTAACACTTCCGCGGTCTGAAGAAAAGCCGCGCACTTTCGACAGCAAGATATTGGGAAGGACAGCAACTGCCGCAGTTAGTGGGCATCATGCCAAAGGTTACCGCCATTCACTGCCGCCGAGACCACGGCTGTCGCTAGAAACCGATGCAAGGGACCTCCAGCTGCGGAGCACTCCTGGCTAATACCGCTTGAAGAAGCGCAATAACGCGGATTGGAGGACCACACTCACCGCATCGGCAACACCTGTCTAGAAGCCTTGGATGGGCATTTTCAATGATTGGCTGGTCCAAATCGGATACTGCAATGGCGCAGCCTTTCCATGGCTTCTTGAAGACGGACGCTATCGACCGTAAGTGATATGCGGAAATATCGTTCCCCTTCACTGCCATAGCCGACACCAGGGGTCAGGACTACTCCGGTCTCGCTGAACACGGTTTCTGCAAAAGCGATGGCGTCCATGTCATTGGGTGTCGGTGCCCAGACATAGATAGAGGCTTTTGGTGCTTCCAGGTCCCAGCCCATATCATTGAGCGTGGTGATGACAAGATCCCGTCGTTCGCGGTATATCTGCAGCTGTTCTTCCAAGGCATCCTGGGGTGCCGACAGGCCGCGTACCGCTGCATGCTGTACAGCCTCAAAGGCACCGGAATCAACATTGCTTTTGAAGGTCACAAGTGCGGTCACTACATCTCTTCGGCCCACAACCCAGCCAATCCGCCATCCCGTCATATTGTGCGATTTGGAAACCGAACCAAACTCTATGCCCACGTCCTTCGAGCCTGGGATCTGCATGAAACTCAGCGGTTGGTAGTCGTCAAAACCTACCTCCACGTAGGCAGCGTCATGGGCCACCAAAATGTCATATTGCCGCGCAAACTCGACCACGTCTGCAAAAAACTGCCTATGGGCTATGGCCCCGGTGGGGTTGTTGGGATAGTTGAGAAACATCAACTTGGCCCGGCGCGCCACCTCTTCCGGCACGTCCTCCAGTACCGGCAGAAATCCGTTTTCGGCGCGAAGCGGCATGAAATGCGGTTCACCACCCGCTAGCGTTACTCCCCCCTGGTACACCGGGTACCCGGGATCAGGCACTAAGGCGGTATCGCCGGGATCAATGTAACAAAAGGCCAGATGGGCAATGCCTTCCTTGGAACCGATCAACGAAGCGACTTCATCAGCGGCGTTGAGTTCAACACCGTACCGGGACCGGTACCATTGGGCCACCGTATCACGGAACGTCTCCATACCCTTGGAAGAGGGGTACTGGTGTGTATCAGGATTGGCTGCTTGTCTGCATAGCTCGGCAACAATGTGCTCAGGAGTGGGCCGATCCGGATCTCCAATCCCCAGGTTTATGACATCGACTCCCTCTTTCTTTGCGCTTTCAATCTTCTCTTCCAGCTGAGCAAACAAGTACGGTGCCAAATTATCAAAGCGTCTTGATGTCTGCAAAATCTGCTTCATCCTTTCATCTTAGAAACTGGCCTACGGTACAGAGACAGGTTAACATCCCTGTAGTCAATTAGGAAAACATATACTCGCCGCTGAAGACCCACTCAGCCGGCCCGGTCATCCACACATGGTTATCTTCGCCTAGGGCAATCTTCAGGGTACCGCCGGGAAGTTCCACATCCAGCCGCCGATCTGCGGCGCCGACCCGATGAGCCACCACCGCTGCAGCGCAGGCTCCTGTTCCGCACGCTAAGGTAGGGCCTACTCCGCGCTCCCACACCTTCACCTTGAGACTATCTCTGCTGCGCACTTGCACGAACTCAACATTCGTCTTGTTGGGAAAAGCACTGCATTGCTCCAGTCTAGGGCCCCATTGCAGAAACGGAATGGTATCAATGTCCTCGACAAACACCACTGCATGAGGGTTGCCCATGGACACTGCGGAGATCACAAACTGTTGGCCTTCTGCCGTGATCGTTTGCTCAATGCACTCATCGCCCTGGCAGTGCACCGGTACAAGCTCTGCGCCCCACACAGGCTGGCCCATATCGACGGCGTATCCATCGGTCTCCACTCGCACCTCGCGGCGGTCATGGAGTGTACCCACCGTTATACTGGCGCCTTCGGCCAATCCGCGGTCCAAGAGATGCTTAGCTAAGCAGCGAATGGCATTGCCGCACATTTCTGCTTCACTGCCATCGGCGTTAAAGATGCGCATGGTATATATCCCGCCATGGGTCTCGCCACTTCGAGTAATCAAAACAAGCCCATCTCCCCCGACACCGAAGTGGCGGTCGCATATGCGCGGGGCCCATACAGGGGCTTGCTGCAAAAGGTTCCCTTGGAAATCTTCAACAAAGACAAAGTCATTGCCCAAACCCTGGTACTTCGTGAAATTCATTCTTTACCCTCTCCCTAAAACTGTCACTGCAGACCTCTGACAACCTTGATTACCTGCTGATAGTCAGGATGTTGGCTGACCTCGGGTACGTATTCGCGGTAGACAATGGTGTTGCCGCCGTCTAGCACAAACAAAGCCCGACTCAGCAGGCGCAGTTTCGGAATCAGCACGCCGTAATCACGGCCAAACCTAACATCGTAATGATCCGAGAGCGTGACTGCGTCATGGAGGCCGGCTGCTCCGCACCAGCGCTTCTGGGCAAAGGGCAGATCGGCGCTGACGGTTATCGCGACGGTGTTAGGCATTGCTTCGACTTCTTCATTCAACTGCCGGGTCTGCTGATCGCAAAGATCTGTGTCCAACGACACCACCGTGCTGATGAGCTTCACCTGCGAGCCGAATTCCTCTAATCCCCTTACACCCAAGTCTTGATCGCGAAGCGTAAAATCCGGAGCGGTCTCCCCCACACGCAGTTCTCTGCCGGCTAAGGCCACCGGCTGGCCATCCATGCGTACATGACGTTCCTTCATGGCGATCCCTTCCTTCCAGTCGTCCATAACGAATGCTCATACCTCTGCTATGCTGCTTTCTTCCTTTTCGTCCTTTCATTGATCAGGGGAACGGCAGCATTCATTCCCAGTATGCCAAAGGTAACTCCCTCAGGCAGCCACCCCCACAACCGGAAAGCTACGACGATAATGCCGACTCCAATCCCGAACACCCAGCGGCCCTTCTGGGTTCGAGGTGAGGTAGCCGGGTCCGTTGCCATAAAGCATGCGCCGATCATAAGACTTCCGCTCATAAGATGAAAGATGGGGTTTTCTCCAAACAACAGCATAAGCACAAATACGGTGGCCAGTATGCTGACGGGAATCCGCCAGTTGACAAAACGGCGGTAGATCAGATACACGGTACCAAGAGCGATCAAAAGCACCGATGTCTCACCAAGGCTGCCCGGCACTGTACCGAGAAACAAGTCGGCAAAGGCCGTCATCGTCCCCTCTTCACGCATTAGGCCCAGGGGTGTAGCGGTACTGGTCAGATCATAGGGAGCCAACCACGGCGACAGTGAACCCGGAAAGGCTGCGATGATGAACAGGCGGCCGAACAATGCAGGGTTGAAGATGTTTTTCAGATAGCCACCAGCCAATTCTTTGCCGACAACCGTCCCCACAGCCGCACCAAGGGCCGCTGTGTACCATGGAGCACTGGGTGACAGCGTCAGCGCCAGCAGCAGGCCAGTGATAACAGCACTTAAGTCCTTGATCGCCAATGGTCTTTTCAGCGCCAGCTGAAACCCGACCTCAGCGGCGACGGAACCCGCTACACTGGCCGCGATCAATATCACTGCAGGTGTCCGGAACAGATAGACGGCAAAAAGTGCGGCCGGTGTCAAGGCCAAGAGCATTGCTTTGTTCAGTTTCACGGTCCCATCAACTCCTATCGTCTTTAGTCTTCCCCAGTGGACGAGCGGCAACCACAAATACTCGATGACTCCGGCCGGGGTTGTAGAGTGTTCCATCCAAGTCCGAAAAGACATCGATGACACCGAGGTCCGCGTCGCGCAGGGCCGTCTGCACTTCCTTTACACTATACGCTTTCTGATAATGAAATTCCTTCCCATTAGGAAACTGGAATTCCGTAACGGCCACCCGGCTTTGCTGATCAAACCGCGTTCGCTGCAGGAACTTCACACCGCCAACTTTCCGCTGGATTTCCTCTCCGTGATGGTCCAAATACTTCTGTCTGGTATTGAAGTCAAACACGAACATACCGTGCTTCTCGAGAGAATGACTGACGCACCGGAACATCGACTGCACTTGACCCATGTCCAAAAGGTAATTTAGGGCATCAAATGTACAAAGGGCCAGCGTAAAATTCTCAGGCGCCATGAAATGCTGCATATCTGCCACCGAGAAACTGACACAATCGAGCTCACGACAATTTTCGGCTGCTACCTCAATCATGGACGGCGAGCGGTCAACCCCATGGACCTCATGGCCCTTGGAACCGAGTAACTCAGCCAGTATACCCGTGCCGCATCCCAGATCCAATATCCGGGCCTGTTGGATTCCGGACTGCTCCAGCAATTTGCTCACAAACTCTGCATACTCGATACTGAACTGGGCCCAGTAAGCATCGTAGTACTGGCTGAGGATTTCATAGGCTGGGACGGTCTCCATGGGCACCAAACCTCCCTATAATCTCAGACTTCCACTGGGAAATGGAATAACGCGTATGTCCATCGCGTCCGGTAACGGTGTCTGAGCAGATTAAAGAATTCAGTACCGCTTCCTCCACCATCGTCCCAAAGGCTCGAAATGCCAGGTCCAATGCATCTTCGTGGAGGGCTTGCCGCTGGTATGTCAGGTGCTCCGGTTTGTGAGGTATCGTCTGTCCGGTGCTGAACGCCAGACAGATATCGCCGCTGCCGTGTCCGAAATACGAACCGGTGCGGGCCAATCCAACGCTTGCCCTGCGCGCCAGCCGCTGCAGCTGCCGAGAGTCGCACGGAAGATCGGACGCCGCGATGACGATCACCGATCCCCGCTCTTCTGCTGTCCCTTCGCTAGTGGCCATCAGATCATGAACGGAAACGCCTGCGAAGGACAGGGATTCCAGCCGGCCGAAATTGGTGAGCACCAGGCCGCCTATGGTGTGCGTATGACCTTCCACATCTATCTGCCTGGAACTGGTGCCGACTCCGCCTTTCAAGCCAAAACAGCTCATACCTCTTCCGGCGCCTACAGCGCCCTGCTCCACGCGCTGGCTGCATGCGTTGAGCGCCTCGGCTGCATGCTTCTTCGTAATGTGACGGCCGCGAATGTCGTTTAGGTATCCATCGTTGCATTCACACACCACCGGATTGACGGTGCCAGTGCTGACCCCAATATCTGGATTTTCCGACAGGGCCAAGTCCAACAGTGCTTCCGCTGCCGCTGGAACGCTAAACGTATTGGTGAGCAATATTGGCGTTTCCAGAACCCCTAGCTCCTGCAACTGCACCAAACCGATGGACTTGCCGAAGCCATTGATGACACAGCAGGCTGCCGGTACCTTATCGCGAAACAGATTCCCTTGATGCGGGCGGATCGCGGTCACCCCCGTCTGTATCGCGCCGGCTGCCAAGGTAGTGTGGCCGACGGTCACGCCCGCAACATCGGCAATGGAATTGCTGGGACCCGCTGTGAAGCCGTCGAGCTCAATACCCCAATGGCGAATGCCCTGTGCCCCCTTTACCATGGGCTGACCATCCCGTCGGTACGGGGTTCGGTGCCACCGGCCAGGACACCGCCGGGCTGGTTCCAGATAATTTGTCCGCGGCCAAAGGGCGTTACATCCCGTGTCACTCGCACGGCGTGGCCGCGTTCCCGCAGTGACGTCACCAGTGAGGCGGGCATGGACGCCTCTACGTCGACCACCAGTCCATCGGACCAGAAAAACCGGGGAGCATCCAGCGCCGCTTGGGGATTCAGCCCTTGGTCCAAACAGCGAGACAGTACCTGCACATGGCCTTGGGGCTGCATAAAACCGCCCATAACGCCAAAGGGTCCAATGGGATTGCCGGCTTTGGTCAAAAAGCCCGGGATGATGGCATGGTAACTGCGCCGTCCCGGACGGAGATAGTTGCAGTGGGTGGGATCGAGGCTGAAACCATGACCGCGATTCTGCAGAGCTACACCCGTCTCAGGCACCACCACGCCTGAACCAAAGGCTACATAATTGCTTTGAATCAGAGAAACCATGGTACCCTCGCCATCGGCCACAGCCAAATAGACCGTGCCGCCGGGATCCACCCGTCCGGGGGAACGCATGATAGCCTGCGCTCCCAGTTCTTTTCTGCGGGATTGGAGATAGGCCGGCTGCAGAAGGCGCTTCGGATCAATCATCATTTCGTCGGGGTCCGTCACCCAGTGAAAACCGTCAGCAAAGGCCATCTTTACGGCCTCAATCATGGCATGCGTCCACTGTACGCCCTCCGGTTCGTAAGCCAGGCCGTCTAGAATGCCAAGGGCAATCAATGCCACGAGTCCCTGCCCGTTCGGTGGCAGCTCCCATACGGTGTATCCCCTGTAGTTGACGCTGATCGGGTCCACCCATTCCGGTTCGTAGGCTGCCAGGTCATTGTCCCGCAGATAACCTCCGGTGCTTTGGGAAAATTCCAGTATCTTCTTGGCTAGATCACCCCGGTAAAAACTTTCGCCCTGGCTCTCCCCAATGGAACGGAGACTGTCTGCCATATGTTCATTTTTCCACACTTCCCCCGGTTCGGGGCCTCGGGACTGGGGCGCGAATACGTCGAACCATCCCTGACACTCGGGGTATGTGAGTAGTTTCTTGTACTGTTCAGCGCACCGCTTCCAGAAAAAACTGGTGATGGGCGAAACGGGATACCCTTCTTCCGCATATCTGGCCGCCGGTTCGACCACTTCGGCCAGGGAAAATCGTCCGAAACGCCGATTAAGAGCTGCCCAGCCCGCTGGAACACCCGGCACCGTAACTGGAAGCCACCCATAGCGGGGAATTTCCCATTCGTGACCGGCATCTTTCAAAGCTTCCGGTGTCAAACTCTGGGGGGCCGGCCCACTGGAGTTGATCCCAAAGAGCTTCCCGTCACGGCACACAATGGCAAACAAATCACCGCCTATCCCATTGGACGTTGGTTCCACCACCGGTAGTGCCGCCGCAGCGGCCAGGGCAGCATCCA
>PUOC01000037.1 GCA_003551965.1 Clostridiales bacterium | reverse complement strand
CGATTGCACACCAGCTTCGGCAATGAGCCGAGGCTGGTTTTTTCTATGAGTGCCCTCAAACAAAAAGACAGTAGTCGTTCTTACGAGTTCGCATTGACACCGTGATAGGATTGACGCTTACGGAAAATCCTTTGGCCTTGGCATCGTTGTGTGCACATTCGGCGCCGGCCTAGGCCAGAACAGACAGCCCCAGAGCTGCCGGGGATCGTTACGTCATTGCCTACCGTGCGTCTACCAGAGCGGCCAGCAGCCGGCGGATGGCCTCCGGCTGTCGTTGAATGCGCGGAATGCTGTTCCACATCATATCGTAATGTTGGAAAAACGCACTGACCATGGTAGGTTCCTTTGTTACAGCGGTGTAAGGCAGCGCGGCCTGTTCCGACCAGGCTGCCACAGCATTGTTCTGTTCGATCCAAAGATTGACGTTGCCGGAGCCCACGGTAGGTTCAACCACGGCCAGTTCCAGCCAGTGATTGTCTGAGAGCAGATCCATGAGCTCTGTAAGCTGCCGGCGGAACTGTTGCCCGGTCAGATAGATGTCCTGGCCGGTTAGGATAGACAACTCACGACTGTAGACCCGCTCTTCGGCCATGGCCGAGCGGAGGCGGTTGTGGGATACCACACAGCGCATCCTCGAACGGCGGACATTGCTGATCGCCGACTCTAGATACGAGCCGCAGCGCTCGACGGTGTCGGCAGGCACTCCGTTGCCGGTGAAAATATCCGCTATCAGTGGTGCCGGCATGGCCAGCGCCGGCGGCAGCGGAGCGGAGAAATAGGTGGGGCAAGGGTAGCTGCGGTGGGCTGCGATTCCATTGACCACAGCGGGGGCAGCTGAAATCGGCTGTATTTCCACAAGGCGCCGGCATTCGCCGCGGAGCCTGCGAAACACGGCCTCATACTGCTGCAGAGAAATGGGATCCGAGAACAGCGCCGTGTGACGAAGATGCACCTGCTGATCGGGCTGCATGCCCACTAACACTGCATGGCCGCAGTGCAGAAATAGTGTCAGCCGGTAAGACAGGTTCACGTACTCGGGATAGAACCAGCTGGTGATCCCTCCTGTAAGGTGCAGGGGAAGCCACGATTCCAGAACGGATTGCAGGCTTGGCAAGTCTCGATCCACCCAATGGATGATCTCAAGGCGATGCCCTGCTTTGAGCACGGCGGCCAGCGTTTCTTTCCATGCTTCCACAAAAGCGGGGTCTTCAAGCATCCACTGCATATCCTCTTGACTGAGCAGCCATAGTTCCTGCGGCTCTGTTTTGGCAAGAATGGAGTGCAAAAAGTCGAGGACCGCTTGCCTCCGTCCCGCATTGTCGGACCACACTCGAAACTGGGCATCGTACCACACCTGATCGCCCGGAAGGGCCGCATGATGCAAAGGACGCTGTTGGGCCGGGGTCCGATCGGTCAGCCACTGGCGGAGGGCTTCTGCGGCAGCCCCTGGAGCAGAAAGGTCAATCTCAGGATTGTGGGCTCGGAGTATGGACGCAAGGACGTTGTACTGTTTGGCGCTCTCTATTTCCAGCAGGACCTCGGCCAGTCGTCTGGAATGGATCGAATGCGGTACCAAGAGCCTTTTGTTGTTACGCCATTTGCTTATCAGCGAATGGTCGACATGCAGCGCCGCAGCCAGCTCTTTTCCCGATATGTTCAAGGTTTCCATGATCATGGCCAGCCGCGAAGATACCTGTTCATTCATGGCGCAGACACCTCCCCTTTTTTCCACTTTACCGAAGTGTCAAATTATTGTCAAGCCGCCGGCGAAAGTGTACCGGCTTTTGACAGCTCCCGTCATTTCCTGGTGCGATCGCCGTCTCTGCAAATGGCCACATGGGGATGGTTGGCTTTTTGCATAAGCAGAGTCTTCGGTGGTTGTGGTCACGGGATGGTCACAAGCCGGGCAGAGTATTCGGATTGGGAGGGGCTCGGAGGGGCTAATGGATCATAAAATGTCGGAGCTTGACAAAAAGCCGTAGAGGCTGTATACTTAACTCAAGAGGTGAGAACGAGAATCATTCGCATATTGCAAGCGAAGACCTGACGGCGAAAAGGTGTACAAAGGTAGGAGGCGACTAGACCGTGTTGGACTCCATAGTGGTTGTTGAAGCGCAGGCCCAAGCCACGGAAGCGGTGGAAAGTAAAAGAAGGGCCCGAAGTAAGTAGAGGGCGTTAACAAACGTTGAAATTGCCGCCATGCGGCGTTTTTCCCCTCTAAGCTTTGCAATCAATTAAAATCCTCTTTATGGCAATCGGTTCGAAAAAGAGGTATACTAATCTTGAAAACAGCAGAAGCTGCTTTACACGAAGCACAAATGTGCTTCTGATAGGAGGGATACAGCGTGTTGGATATTCTAACTGCTGTGCAAACTGAGCACGATTTGATGCAGAAGCGATTCCGTGAACGCAGCGGCCGCAGGCGCCGCCAGTAATCACATTCGGGATACCATTTGGGCAGCATGGACTGGCCGGTGGTTACCGAGTTATGGAATGGTGTTATGGGCGGCGGTTGGTGCTGCGTTTGGAAGACACCATGCATCAGAACCTGTCAACCAAAGGTACTTCATACAATAGGAGGATTCGGTAATGTTTAATTTCATGAACATTGAAATGGAAGTTGATACCAAGCGCGAAGATATGGAGCGCAGACTGCGTAAGCGCAGACCGAAAAAGTAAGGAAGGACCGTTCGTAGGAACGGTTCCGGTACAGTCAAGAAACAAGTCCCGTAAGTGCAGGCCGATGGCCGGTGTTCTCCGGTGACACCTATCGAACGTGGCAAGAGTCAACACATCGGCTCCGATGGAAGACAAATAGAAAATGGCGGAACATGGAGACCGTGGTTTATACAAGGCTTTCCATGCGAACTCTAGTGAAGGAGGCGTCTATACATGTTTAACTTTGACATGGTCGCACAGACTCAGAAGGAAGATACAGAACGACGGGTCCGTAAAGTGCGGAGCCGCCAATAGAAGTTGCCACCGAAAAGGACAGCTCCCCGGGCTGTCCTTTTCTTTACGCCTGGGTACTACGGAGCGATGGGGCGGCAGACGATGCCGAACGGATCCCAGCGGATGCCAGCGCAGATAGAAGCTGGAAGCGCCAGGGCACCCTGGCCGTGTGCGGCACCTCTGCCCGTGAACCATACCTTTATGGCCCCTAGGCGGCTCCGGGCCGACTTCAAGACGAGGTGGCTGCGGCCAGAGATCGTGGACGGTGCCATCCCACACTTTTCTTTCCTGTTATTGCCGGTATAGGCAGGAATTTCGTTATAGAAAGAAAAACTGTCCAATATGGAGGTGGTAAGGATGGAAGGCAAATTGATCGTTCTCGATGTGGACGGTACACTGCTGACGTCGGACAGCCGTATTCTGCGTTCCACTCGCCGTGTATTGGCATCGGCTGTGGGTAAAGGACATCAAATTATGCTGGCCAGCGGCCGCTTTCCCGGAGCTATACTTCCAATTCTGGAGGAGCTGGGACTCTTGGAGAGCCTTTACATAGCGTCCAATGGCGCTGTCGTAGGGCGCGGCGAAGAAATCCTGCATGAGGAGGTTTGTCCCGTCGATGCGCTGGAGACCGCCGTCGCGCATGCGAGAGAACAGCGCCTCAGTGTCAATGTATATTCTGGAATGCGCTGGGAAGTGATGGATTGGCGGGATGAAGTAGCCAAAGAAGCGGCTGAAGTCGGCTGTCAGCCTACCCTTGTCGATTCCCTGACGCTGGAGGGGGCCAATAAGGTGATGATCATTGCCGAACCGTCGGAAGCGGCCGCCTATGCCTCGTGGGTACGGCAAAACGTCGAGGGCCTCCATGCCAGTACATCCTTGCCGTGGCTGGTAGAACTGGTCAAGGCCGGTGTGTCCAAGGCCTCAGCCTTAAACTGGGCCGTTAACGATATGGCCATTTCCACCCAAGATGTGATTGTTCTCGGTGACGGCCAGAATGATGTAGAGATGATGGAGATGGCCGGCGTCAGCGTAGCCATGGGCAATGCCAGTGCCGAAATAAAGAAACAGGCGGATTTTGTGACTACAGCCAACGATCAAGGAGGCGTAGCCCTGGCTCTGGCCCAGATTCTGCGCCTGCGCTAGCTGCAGTGTCAACAGTGCAGCCCATGGGGGTGCGCACCGGGTTGGTTCCGCACCGGAGTGATGTTCTTGTTTCCATCCATGGTCCGAATTCCGTTTCCGTGGCAGAGAAAAGGCGCCTTTACTGGCAAATTCCAGTAAAGGCGCCTTGCAATTCTCTTCAAGTTGCTTCAAGACAACCGGTCAGTTTACCTGCGCAGTGTATCTGGAAGCAGCACAGCCCCTCCGTCGATGGAAATACTGTGTTTGGCGAAATAACCCTGCGGTGCCATCAGTGCATAGCGATAGCGGTTAGCCGCACCCGTCGTTCCGTAGCTGGTGTTCGAGCCCACGCGGGTCCGGGAAATGTGTGCGAGACTGCCGTCGGCCCGGAAAAATCCGATCTCCAACGGAGCTTTTACGGTCCGGACGTTGTGGCGCTCACTGCTGTCGGTGCGATAGACCAGGAGAACGGCATTCTCCTGAATGGTTTGGACTCCTGTGTTTTTGAAATTGGCCGAACGGGCATCGGGCGTATCAGCGATTTTCAACTGCAGCGTGATTGTGTCACCATGATCGTTGACAACTTGCACTGAGCCGTCGGGCATAGCGCGGAAAGCCCGGCTCGTCCGAGTTTCGCTGTTGGCAGAAATGGTGTACCAAGAGATAAACAGTACCAAAGCCACACCAAGGACTAGCATTACCTTTCTCTTCGTTGTTCCGAAATATTTGGTCATTGGTTAAGCCTCCCTTAGATAGAAGAAATTATTAATGAAAATGAAAGCCGATTGGCAAAACAGCCCATTCCTCCTCTCCATAGGTTGTCGTATCACGAATGTGCATCTGCAAGGATTTACACTTGCATGTCTGTACAGTTATAGTATAATAAAACTAGAGTAAAGTCAATATGTACTCAGCAAATTTTTGACAGACATATAGATGACATTTCGTGGCCATGGCCAGAGCCTGTGGAACACGGTCTAGGTCACCATTACCCATGGAGTGGAGGGTTAACATTATGCCAGAGCGGAATGCCTACTTTTTCAAATGCTTTGCCCACGAAACCCGCAATGATCTTCTGAAATTGCTGGCGGAACACGGGGAGATGACCGTGGAGTCACTGGCCGATGCCAGTCATATCACAGCGTCGACCGTCTCCCGGCACCTGAACATGCTGAAGATGCAGGGAATCGTAGCGGTAAGGGTAAGCTCCCCTTCGCATTACTATTGCCTCAACAAAGACGAAATCGAGCGTCGATTCAGGGAATTCCGGCGCTACCTCAACATTGATGACGGCAGGCCGCTCGAAGATCAGCTCCAAGCTTGACCGAGTTTGCTGCCATCAAAAAACGAGCCGATAATAAATCGGCTCGTTTTTTGAAGTGTGGAATGCAGGTTTGTTCCGGAATATCGATGGAACTGTCATTGGAAGATCATCTATAGGGTGGATGCGTTCTGCGGGGTCTTCTCACACGCCGCGGCTGTTGGCGGCGCGAATGCCGGCGACAGCATCGCGGTCCATTCCAGTTTCCAAAAGCAGGCGGGTGATCAGTTCCGTCTTACCGGCAATGTAGGAGTCGGTGTCGTTGGGATAGCGGGCGGCCAATTCCAACTTCAGTTGACTGTATTCCCGGGCTGCCTTTGGATGTGTGCGCAAGTGGGTCCGCAGTCTGCGGTGGTTCTCCAAGGCGGCACAATCGGCCAACACAATGTATAGATGATGCTTGGGCTTGATCGAAGGAATCCTGGTATAGGGGACCGTTTCATCGGCCGGTGTTAAAACTTCCCGGCCTTCGATTCCTTGATTCCCGGCGTGTGTGTAGCCTAGTGGTTTCAGAACTTCGATCACGGGAGTCGTTCTTCCCCAATCGGGCACCACGATATCGATGTCAATGATTGGTTTAGCGGCTAATCCAGGCACTGATGTGCTGCCCACATGCTCAATCACAGAAGACCAAGGCATGGTATAGGGCAGTAAGATGTCGCAAAGCAGTTGGAAATCCTGGGGCCAGCCAGGGTTGTAAGGCTCAACAACAATCGCCCGCATATCTCGGTTCCCCCCCTGGGTGCTCAAGGGCTCTCACGGCACGAAGCAGGCGGCCCATGTACAAGGGCATCCATGCCACCATGATCGAAGCCGTGATCTCGCCATCAACCACAATTTGATAACAAAAACACAAAGATAAACGGCCGTATTCGTCAGGGCAATCTACTCGGGTTGTTCTATGATCTCTACCATAACTTGGTTGGGCAGACAGACACTGACCTGTCCCGGGCGGTCTATCCAGCCGAACACCATAACGCATATCTGATCGGGGCAGTCCGAATATTGGACGGAAGCGCGCCCGTCTTTGAAATGTACCTCCGTGATTCCTTCCGGCCCTTCAAATGTATGCACATCTTCCTGCCCCTCGTAGAGCTTGTATACGGTCTCTTCGCGGGTGCCCAGGTCTCGGACCATGGCATACCCTGTGGCCTCAGGGGCACTGTCTTGACGATAGAACATAAATCCCGTAACGGAAGCTGCAATGAGTACTAACAGAAGTAGGTATTTGTCGCCGCGGCGTAATTTCATGGCCATTCTCCTTTAGCTGTGAATCCGAAAATCGCTTTCCTTACAATCATTTCGGGAAGTGTCCTTTCATTCCTGCCGGTTAGTGGGAATTTTAACAAAGACCTTGCCAGCGTCTTGTCAGATATGCTATACTAACAAACGTAGTAAAAAAGCGACAAGGAGAGTGATATTGTGCTGCGTTTGAGAGTTCTAGCAGTACTATTGTTTGCGGTTCTGGTACTGTCGGCACCGGCGGCTGCGGATTCGGCCGATGTGGTTGTTGTGGGTGCAGGCGGTGCTGGCTTAGCGGCGGCGATTGAAGCACATGATCAGGGCGCAGAGGTCATTGTTGTGGAGAAAATGCCGATGGTAGGCGGCAATACATTATATGCAACCGGGGGACTCAATGCTGCGGGCACACAGCCCCAGGCTGAGCTGGGTATTGAGGACTCACCGGAGAAGCATTTCGAAGACACACTGGCCGGTGGCGGCGGCCTCAATCTAGAGGACCTGGTTTCGGTCATGACCGAGCAGGCTCCCGAAGCCGTGGCTTGGCTTACAGAAGATCTGGGTGCCGACTTAAGCGATGTCGGGCGTCTGGGTGGTTCCAGCGTGAATCGCACCCATCGCCCCACCGGCGGCGAACCTGTCGGGCCGCACCTCATCGAAGTGCTGCGGGCAGCAGCCGATGAACGGGGCATTGATATCCGCGTCGAGACAGAAGCGGTGGAGATCCTAGGAGATCCCCAGGGTGTCAGCGGTATCGTCGTTGAAAATGATGACGATCGCTATACCATTGAAGCGAAGTCTGTGGTGGTCACCACCGGAGGATTCGGTGCCGACGAAGCAATGTTCGCTGAATATGACCAGGACTTGGAAGGCTTTGGAACGACCAATGCACCCGGTGCCACGGGCGACGGCATCATCATGGTTGACGACATCGGCGGCGAGCTGATTCACATGGATCAGATCCAGACCCATCCGACAGTGCATCCCGAGCGCAACATCATGATCACAGAAGCTGTGCGGGGCAATGGCGCCATCTTAGTTAACGCTGAAGGAGAACGCTTCGTTGACGAGATGGACACCCGCGCTGTAGTCAGTGCTGCGATCTTGGAGCAGACCGGAGGCAGTGCTTTCCTGTTCTTTGACGATCCGGTGCGCCAGGGCCTCGGTGCCGTCGAGAACTATATTGATCAGGGGTTGGTCAAGAAAGCCGACACCGTCTCCGGTTTGGCCGAGGAATTGGGTGCAGACCCGTCGGTATTGGAAGAGACCAAGCAGGCATACAATGCCGCTGTCGAGGCAGGAGAAGATGAGCAATTTGGCCGCGATGATCTTCCGGCCATGATCGATGAAGGCCCCTACTATGCCATTGAAATCGGTCCGGCCGTGCACCATACCATGGGTGGCGTGCGGATCAACACCTATGCCGAGGTACAGAGTGAAGAGGGCAGCATCCCCGGCTTGTATGCTGCCGGTGAAGTCACAGGCGGCATTCATGGCGGCAACCGTCTAGGCGGCAATGCATTGGCCGATGTCATCGTCTTTGGCCGCATCGCTGGTCAACAGGCAGGCCAATTCTAGCCAAAGTGTCGGAGTGATGAACGAAAACTCTGTTGTACCAGCGCCTGGCCCCGTGCCAGGCGCTGGTACTTTTTTTATCTTTTGCTGTCACGCAGAGAAAATGTGTGGACAGAAAAGGGTTTTCTGGAAATGCCCTGAATGTTTTGGTATAGAAAGCAGGGGTTGGTAGTCCTAGTAGACCCATACACCGGAGGCGGGAACGGCCGCAGCAGAAAGAGGAGTGATGGCAGCTATGCAGCAGTGGATACGCAGTTTCTATGGCCTCGGTTTGCTGATGCTTCTGATCATGTCGTTGGCTCTTGTCGTCTCTTTTCGCCATCTTCAGAGCACCATGCGCGAGGAGGCGTTTTCCGCTGCCGTAAGTGCCCGTTGCGCTGCGGCGCAGGAGCTATCTAATCACATAGAAAAGAAGAAAGTCGCCGTAGAAGCGGTGGCTGCGGCTGCGGCCGCTGATCATCCCGGATATACCAACTTGACGGGATATCTCAGGAACTGGGGTCCGTCCTATGACGGACTCAATCTTCTCTATTTCGGAACTCAGGACAATGAAGTCTTCGTTTATCCTGAGATTGAGCTGACCGAGGGCTATGACGTCCGCGCTCGACCGTGGTATGAGGCGGCGCAGGCAGAAGGGCAGACTGTGCTGACGGAGGTGCTTGAAGATGCCGCCGGCTACGGACTGTCGATGACCATTGCTGTGCCGGCTTACGATGATTCCGGCCGCTTTCTGGGTGCGGCGGGCGGCGACGTTTTGGTGCCGGATCTGTTCGAACTCACCCGGGAGGCCATGGGCAATATTGAAGGGCACCACTTTTTCATTGACGCTGATTCGGGATACGTGCTGGATCCGGAAGGCCAAGACACACTGCAGGGATCTGTGCTCCCGGAAATCCTACAGGAACTGGTTGTGGATCAAACGAACTCCAATCCGGCAGAGGGTACAATACGGAGTGACTTCCACGGCCAATCGGGAATCTTTTCCTACCAGTCCATCGGTGATACCCGCTGGACAGCCGTGAGCTTCATCCCGGACCGCAGTGTCGCAGCCAGTGGGCAGTTCGTGTTCTGGCTGGGCCTGCTTTTGATAACCGCCACCATCGGCGTTTTTGCCCTGCTCTATTATGTGCAGCAGCGCTGGCTCTTCAAGCCGCTGCTGGACTTGGAAGAAAGTATCGCCGATGTTGACCCCGAAAACAATCCGGCCCTGCGGCTGCCCCGTAACAAGGACGATGTGACAGCGGGTCTGCGTCGGGTATTCAATGAATTGCTGCAGCGTACGCAGGATACGATGGAACGGCTTCAGACCCAAGAGGAAGAACTGCGCACGACCCATGAAGAGCTGGATGCGTCGTTCCAGCAGCTCCGATCGGCAGAACAAGAGCTTCGCCAGCAGTATGAAGAGCTCCTGGCATACCAGCAGCAGCTGCGGGAAAGCGAACGGCTCACTCGCAGTATTGTGGATCTGATTCCCGACCCTATTGTGCGCTTTGACGGCCAGGGACACTGGCTCGGCTTTGTGTCCGGCCAGAATATGGATCTGCAGTTGCTGTCCGCCGGCGCCATCGGCCATCGGATCAAGAACATACTTCCCGGAGACGCCGGCGGGCACCTGCAGGACGGAATTGCCCAAGCGGCAACGGAGCAGTCATTGGTAACGCTGGAGTACAAGATCCCGTCCTCCGAGGGCGGGAACCGCTGGTATGAAGCGCGGCTTCTGCCTTCGGGCAGCGAGGTGTTTGCCGTTCTGCGGGATATATCCCACGCGAAGGAAGCGGAGCTTGAGCGGGAAGACTGGCAGCGGCTGATGCAGTATATCATCCAGCATGATCCCAACGCCATTGCCGTGCATGACAGCAATCTCCATTACATCTATGTCAGCCAGCGCTATTTAGATGACTACGGAGTGCAGGAGACGGATGTGATCGGCCGGCATCACTATGAAGTGTTTCCCGACATTCCTGAGAAGTGGAAGGAAGTACATCGGCGGGCCCTGGACGGGGAAGTGGTCAGCGGGGAGGATGATCGCTTTGTGCGCGCCGACGGCTCCGTTGAGTATACCCGGTGGGAATGCCGCCCATGGTACGAACGGAATGGTTGTGTAGGCGGCATTGTGCTGTATACTGAGGTCCTAACAGAGAAGAAGCGCACAGAGGCGGCCCTGCGCCGCAGCGAGGAGTACCGGCAGTCTATTCTGCATCTGATTCCCGATGTCATTATCCACTACGACCAGTTCGGCACATATCTGGACGTGATCGGACCGTCTGGAGAACAGCTCTTTTTGCCCAAGCAGGAGCTTTTGGGGAAAAACACCGCTGCGGTCCTTCCAGAGGGACCAGCACGGATTGTGAAACAGGCAATTGCTGCGGCCCTAGAGGAGCGGACAGTCCAGGAAGTGGAGTACCAATTGCGGCCTTTAGAAGAAGGGGGCCGGTGGTACGAGGCACGGCTGCTGCCCATGGATGACAGCCAGGTCGTGGCCCTTGTCCGAGATATTACCGAACGGAAGCAGGCGGAGCTGGAGTTGGAACACCGCACCTACCACGATAGTCTGACCGCTTTGTATAACCGCTATTATGTGGAGTGCGCTCTGCAGGATCTGGACGAACGCGGTGTTGTCTCTATGGGAATTATTATCGGCGATGTCAATGGACTCAAGATCGTCAATGACTCCCTCGGCCACAGTGCCGGTGACACACTGCTCAAGAAAGCAGCAACGGTTCTTCAAGAAGCTTGCCCGGCCAGTGCCATCGTCGGCCGTTGGGCGGGGGATGAGTTCGTTGTGGTTGTCGAGGGCGCCGGTGAACGTGAACTGGAAACCATCTGCAGCCGCATTGGCCAGTTGAGCCGCGAAGCCGCGGACATACCGGTGCCCCTGAATATGGCCTTGGGGTATGCGGCCCGCCAAAGCAGCGATGAAGCTCCCACGGATGTCCTGACACAGGCCGAAGATGCCATGTATCGGCACAAGAGCCGCACAACCCAATCCGATCGAACGGCCTTGGTCACATCTCTGCAACGCACCCTCGCAGCCAAGAGCTATGAGACAGAACAGCATGGCCGCGACCTGGAGGCTTTGGCCGTGCGGTTAGCACGCCGGGTGGGGCTTCCGGAACGGGATGTGGATGAAATTTCGCTGCTGGCATTACTCCACGATTTGGGCAAGGTGGGGATTCCGGAAAACATTCTCACAAAGAGCGGGTCACTGACCAGTGAAGAATGGGATATCATGAAGAAGCATCCCGAAATCGGGCACCGCATTGCTTTGGCCAGCCCCGACCTGGTCATGGTCGCCGACGGAATTCTCAGTCACCATGAGCGATGGGACGGAGGCGGATATCCTCGCGGCCTGCAGGGCCGGGAAATCCCCTTAAGCGCACGAGTAATCGCCGTTGTCGATGCCTTCGAAGCCATGGTCAGCGATCGGCCCTATCGCAGGGGCATTGGCCGGGAAGCTGCGCTAGAGGAGATTGAGGCGTGTGCCGGCTGGCAGTTTGATCCCCAGCTGGCTTTGGCCTTTGTGGAAATGATGCGCAGTGAACAGGGGCCAGACCGTACTTGAAGGCCATACAGGGTTCCTCGTCCGGGAGCGGTACAAGCCATGCTCCGTTCTGTGGAACCCTTTGGCTTCACAAAGAACCAATCTGCGGCAGCAATCAAGAGGGAACTTGGCGGGCTTCCTGTTCCATGATGAGATCCAGAAATACCGCTGCCAAATGCGGATCGAACTGCCTGCCGGCTTGTTGGGAAATTTCGGTCAAGGCGTGCTCAATGGTCACAGGCCGCCTATAGGGACGTTTGGTGGTCATGGCATCGAAGGCGTCCACCAGGGCGATGATCCGTGCAGACAAGGGAATTTCTTCGCCCTTGAGGCCTCGGGGATATCCGGAACCGTCCCACCAATCGTGATGGCAGAGGATGGCCTCTGCCACAGGCAGGAGATCCGGTGATGAACGGGCGATACGGTGTCCGATCTCGGCATGGGTCCGCATGATTGTCCATTCTTCTTCGGTTAAAGGGCCTGGCTTATTGAGAATTTCTTCGGGAATGCCCACTTTGCCTAAATCATGGAGCAGAGCCAGCAGCTGCAGTTCACTGCGGAGATCTTCACTGAGCTCCAGTCGTTCGGCCATGGCATCGGCCAACCGCTGCAGATTCTGGCAGTGTGCGTCTGTCCGCGTGCATTTGGCCTGCAGAGTTCGGCGCATGGATCGCACTAAGGCACTGCGGCTGGAGCGGTGGTGGAGCGTTTTTTCCCGATACATGGCGTCTTCGGCCTCTTTCAGCAGATCTTCCAGGTTGCCGCCCTTTTCGCTGCGGACAGCACTACCCAACGAAACATTCAAAGTGACAGGAAGTCCTTCCAGAGCAGCCACATCATCGCGAATCCTGCGGCAGACTTCGTGGGCTTCGCTGCTGCTGCAGTCCGGCAGGAAGATAATGAACTCATCGCCTCCCCAACGGGCTGCCGTCTGGCCGTTGGCGAGATTCGCGGCCATGGCCTGTCCAGCAGCGGCCAACACTTGGTCGCCCTGCTGGTGTCCGAAGGAGTCATTGACCACTTTGAGGCCGTCGATATCGGCCATGATCAGTGCCAGAGGTTTATCGTCCATGGTGTCCAGCAGATGCTGCAGATAGCGGCGGTTATACAGGCCGGTCAGCGGATCTCGGATGCTCTGCTCACGGAGAACTTCTTCCATGCTGTGTCGGTCCATGGCGTTTTGAATGATCTCGGCAGCCACTTTCAAAAGCGAGAGGTCGGAGTCGTTCCAGACCTGGACGTTGCCGACGCTGTCGAATCCTAGAAACCCAGCCAGCTCGCCCTTGGATACCATGGGTACGACCAAGACCGATTGAATGCCTTGGTCCTGCAGGGTTTCTTTCTCTGCGGACGCCTCAGCAGGCATTTCTTCTACCATCGGTATATGGATGACTTCGAATGCCCGCAGCTTTTCCATCCACCAGGGAAAGGATTTTTCCGGGAGGCGCTGCAGTTTGTCCTGCTGCGGCAGAATATCCTGCGCACACCATTCAAAGGTGTTGTCCAGAAGTCCCAATTCCCGATCCAAGCGAAATATATAGGTCCGATCGACGGCGAAAAAGCGGCCCAAATCATCCAGTGTCTGATGAACTGCCTGTTCATGATCACTGGATTGGGCAGCAACAAAGCGGCTGGACATCTCGGCCACAATCTGCTGGAATTCGTGCTGGTACTGCCGGTATTGGCTTTCTGCTCGATGCTTGGTCACGAGGCGGCTGTAGTAGATCGTAATGACCAGCAGAAGAAAGAGCAAAACGCCTAGGTACAGCGTGAGATCAACGAACTGTGTCCAGCCGAAAAACAGTTCTGGAATCGCCGTCATACAAGCACCTCCTTCAATTCAAAGTTGTGCACAAAACCAAAGCACCGCTGGGCTTAACAAGAGGCGATTCTGCCCATGGACGTTCTTGGAGACCAATGCAGCAGGGTAGGCTGGCGGCTGATTGCGCCCTTGATACGCCCACCCATCCACGGGTTGTTGTCCCATTGTGACATCCCGTGTTCCATGCTTGCGGTACGAACCTGTATGCAGGCCCATCATACCGGGCATTGCAGGTAGCTGTCTTGATGCTCCAAGAAGTCATCTTCATGTCCTTTTCGACGCAGTGGCGGGAAAGCCTGCTCACTGATTGTGTAAGGACAGGCCCGATGTTCTTTTGGATAATGCTGGGGCCTTTGGAAAAGCCTTCGGAAGCGGTTTCAGACGACAATTCGTGCCGGAAACAGGCCGTGCTTGACAAATGTTGACACCGCGCTGCACTGCCACGGCATTTCCGGGGGAACAGGCCGTGTACGCCGCACGCAGTAGAAGCATGGCATCCCTGGGGTGCCATTAGCAGTGCCTCACACCGGCCGATGGATTACCCCCAGGGAAGGAACGGCTAATGACCGGATGCAGGGCGGGTGCCGGACGGGCAATGCCCATCACCCTCCGGTGATGGAAGGTGTTCCCCGGCACGGGGTTAAGCTTTGGAGCTGGCGGCCGCTAGCCCGAGAACAAACGCTGCATGGGCGTAATGGAATATTAGCGTTATGCCATGCCCCTATTCTGCGCTGCTGGGGCCGCCGAACTGACTATCTGCAGTGGGAAGCTGTGTATCCGATCCTTTGGCGGCCGGGGAACCGGCCCTGCAACCTTAGACGCAGTCCTCTGCCTGCGCAGTCTGGGTTTTGGACGGCGTGAAGCAAGGGCAGGAGTTAGCTGCGCCAGCAGCGAAAGGTTCAACTGGGAGCGGGTGTTTTGCACAATCTCTGCCGTTCTCAGAAGGGAAGTGGCACCGCATGACATCGCGGGAACGGGTGGAACGGGCCATTCGGCATCAGGAGCCGGATCGGGTGCCGTTGGATTTGGGCGGCAGCGTGGTGACAGGTATGCACGTCAGTTCCGTCTATGAACTTCGCCAGATCCTAGGCCTGGACGAGCCGGGTACCCCCGTCAAGGTGGTCGAGCCCTTCCAGATGCTAGGTGAGATCGAAACTGACCTGCTTGATGCCGTCGGGGCTGATGTAGTACCGTTAGGAGCCAGCAGGAATATGTTTGGGTTTGTCAACGAAAACTGGAAGCCTTGGACGACCTTCGACGGTACACCCGTCTTGGTGCCCGGAGCCTTCAACACCCAACCGGAGCCCAATGGCGACCTGCTGATGTATCCCCAGGGCGATCGATCGGCGCCGCCGAGCGGGCGCATGCCCGCAGGCGGTTGGTATTTCGATGCCATTGTGCGGCAGCCGGATCTGCAGGCCCACCCTCCGACTGTGGAAGATAATCTCGAAGAGTTTGGCCCGCTGTCGGAGGACGATCTCCGTCATTTTGAGGAAGAGGCAGACCGCCTGTTCACGGCGACAGACAAGGCCATATTTGCCAACTTCGGCGGGACCAGCTTTGGTGATATTGCAACTGTTCCAGGGGTACAGCTGAAGTATCCCCGGGGCATTCGGGATATTGAGGAGTGGTACATTTCCACTGTCAGCCGCACGGACCATGTCCATCGGATTTTCGAGCGGCAGTGCGAAATTGCTCTGCAGAACTGGGAACAGATATACCAAAGGGTAGGAGACAAAGTATCGGTCGTCTTTGTGACCGGTACGGATTTCGGTACGCAGCAGGGGCTTTTCATTGCGCCGGACTCCTATCGCCGGCTGTTTTTCCCGTTTCACAGGGCGGTCAATGCGTGGGTGCACCAAAATACCCCTTGGAAGACCTTCATCCATTCCTGCGGAGCGGTGTTTCCACTGATTGAACAATTCATCGAGGCTGGATTTGATATCATCAATCCGGTGCAGTGTTCGGCGGCAGGCATGGATCCGCAGGCTTTGAAGGAAACCTATGGCAGCCGCATTGCTTTCTGGGGCGGCGGCATTGATACGCAGCACACGCTGCCATTTGGCAATCCCGAAGCGGTGGCAGCCGAAGCCAAGGAACGGATGCGGGTTTTCGGCCGCGGCGGCGGGTTTGTATTCAACTCCGTCCATAACGTTCAGGCAAAGACTCCGGCTGAGAACCTACGGGCGCTCTACGAAACGGTGCAGGCCTCTGGTCTGTATCCATTGGATTAGCATATGCGTTGGCTTTGCAAAAAAGAACTCCCTGCCGTCGAAATCCATCAATGGCAGGGAGTTGTGGTTGCTGGGCCCAACTGGGCTGAGGAACTGCGCGATTGGGAAGAACGCCATATCGTGTTATCATAGGCGCAGGAGGGATACAGAACATGCGAGCTGTCGTGTTTGACTTTGACGGTGTTCTTATTGATACGGAAACGCCCGAATTAGAGGGGCTGCAGGAGCTTTACGGCTATTATGAGGTTGAGTTTCCCACAGAGGCGTACTTAGGAACCATTGGGGGCGATGTAAGCTTCGATCCTCTGGAATATCTGGCCGAGCACGTCCAGGGTTCGCTGGATGTGGAAACAGTTCGCTCATGGTGGCAGCGCCGCCACGTGGAGTTAGTGGAAGGATATCCTCTGCGACCAGGTGTAGAGCAGTATCTAGAGAGGGCACGGGATCGGGGACTGCATATTGCCCTGGCTTCCAGCTCCGATCGGCACTGGGTGGTCCCGCTGCTGCAGCGGCACCACTTGGAGCGCTACTTTGAAGCCGTGGTGACGAAAGATATGGTGGATAGAGTGAAGCCGGATCCGGAACTATACCGCGCAGTCCTCACACGTCTAAAGGTAGACGGTGGAGAAGCAGTGGCCTTTGAAGACTCCATCAATGGTGCCAAGGCTGCCAAAGCAGCCGGCCTCTTCTGTGTCGCAGTTCCCAATCCCGTCACGGAGCAGCTGTCATGGCCGCCTTGTCTGGTCGATCTGCGGCTTGAGAACTTTTGGCAATGTACGCTTGATGACGTTCTCGCCCAGCTTGATGTCCTTTGAAACAAAGGGAAGCGGGCCCTGTGGTTTGCTGAAAAAAGGCACCGGGCGCCGGTTTTCGGAACCGCGTGTTAACAAAATGCGTGCTTTCGCCAAAGAAAATCCAAAAAACCTTTGCAACTTGTCATGACATTATGATATAATGTATTCATCATTTGGGAGGTGGGACTGTGCGTGCCCAACAACATGCCTGTCACGCTCCCGCCATTGCAGCCCTGGGAACCATAACCATAGACCTGACCGCCTGCCTTTCACATCTTCCTGCTCCAGGCGAGACCATTCCAGCCCATGGATTTCGCCGCTGCTTGGGCGGGAAAGCCCTGAACCAGGCCGTGGCTGTGCAGCGCTTAGGGGGCAGTGCTCTCTTGGCCGGTGCTGTTGGCAGCGATGCCTTTGGCCTGAGGGTGCGGCGCTTGCTTGCAGCCGAAGGGGTGAATCAAGATCTCGTCCAGACGGTGCACGACGCCACCGGCATCTGCTTGATCGCCGTGGAAACGGGATCAGGGGAAAACAATATCATTACCATTCCAGCAGCCAACAACCTGTTCACCGCTAACCAACTGGACTGGCTGCAGCACCCTCTGTCGCACTGCCATACGCTCATGCTCCATTGGGATCTGCCTCGGGCTGTCGGCGAAAGACTGATAGCCAATGCCAAGGCCCATGGAAAAAAGGTTGTCCTGTCGCTGGCGCCCTACGGCCCCATATGCGACAGTGCCCTGGCGGCCGTGGATGTCTTAGCGGTCAATGAAGTAGAGGCCGGTATGCTCTGCGGATTGGACATGCGTAAGACGGGGGCGGAGGACAGAGCCCTTGCATCCATGGCAGATATGGGTATCGCCTTTCCCGTCATTACATTGGGGAGCCGGGGCGCCGCGGCGTTGGCCGACGGTAAGGTTGTGCGGGCGCCGGCCATGAAAGTCAAGGCTGTGGACACCGTGGCAGCCGGGGATACATTGATTGGCTCCTTGACGCGTTTTTTGCAGGTTCTCGACAAGCCCCAGGCTCTGCAGATGGCGGTCTGGGCGGCATCGCTGGCTGTGACCCGAGAAGGGGCGTCAGAATCCATTCCCACCCATGATCAACTCATGAAGGCCGCATGGGAAGAGCGGGGCAGCCTATGGTTCCGCCAAGACAGATCGTAACAACACAATATTATATTTAGAGGTGCGGCTGCGGCCGGGAAAGGATGTGCTTTTGTGCGCATAGGTATCGACACAGTGGATCAGTTCGGCGGAAGTTTCAACTCGTATGAAGTGGGTGCCATGACACCGACCTCCTTGGTGGACATGGTGAAATCCCTTCATCAGGACTTGGGTGTGGATGTGGTGGAGATCAACGCCAGCGTTCACAGCGTTAGGCCGGACATGGTCACGGAAGAAACCTTGAAAGAAATTGGCCGCTATCAGGCCAAGAGCGACGTCGGTCTCACCGTTCATCTGCCGTTTCGGGGGATTGACTTGGATAACCTAGTAGAGCCCATGCGGGACGCGGCTGCCTGCTACCAGCGGGATCTTGTACGGGCGTTTGACGCAAATATGAAGGTCGACCACTATGTAACACATATCCAGAGCAATCTGCTGCGGGCCATACGGGAGTCGAAAGGCCACACCGACGAGGCCAAAGTGCGCATGCTCGCACGTATGGAAGATCAGGCACGCCGCAGCTTGGAAACCATACTAGAAACCTGCGAACCGAAGCGATTGGCAGTTGAAAATCTCGAAATGGGTTATGAGCTCCCCTTCCGCTTAGCCGAAGAGTTTGATACCGGACTATGCTGCGATGTGGGACACTTGGTGATTGAACAGGTGGATGTGCCGGGAACCATTGCGGCCTATCTCGACCGGATTATACATTTCCACTACCATGACGTGATTGAAGTGGAAGATGAGGGCGAGAAGAAGCTGAAGGATCATGTGGCACTGGGTATGGGGATGCTGGACATACCGGCTACACTGAAAGTAATGGTCGACGGAAATTTCGGAGGCGTTCTGCTGGTGGAAGTGGTGTCCCGCGAATACGCCGACACCAGCCTAACCGTACTTCGGAAACAACTGCAGCAGTTAACCGCATAAGATGGGAGCGGAATGCCCGATCTGTTCACAGGAAGGCAGTTCGGGATCCAATATATTAGTAAAGGACGTGAGTATGTGTCAGTATTTCCAAAAAAGCCCGATGTGCTCCAAGAGATCTTCGGCATCCAGAAACCGATTATTGCCATGATCCATCTCAAGCCCATGCCCGGCTCACCCCACTACCGCGGCGAAAGCTTGGACAAGGCCGTTGACTTTGCCCTCAAGGATATCGATGCCTATCTGGCCGGTGGCGTAGACGGCCTGATTGTGGAGAACGGCTGGGATCTGCCCTTCTCCAAACCGGACGATATTGGAATGGAAACCGTGGCGGGCATGACCTATGTTACGAAAGCCATTTCCGAATACTCGGGTCTACCCATCGGCATTAACGTCTTGGCCAACGGTGCCCTAGCTTCCTTGGCGGTTGCCAAAGCTACCGGGGCGGCGTTTATTCGCTGCAATCAATGGGTGAATGCCTATGTGGCCAATGAAGGCTTTATCGAAGGTGCCTCCGCTAAGGCGCTGCGCTACCGTTCGCAGATTCGCGGCGAAGAAATTCGGATTTTCGCCGATGTCCATGTTAAGCACGGCAGCCATGCCATTGTCGGCGATCGTTCGGTGGCAGAGCAGACTCGGGATGCCATATTTTTCGACGCTGATGTACTCATTGCCACCGGAAATCGTACCGGCGATGCCACAGACGTCAAGGAAGTGCATGCCATCAAGGACAACACGGAGTTGAATGTCATTACCGGCAGCGGATTGAGCGATGAGACGGCGGAAGAAATCTTGACCCACGCCGACGGTTCCATTGTGGGCAGTTGGCTGAAACAGGATGGCTGTTGGTGGAATCCCGTGGATCCTGCCCGAGTTAAGCGTCTCATGGACGTGGTGGACAAACTGCGCCGCTAAAAAAGCCGGGGGAGGCAAGCAACAATGCGTGTATTGCTGGCAGGCGAATCATGGACAACCTTTCACATGCATATCAAGGGATTTGACCCCTTTTTCAACAGTACATTTGAAACGGGAGCAACGGCGCTCACAGCGGCGCTGGAGCAGGGGGGAGCCCAAGTGGACTATATTCCAAACCACGATGCCCCTGTACAATTTCCGCAGACCTTAGAAGCGCTGAAAGAATACGATACAGTCATTCTCTCGGACATAGGAGCGAATACGCTGCTGCTGCACCCGGACACCTTTGCCAAGGGCCAACGCACGCCCAATCGCCTGAAGCTTCTGCAGACCTATACGGCCAACGGCGGGGGTTTAGCCATGATCGGCGGCTATCTGACCTTTCAAGGCATTGACGGGCGGGGGCAGTGGCACGAAACCCCAGTAGAAGAAGTACTGCCGGTGACGATGCGGCCTGTGGATGATCGCCGGGAAGTGCCGGAAGGCTTTCACCCCAAGGTCCTCGACGAAGGGCATCCAATCCTAGAAGGATTGGGGGAATGGCCCTGGTTTTTGGGCTACAACCGTCTGCAGGCCAAGGAAGGCGCTGACGTTCTTCTGGAGCATGACGGGGATCCCTTTTTGACGGTGGGAACCTATGAAAAAGGCCGCACAGCGGCGTTTGCGTCGGACTGTGCACCCCACTGGGGCTCACAGGAGTTCGTGGACTGGCGCGGGTACGCTCTCTTTTGGTCTCGTTTGGCCGCTTGGCTTGCAGGGCAGCTCTAGGCCAGTGCTGGATTTGTGCGTGTCTGGCGTCCGGTGTGATTCGGCACCATGCTTGTCATATGAATCGCTGCGGCTTTTGCACACGGGTCAGTGGGGTTCATAATACCCTATGGACACGTAAAAGCCCGACGACGATTACCTCGTGTTTAGGAAAACATGACAAAACGATTATATGATTTTCGGTGCCATTTACATGTGAGCCCAGGTTTTTGGCTATACTGCAAGTGATCGAAGAAACACGGCGACCGGTTTTGCCTCAGGGGCAAATCCGAAATGGATGCGACGGTCCGTGATTTAGCCACAGTAAGCAATCTTCCTGTAATACATTTTTCCGGGGACTCCCAAGGAGTTGGTGTTTTGAAGACAGAGCAGTTCATGGATGCACTGTGTCAATGGACCAGTGAAAAGCGAACGAAAGAAACCCTCCTTGCTCTAATGAAAAGGCCTGCGCCCAGCCAAATGGGAGCGGATCTGCGGGGACGGTATATAGAGGAAACTTTGCGCCAGTGGGGCACCCTGAATCACGACGGCGTTGCATGGCACAGAGATTGGAAGGGTACCGGCAATGGCGTGCTGCAGCTCGGAGACAGCAATGCTGTACCGATCTGGTTCTTGGCCCATTGGGATACGATTGGCTTTATGGTTGGTCCCTACCAGGAGGAAATGGGTTATAGGTTGACACCGTTTTTCCACCATTTCATGACATCCGGACAAGAACCGGGTATTGTCTTTGGTTACTCTGAAAGCACCGGAGAAGTGGGTGTGGTGACAAAGGGGACCATTATCGGCGGTGATCCGGCCTATTTCCGTCCCAAGGACCAAGACGTGGAACTGGTACCGGGCATGCGGGTAGCCTTTGACTGTCCCGCCGAAGATCTTGGCAGCGGGTTCCTGCGCGGGCAATTGGATGATGCCTTGGGCTGTGCAGCCCAAATGCTCGCGGCCGGTTTCTTGGCCGATAAAGGCGGTGTCCCGGCTCTGTTTGCCTTTACCGATGAAGAAGAGGGGCCGGTGGCTACGGGAACTACGTCATTTAGCCGCGGCAGCGCCCGTCTTATCCACCGTCTGCCGCCGCCGCAGGCAGCTTTCGTTTCTGATTGCCATCGAGTCGGCGCCAATGGTCAGGGACCCCAAATGGGAGACGGAGCATTGGCGTGCGAGTTCGCCAGCGCCGCCAAGGGCGGCGTGACACCGCCATGGCTCTGGGTGGAAACCATGCGCTATATGAAGCAATACCAGCGCTGGGTCAAGCTGCATGTGAACACCCACGGCTCCTGCAGCCGCAGCGATTGCATTCGGCTTATGGAAGTGACACCCAACATTTTGCTGTGGTCGGCTGCTGCCCCAGGCGGACGGCACTTTCACGGTGGCGCCAATACCTGCTCCATTTCCGATGTGGCTCACTTGGCTCGGGCCATGGTCTTGGCAGCCCTATGGGCTAGGGACTATCCGTGGCCGGAGTGACGGGCTTGCATTTGCATAACGGAAAAATTCGCGCCGAAACGTAAAAAATGCAAAACAGCGGCAGGAATCCTTTGGCCAAACACGAAGGTTGTAATGACAACATGATGTAGCGTTAAAAGTTTGACCGGGGAATCGAAGGCATAGACTGTTTCGCGCCCAGCCTACACAGCGCTGGACAGATTGGGGAGCTGGCAGCTGCAGGGCCGTATGGGAGGGTATGCTTGATGGAGAACATACGTCGGGATCGCCCGGTGGCACTTTACTACCAGCTCAAGACGATCATCCGCGAACAGATTGAAAATGGAGAACTGCAGCCGGGCGACATGCTTCCTTCGGAAAACGAATTAATGAAACGCTATGGTGTCAGCCGTACCACCGTTCGTCAAGCAGTAGGCGACTTGGTGTATGAAAAGGTACTCGAACGGATGCAGGGGAAGGGGACGTTTGTGGCGCTGCAGAAGCTCCAGCAGCACCTGGTGGCACTGACTAGCTTTTCCGAGGACATTAGCGCCCTGGGCCTGCAACCCAGTTCCCGGCAACTGCAGCGGGGCTTGTCTGCTGCTCCCATCGCGGTTCTTGCCTTCTTTGGCCTCCCGGAAGGCAGCCAGGTATTCACCCTGCGGCGGACCCGCTGTGTGGAAGGGGAACCGGTTGGCGTGCACACGGTGTATCTCCCCGAGGACATTGCCAACCATGCCCGTCTATGGGATGTGGACTTCTCCAGCGGTATTTCTCTGTATCAGACCTTAGAGGCCTGGGGCATTGTGTTCGGCGAAGCGGAAGAAACTCTGGAGGCCGCAGCTGCGTCGGAGGACATCAGCCGGCAACTGGGCATTGCACAGGGTTCACCGGTACTGTGGCTGGACCGCTTAAGTTATTCGCCGGCCGGCCGGCCCTTGGAATACAATCACATGGTTTACCGCTCCGACCGTTACAAATACAAGCTCCGCCTGCCCCGCCTGCGGCGCTGACAGATAATGGGGAAGAAATAGACTGTGTGGCGCGGTGTCACTGCTGCACGCAAATTTGTCTGACCCCTTCCTTTGGGAAGGTGTGTGATTCCAGAGAAAAGGAGGTGTGAAAGCAAGGTTTCCTGCTGCGAAGGCTGATGACACAAAGGAGGATTTCCAATGAAGTTGAGGCTTTTGCATTGTTTGTTGGCAACGTTCTTGATAGTAAGCCTATTCGGAAGCGCCGCTGCGTTTTTCCCAGAAGAACCAGGAGATTGGGACCCATTTACATGGTACAATCGCAATGACCGCTTGGAAAATTTTGATCAGTTGAACGAATCGCCGATGCTGCGAGAGCGGGTCGAAGCCGGAGAACTTCCACCGGTGGAGGAACGTCTGCCCAAGGATGTTCTTGTGTTAGAACCCTTGGAAGAAGTAGGCCAGTATGGCGGTGAATGGCGGACAGCGTTCGTTTCGGCCGCCCAGTGGACACAGCCTGTTAGCGGCATTATGGGACCACCGGCGTTGAGTCGCGGCGCTATCGACGGACAGCACATCCCACTGGTAGCAAAGGGCTGGGAAATGTCCGAAGATCAGACGGAAGCAACGATCTATTTGCGTGAAGGAATGAGATGGTCGGACGGCGAGCCGTTCACCACTGCAGACTTTATGTTTTGGTATGAAAATGTGTTTGGAGACGAGCACCTGATGCCATCGCCTCCGATGCGTTGGACGCCGGGCGGAGAACCCATGGAAATGGAAGCAGTGGATGACTACACTCTGCATTTCACATTCGCAGCACCCCATCCTGTATTTCCCAACTACATTCGCAGACATTTGCACTACGCCTATTACCCGTCACATTACATGTCGCAGTACCATCCCAACTTCGTTTCTGCTGAAGAAATGGATGCGCTATTGGACGACTATGGTTTGGAAGAGTGGTGGCAATTGTTTGACTTGAAATCGGAGCAACTCTACTGGCGCAGTACCCAGCGGCAGCCGGGCCAACCCACCCTGCTTCCCTATGTGGTGACCGAACGTGAAGGCGACGTGGTAATCATGGAACGCAATCCCTACTACTACAAGGTGGACCATGAAGGTAACCAGCTCCCCTACATTGACACGCTGCGGGCTGAAGCTCTCGCCGATGCCGAAGTAAGGGAACTGAAGGCGATTGCAGGTGAGGTTGACTACCACGATGGCCAGGCTTCGAACCTGCCTATGTATATTGAAAACGAAGAAGAAGGCAACTACAAGACGTACATCTGGCGTGATTCAGAAATGGCTGTGATAGGCCTTTTCCCAAACCTCACCCATACAGATCCCGTCCTGCGGGAAATCTTCCAGGATGTGCGTTTCCGCCAAGCTCTATCCTTGGCGATTGACCGTGAAGAGATCAACGACTTGGTCTACTTCGGACTGGCTGAACCTCGCCAGGGAACGGTGATCCCACCATCGCCCCTCTATCGGGAAGAATTTGCACGGGCCTATGCCGACTACGATCCCGAACGGGCCAACGAGTTGTTGGATGAAATGGGTCTGGAACGAGGCGACGACGGCATTCGCCGCAGGCCGGATGGTGAACCGCTGCGCTTGACTCTCGACTGTCGTGCCCAATTCATTGATCGCATGGCAGGTTCTGAGTTGATTGTTGACTACTGGCAGGATCTAGGTCTCGATGTGACTTTAGAAGGTCTCGGTGCCGAATACCAGTATGAACAAATTGTCGCCAATGAACACGATATTACGGTTTGGGGTTCCCGCATGGTGGGTGAACAGATGCCGCGCTTCTCCACACCGTTTGTCCCGGCTGGTAGCGGCGCCAATCCGCGCAGTGCACCGTTGTGGGCCCAGTGGTATGAAAGCGGCGGCGAAGCGGGCGAGGAGCCACCGCCGTGGATGATGGAAGTATATGATCTTTGGACGACGGTCCAAACTACGCCCGACGATGATGAACGCCAAGAAGCCCTGTTTGAAATGGTCAAGTTACAGGCAGAGAACCTTTGGTTTATCGGTACGGTGGGTATGAACCCTGTTCCGCTGGTAATAAACGCTGATATTAAAAACGTACCGGACGGACTGATCATGACCTTTAACCGCGACTACACAGTGGAAGGTAATGTCGATACTTGGTTCTTTGATCAGTAGAGCAATGGGAGCAAGACGCGGGGTTTGTACGGCCGGCCAGGCTCGGCCGTACAACTCACCTGAAACGTTGGGAGGTGGTTAGCTTCCTCGTTTGAAAAGGCGAAAGCAAGTGGGTTCCCGAACAATTGGAGACATATGAAAGGACAGGTGAATTGCGTGAAGTTATCGTTTACTGCAGTCAGTTTAACCCTGATCATGGCACTGCTGTTAGGAGTATCTGGTTCTTCCCTGGCTGTTCCTGAAACAGGAGATTGGGGTCCATGGGAATGGTATTACCGCAACGACACGCTTGATAATTTCGACCAATTGGGCGAATCCCCAATGCTGACTGACAAAGTAGAGGCCGGGGAACTACCTCCCGTGGAAGATCGCCTCCCCCAGGATGTATTGGTTCTTGAAGGCCTCGAAGGAATCGGACAGTATGGCGGCATGTGGCGCACCGGATATGTATCCGCGGCCCAGTGGACCCAACCGGTTTCCGGAATCTTTGGTCCTCCGGCCCTGGCCCGCTCCGCCCCGGACGGCCAGATTATTCCCAATCTGGCAAAGAGCTGGGAATTGAGCGAAGATGCCATGGAATACACTTTGTATCTCCGGGAAGGCGTGAAGTGGTCCGATGGCGAACCTTTCACGGCGGACGATTTCATCTTCTGGTATGAGGCAGAATTCGGCAACGAGTACATTATGCCTTCGCCTCCGGCCCGCTGGGCACCCGGCGGCGAACCAATGCAGATGGAAAAGATCGATGACTATACTGTGCACTTCACCTTTGCTGCACCGCATCCGATCTTCCCCAACTTCATCAAACGCCATGGACACTACATCAACCAGCCGAAACACTTTATGTCGCAGTTCCATCCCGACTTTGCCGATTCCGATGAGCTGGATGCATTGCTGGATGAATATGGACTGGACCAATGGTGGCAGCTCTATGACCTGAAGTCGGAGCAGATCTACTGGCGCAGTACCAACCAACAGCCCGACCAGCCGGTTCTGCAGCCATACGTGGTTGTGGAGCGCACCGATGACCTGGTGTTCTTTGAACGGAACCCTTATTACTACAAGGTTGACGCCGAAGGTAACCAGCTGCCCTACATCGATGAACTGCGGGCGGAAGCAGTCAGCGATTCGGAACTGAAGGAACTGAAGGCGATAGCCGGTGATTGGGATTACCATGATGGTCAAGCCTCCAGTCTGCCGATGTACATCGAAAATGAAGAAGCAGGAGACTTCAAAACCTATGTCTGGCAGGATTCCCAGATGGCCGTCGATTCACCACATCCTAACATGACCCACCAAGATCCTGTCCTGCGGGAGATCTTCCAGGACGCACGGTTCCGCCAGGCACTGTCGTTGGCCATTGATAGAGATGAGATCAATGAACTGGTGTACTTCAACCAGGCCGAACCGCGCCAGGGTACTGTAATTCCTCCTTCGCCCCTGTTCAAGCAGGAATACAAGGAAGCCTACGCGGACTATGACGTGGACCGGGCCAATGCGAAATTGGACGACATGGGTCTTGAGCGGGGACCGGATGGCATCCGTCTGCGGCCCGACGGTGAACCGCTCCGGTTTGTCTTGGACTGCCGTGCCACGTTTATCGACCGCATGGCCACTTCGGAGCTGCTGGTCGACTACTGGCAAGAACTTGGCTTGGATGTCCGTCTGGAAGGAATTGGTGCAGAGTACCAGTACGAGATGATTGCAGCAAACGAACATGATGTAACCATGTGGGGTTCCCGTATGGTGGGCGAACAGATGGAACGCATGATCCATCCGTTTATCCCCAGCGGCGGCGGCGGCAACCCGCGTACCGGTCCGCTCTGGGGCCAGTGGTATGAAAGCGGCGGCACAGAAGGTGAAGAGCCGCCTGAGTGGTTTGGGTATCTGTACGACCTCTGGGATGTGGTCCAGACTACGACCGATGACGAAGAGCGCTATGATGCATTAGCTCAAATCGTCGAAGCCCAGGCCGAAAACATCTGGTTTATCGGTACCGTTGGTTTGAGTCCTGTACCCATGGTCTTCAATGCCGACCTGCGCAACATTCCCGAAGAGCTCCTTTTCACCTTTGAAAGGGACTACGCTGTTTTGGGTAATGTCGATACATTCTATTATGATCGGTAAGGCGAGGCCATAGCTTGCTGTTCGAAGGGGCAGGGCCCAAGCGGCCGGCCCCTTCGATTTTCGAGCACAGCGGTCTTCATGGTTGAGGTCGAGGGAGGGAAGTCAATTGTTAGCGTTTATACTACGGCGTCTTCTGTACATGATTCCGACGGTGTTTATCATCTCGCTGATTTCGTTCATTATTATTGAACTGCCGCCTGGCGATTACATGACGACATTGATGGCCTCTATGGCAGCCGAGG
>PUOC01000261.1 GCA_003551965.1 Clostridiales bacterium | reverse complement strand
CCTGTGCACCCCGCAAATATAAATTTCAGACTTCGGAAGGAGTCAGTCTGCAAGACGCAGAATAAAACGGTATAAACAGGCTGTAGAGGGGTTTGGGGGTGGCAGCACCTCTGTTTGAAAAGGGTGGTGGCGGCGGGACGCGTATGACGGAGGCGACCAACAACCACGGCGGAGGCGAAGAGGCGGCGCAGTTTCGGCGTCTTCTCCGCTGGCTGGCCGAGTGGGTCCGTGCCATCGCAGGTGAGCATTACAGCGGCGCCCCTGTTCCAGGCGGCGGCTGCCCGGGAATTTCGGGACCGCGGGCCGCTCCTGTGCCCGTGTGCGCCATCGGTGGTGTCGAGAGCCGACAGTTGCCTTCTAGGCCGATTTCATTTACAGTGTATGTTAAAAGACGCATCGGGGAATGTGTGAAAGCCTTTGCGGGAGGACCGCAGCTGTGAAGCCGATGGGACGGAGCAAAGCGCAGATGGTTTGCCATTGGTGATGGCCCTTGGCGGGCAGCCAAACGGGATGGCCCTAAGAATTTTCGGCCTTAAGAGAGGGCCGGCCCGCGAACATAGCAAGATGACAAGAAGGAGGAGTAGAAATCCATGAAAGTGGAACGGAGCGAGGAGACTGCCCTAATGGTTCCCGAAAGTAGGATCGATATTACCAATTCCAATGAACTCAAACAGACATTCTTGGAGCTGTTCGATGAAGGGTACAGCACCTTTGTCATCGACTTCGGTCAAGTGGACGGCATTGACAGCTCCGGTCTGGGCAAGCTGCTGTTGTTCCAGAAAAAGCTGAAGGAACGCAGCGGTGAACTGAAGATCATCAATATCAGCAGTGAATACGTGAAGAAGATGTTTGCCATGATCCACCTCAACAAAGTGATCACCATCGAAGATTGAATCCGGGGACCGCTAGCCGATTGTGCTCGAAACAGGCAAGCTTTGGTAAATGGAGCATCTGAACGGAAATCCGGAAAGGGTTTTGGCCGCACTGCAGGCGATCCGTTTTCGAACCCAACCGATGACAGCGTTTCCTTCGATTTCCGTTGACAGCTGGTTCTAGACGTTCATGGCCGCGGCGTGCGTATATCCTAAAATCGCTTGTTGACGGGGGCTGCAGGGCTACAATGCTCTTTGCCCCGAAACCCAGTACCGCCCGCCCATGCAGCAGACGAACAGATGCAGCAACGAAGGACACGGCAGCGGCTGCGCAGGCCACGCTTTCTCTGCCAGCGGACATGCAGTGGGACGATGGAGGAATGCCGATATGATTCGCAATGCCAACGAGCAGGTTAAGCAGCTGTGCGGCCGGCCCTGCCGGATCCGGGTGGAACCAGGGACCCGGCGCAGAGCCAAATTGGAAATGCACCCGCCGAACACACTGCGGGTTCTGGTTCCAAAACATATGAAGAGCCATGAAATACAGCGGGTGATTCAAAATGGCGAACCGTGGATCGAAGAGCAGCTGCGCTCCTTTGATGCCATGGGCATTCGTCCCTACCGTTTTGCCAGCGGTGATCTGCTTTGGTACCGCGGCCGTCAATACAGCCTGGAAGTAGAACCGCAAAACGGTTCGCCGGAGGTTTTTTGTCAGCCGGAGGCGAAGAAGATTATTGTGCGCCATGCTCCCTCGGATCCCGATACGGTGCGCAGGCTGCTCGAGCATTGGTACAGCCGGCAGGCCCGCGAGCTGCTTCCCCAGCGGGCGGCGGTCTACCAGGGACGGCTGCATGTGAAGCCGGCGGGGTTTACGATCACTGGAGCCCGAAAGCGCTGGGGAAGCTGTAGTCCCAAGGGGAGGCTCAGCTTCAGCTGGCTGCTTATGATGATGCCCGATGAAATCATTGACTATGTGGTCGTACATGAACTCTGCCATCTTCTAGAGATGAACCATTCCAGGAAGTTCTGGAGTTGTGTTGGCCGGATAGTGCCGGATTGGCGCCGGCACTATCATTGGCTGCAGACGCAGGGGCGCCGCTATCATTGGCCGCTGCCCCAGTGAGGGGCCAGTGCTGTCATAGTTTGATGAATGCAGGGAGTGGTGATTTGTGCCAGATACGCAGCAGAATCCAATCATGCTGCAGACGTTTTATTGGGAAATGGCTGCAGGCGGCTACGCAGAACACTTCCCGGAAGAGAAGAATCTTTGGAAGCTGCTAAGACAGCGCGCCCGCCAGTGGCGCCAATGGGGTATCACTTCCGTCTGGATACCGCCGGCTAACAAAGCCATGGGCGGTGTGGAAGACGTGGGCTATGGTTGTTATGATCTGTACGATCTAGGAGAGTTCGAACAGAAAGGATCCGTGCGCACCAAATACGGTACCCGTGCTGAACTGGAAGCGGCGGTCGAAGCTCTGCAGTCTGAGCAGATCGAGGTCTACTATGATGCGGTTCTCAATCATCTGATGGGGGCCGACGAAACGGAAACAATCACACTCAGCTCCCGCAGTCCCAGTAAACCGGGGCAAGAGGTGGAGGTTTGGAGTCACTTTACCTATCCCGGACGCCAGGAGCGTCACAGCGATTTCCGGTGGCATTGGCGGCATTTTAACGGCACCGACTTCGATCAGCGCACCGGCGACACCGGCGTATTCCTTTTCAAGGATAAGAACTGGGACTCTACCTGCCATCACAGCGACAGTTTCCTCATGGGTGTGGACTATGACTATGACCATCCTGAAACCCGTGCAGAACTGATCCGCTGGGGCATTTGGCTGGTGGAGACCTTAGGCGTCGATGGCTTCCGCATCGATGCCCTGAAGCACATTGGCTGCCAGTTCATCAGCACTTGGCTGGAGGAGGTGCAGCGGGCTACCGAAAGGGACCTATTTTTCGTGGGTGAAGCCTGGCTCAACGATGCCGGCATTCTAGCCAGCTATTTTGACCATATTTCCAGTGCCAGGCTGCACGTGTTGGACTTTCCGCTGCGGGACATCTTCCGGCAGTTGTCGGAGGATGACAGTTTTTCCATGGAACTTCTAAAGGATCATGGCCTCTGCAACCAGGCCGGTTATGCCTCCCGCGCCGTGACATTTGTGGAAAACCATGACACCCAGCGGGATGGTGAAATTCCCGGGCTTTTTCGCTATAAATATCACGCCTATGCCTATATCCTGCTGCGAGAGCGGGGTCTGCCCAAGGTGTACTGGAAAGACATCTATGCCTACCAGATGAAGGAGGGCGTTGTGAGGCTCATGCAAGCTCGGCGCCGCTTTGCCCATGGGCCGGGGTATGAATGGCATGATGCGTGCAACCACCAGGTGTACAGCTATGTACGGGAGGGCACCGATGACGTGGAAGAAAGCGGCTGTGTGCTGCTTCTGGCCAAGGTTGGACCCGAAGACAACCCCGTGCGGCGGATTCAGACGAAGCGGCCGCATCGAGAGTTCATTGATTGGACCGGGAACCAAAGCCACACAGTAACCACCGATGGCCAAGGGTTTGGGGAGTTTGCCGTTCACGGCAGTGCCGATCGCGGCTGGTCGGTCTGGGTGCCCAAACCCGCTGGGCGTGCGTAGCGGAGGCACCGGCGGGCGCAGGGGATCGAAAAGGCGGAGAAACAGCCATGGAGGCCATTCTCCGCCTTGGTTCCGAACCATGTTCGGTTACCAGCGGCCCCGAGGTGCGCGGCGCCTGGCCGCGGGTTCGTCGGGGTCATCTTCTGGTTCGGTTTCAACCGGCCAGCGGTGCTGGTGACCCCAGCAGCCCCGGCGGAAGAACCCTGGTTCTGGTTCTTCGTCGGCCAACTCACGGCCGCGGCGCAGCCATTCTGCCCGCTCGGGGCTTACCAGGCCATACTCTGCCATCAGTTCCCAGGACTTCGCCCGCAGTTCCCACATCTGTTCGCGCATGGAAGCCCGCAGTTCATCCATCTCATCCCAGATAGGCTGCAGCGCTTCCTGCTGTTCAGCCGTGAGGTCCTCAGGGATATAGGGGCCTCGTCCCGGCTGTGCAACAACTGTTCCACCCAGCAGCAGCAAAACAACAGCGACAATCCATAGTTTCTTCATCGCTAATATCACCTCCAAGGTTAGGATAACAGCCAAATTTGAAGAATGTCTAAAGATCAAGTCATAAAGTCGTGCAGTCGCGCGCTGTGTACCCGGGACTGTATGACGCCGAACAAAAATGGTAACGAATATCATTCGCATTAGATATCTGATTTTATGAAAAAGTTGCTCCAATATCTTGACAGCGGCGCAGGGCATTTGCTATAATAGGCACAAGCAAACTAAGAGAATGATTATCAGTATCGCGGAGGTCGGTATGCGCATTATCCAACCCTTGGTGGGCCTATTTGAAAATCTATCCAGTCAAGTGCCGATTATGGCATCGCTTTACGGACGGCCCTATATTGAAGTGGTCCGACGGGAGCTGGCGTTGGCGGAAGTGGAGGCTGGTGATGTCCTGCTCAATGTGGGGTGCGGCGCCGTTCCTTTTACGGCCATGCACGCGGCAGCGCTCGCAGACGTTACGGTGGTAGCCGTCGATTGCTGTGAGAGGGCTGTTCTTAATGCCTCGCAATGCGTCAAGCGTATGGGTTTAGAAGATAAAATCCGGGTCATGCACCAGCGGGGTGAAGCACTGACGGGACTTTCGTTTTCTTCGGCCATTGTGGCCCTTCAGGCCGAGCCGAAGCAGGTCATTTGGGAGCAGCTGTCACGGCTGGCACCACCGGGAACACCGCTGGTGTTTCGGGTGCCCCGCAGCGGGCTTTCGGAGCATTATGACACCTTGGAAATCGGGAACGGGCAGGCGGAAGCAGTTTCGCAGCCCATGAAAACATTCGATCGCTCGGTTATGGTCCGGACAGGAGTTTCCTATGGACATTCGGCGTAGATGGGGCTGGGCATTGGGATGCCTGCTGATTCTTACCTTGGTCCTTGTGGGCGGCCGGCAGCAGTTGTTCGAATCCTTTGCCGCCATTCCGGCCCATGTTCTGGCGGTGCTGCTGGTCTTCCAGGCGGCAACGCTGGCCGGCTGTGCTTGGCAGTGGACAGCGCTGCTGCGCAGTGCCGGCGGCACGGTTTCCTTCGCTAAAGTCTTCCAAATTTATATGGCCGGAGCCTTTGTAGAAAGTGTGACGCCATCGGTCAAGTTCGGTGGTGAAGCGGTGAAAGTGTTTCTTTACCGGCGTTATGCTGGTTTGACCGGTTCTGCCATCGGCGGCGTACTGGCTGCACAGAAGTTCTTGATGATGGTGCCCTTCTTTTTGCTTACTGCACTGTTGGTGGCCTATCACGCTTCACTGTGGCAGTTGAGTGCAGGCGGACGGGCGCTGGCGGGTGTCGGGGGTGCTGCCGCCCTTGTGCTGCTGGTCCTGTCGCTGCGCAAACAGACCTGGAAATGGACAGGCAGTTTTTTCTGGGATATGGGCCAGACGGCACGCAGCCTCACGGGCACCTGCGGCCTTCCGGTGGCGATGGTATCGGTTTTGATCTGGTTGGGATATCCTCTCAAGGTGCATCTGTTGGCTGTTTGGGGCCTGGACTTGCCGCTGTCGTTTTCTGTCACGGCGGCCGTGGTATTGGCGGCCTACTTGGCCGGTTTGGTTCCCCTTCTTCCAGGCGGGTTAGGTGCATTTGAGGCGGTGATGGCAGGCGGTTTTGCTGCCGCCGGGCTGGAACCGGCGGAAGGGCTGGCTCTGGCGCTGGCTTCCCGTATGGTGACGTTTTGGATACCGTTGGTTGTGTCCGGGTTGACTGCTGCTTCCATGCATTGGAGAATGGGCTCGGCCGCACGGCATACCATGGAGGAGGATGCGCGCAATGGCTGAATTGATATGGCAGCGCGATGATGCCGCGCCGTGGCGCCAAGTACCTTTCATGATGATGCTGGCTGCTGTTAAAGGTTTCGAGTGGCTGGGCTGCCGATGTCCTGCCATGGGACGCTGGTATAGTCGGGCGTTTTATAAAAATATGATTGCAAGCGAATGTGATTTGGCGGGGCTGCGCCCCGGTATGCGGGTGCTTCATGTCGGTAGCGGGCGGCTGCCCATGACCGCCATGGCCTTGGCTGAACTAGGCTATGAAGTCTTGGGTGTGGACCACGATCCCAAAGCGGTGGAGCATTCCCGGGCGTTCTTAGCGAAGCAGAAGGGGTGCCGGTCCGTTAACATTGCGTGCTTGGAAGGTGCAGCGGCTGATTATGCGTCCTTCGATGCCGTTTGGATATCGCTGCATGTGTTTCCTAAGGAAAGCGTTATTGACCGTGCCCTGCGCTCTTTGAGGGCAGGCGGACGGGTTCTTTACAGAAACCCCCAGGGCTGGTTAGCCCGGTTCTATCCCCGGGTGGAGCCGGAAAGCGTGACCAACGGCAGACGCTGTCTGCGATGCACAAAGCATGCCATAGGTAAGGAAACCGTATTACTGCGGAAGGATGAGAAAACGTGCAGAAACTAAACGATCTACGTGTGGGTCAATACGCGCAGGTGCTGGAAACACCGTCCCATAGAATTCTGCAGCCCCTTGGACTGCGGGAGGGCAAATCGGTGCGTCTGCATGCCAAAAGTCCTTTGGGAGGGCCTCTGATTCTGGAAGTGGATGGCCGGCTGCTGGCTGTGGCCAGAAGGGCAGCATCGGACATCGTGGTGAACGGGAGGTGCACCCGTGAAGTTCCAGCAGCAGACCTTGCTCTTAATGGGGCCTCCCAATGTCGGTAAGAGTGCTATTTTCAACCATCTGACCGGTATGAATGTCAGTGTGGCCAACTATATCGGCACAACCGTGGAATTTACGGAAGGCACCATGGCGATGCCCGGCGGCAGGACGGCTCTGGTGGATGTGCCGGGAACCTATACGTTGGCTGCTACCAATGACGCCGAAAAAGTGGCCGTGGATATGCTCGAAAGCGGTCCCGCCGGCGTCATCTGTGTCATAGATGCCGTGAACTTCGAATCCAGTTTGTACCTGCTGCTGCAGGTGCTGGAGTACCAGCTGCCTACGATGGTGGTAGTGAACCGCTGGGACCTGGCGCAGCAGAAGGGATACGAACTGGATTTTGGTGGTTTGGAGAAGGAACTGGGCATTCCTCTGGTTCCTTCCATTGCCGTAGCGGGCCAGGGCATACCGGAAATTATCGAAACAGCGGCCCGGATGGTGTCTAGTGCCAGAACACCTTCCAAGCCGGTTCTTGATGATGAAGAACGTTGGGCGAAGGTGGAATCCATGGCACGGGACTACCGCCGACAGAAGGCGGATATGAAAAGCACGAGGCGGGAGCAGCTGGGCGTCATGATGGTGAAGCCTTGGCCGGGATTGCCCCTGGCTCTTTTGGTCCTGACGGTGGTTTTTGCCTTTGTGGTCGGAGTCGGCATGGGCCTGCGCCAGTATCTGCTGCTGCCGGCCTTTCGGGGCGTGATGATTCCGCTTATAGAAACGGCGGTGGAAGCAGTGATTCCGCCGGGCATGGTACAGCGCATTTTGATCGGGGAGTACGGCTTCCTGATAAAAGGCATTGAATGGCCGTTTACGCTGGTTCTTCCCTATGTGGCATCGTTTTATTTCGTTTTAAGCTTTTTGGAAGACAGCGGCTATCTTCCCCGGATGGCCGTACTGGTGGACGGCTTGATGAATCGTATTGGACTGCAGGGGCCGAGCATTATACCCCTGCTGCTGGGATATGGGTGCGGTATTCCGGGCATTCTAGCGACGCGGGCGTTGAGTTCCCGCAAAGAACGGATCATGGTGTCTGTGCTAATCTGTACGGCGGTGCCCTGTATTTCGCAGACCGGGGCCTTTATATCCTTGCTGGCCGCCCACTCAATCGGGGCACTGCTGGGCGTGTTTTTCGTGTCCATTCTGGCCATGGCTGCCGCGGGACTTATTATGGACCGGTTCTTGCGGGGCAGTATACCGCTTACGATCATGGAAGTGCCGGAACTGCTGATGCCCCGTGCGGATGTGCTGTCAAAGAAGGTTCTCATGCGTCTGCGCTCCTATATCCACAATGGAGCCCTGCCGATGATCGCAGCCGTAGGCCTGGCCTCTGTTCTCTATGAGAGCGGCCTCATGGCTGCCTGGGGGCGCGCCATCAGCCCGGTGGTGACCGGTTGGCTGAACTTGCCCGAAGAGGCGGCAGTGCCGCTGGCTCTGGGAATTTTGCGCCGCGAACTGACAGTACTGCCGTTGATAGACATGGATGTAACGACATTGCAGCTGTTTACCGGGGCCCTGGTCGCCCTCTTTTATGTGCCCTGCATTGCCATGGTTGGAACGATCAGCCGCGAGTACGGCTTGAAGCTGGGTGTTGGAATTTTAGTGGGAACGACGGTTCTGGCGCTGTTTATTGGCGGTTTGGCATCCCAAACTGGCCTGATCCTTGGTTTCTAAGAAGGAATACTACAGCGAACCCCGAAAGTGCACGCAGAGGAGAAGTGCTGCGCAATAGGAGGGGTGCTGACGTGAACCCGTGGTTTATCGGATTGGTAGGCTTGGCGACTGGAGTCATCGGAACGGGTTTGGGCGGTGTGGTCTTTGCCCTTACCGGACGCCCGAGCAGCCGAGTGCTGGGGGGCTATTTGGGTTTCGCCGGCGGTATCATGCTGGCACTGGCCTTTGTGGAGTTGATGCCGGAGGCAATCGAGGAAGGCAGCATGGCCTTGGCCATTATTGGGTTCGTCATTGGTGTCGGACTGCTGATTGTCATGGACCGCAGTTTCCCCCATATGCACCACGGCGGTGGTGAAGAGGGCGATACGAAGCTGAAAAAGATGGGATACTTAGTTGCGTTCGGAATTGCCATACACAACTTTCCCGAAGGCGTGGCATTGGGCGCCGGCTGGGTGGCGAGCCCGACCTTGGGATTGGGTTTGGCCATCGTCTTGGCCCTGCACAATGTGCCCGAAGGGTTGGCTATGGCAGCGCCGCTGGCGGCGGGCGGTATGTCCATTAAGAGAGTGGTCTGGCTGACAGTGCTCGCCGGACTGCCTGTGGGCGTCGGAGCTCTTATTGGCGGCCTGATTGGCGACGCCTCGCCGGTCTTTTTGAGTTTGTCGCTGGGTTTTGCGGCCGGGGCGATGATGTACATTTCCTTTGACGAACTGCTCCCGGAAGCACACAGCCATTCGGAGGGATCCCATCACGGCATCTACGGAGGCGTTCTGGGCGTGCTGATTGGCTACATTGTCATCGCGTTGGTCTAGAGCTTGTGCAGTGCTTCGTTGCTGGGCGCAAGCGGCCACCGTGTTGGCAGCGGTGCTCCGGCCAAGGACCCGGGTGCTTCTGACGGGACGTCTATCGATTGTTCTAGGGGGGATTTGGATTGCCGTGGATATTGGATACCGATCCGGGTGTGGATGATGCGGCGGCTTTGATCGCCGCCGAACGTTTGTCATTGGGACTGACGGCCATCACCGTTGTTCACGGCAACGTTCCGCTCCAAAATACCGTTGCCAATACTCTGCGGCTCAAGCAGCTGTTGGGCTCCCCCCTGCCTGTATATCCGGGAGCGGAAAGGCCGCTGCTGCAGGAACCCTGCCATGCTTGGGAAGTTCACGGCCGCGACGGCCTTGGGGACCAAGAATGGCCAAAGCTTACGGTTCACGCGGAGCAGCAGCACGCGGCCCTGCACATCATCGATGCAGCACACCGTTTTGGCGGGGCGCTGAAAATATTGGCCGTGGGGCCCCTGACCAATATTGCACTGGCTCTGCGGCTGGAACCAAAGCTTCCGGACTTGGTGCAGCGGCTGGTTGTCATGGGAGGAACCCACAGCGGCCGGGGCAACACATCCATGGTCGGGGAATTTAACTTCTATGCCGATCCCGAGGCCGCCGCCATGGTCCTTGCGGCCGGCTGGAAGATCCAGCTAATACCGTGGGAACCGACTTTGGAGAACTTGGTTCCCGTGGACATGCTGCCGGCGCCGGGTGCTGACCCCGTTTCCGATGCCTTCCGCAGGATAAGTGCCCATTTGGTGCGGCGCGTAAAAGAAAGAACCGGCGTCGAAGGATTGCTGATGTGCGACTTCGCTGCCCTTGGCGCTGCATTGGATCCCAGCATAGGCGCGACGCAGGAACTGTACGGGGCGGTGGAAACAGAGGGCCGCTACAGCCGCGGTCTGCTGGCCCTGGACTATGCGGGCTGCAGCGGCCAGGAACCGAATTTGAGCGTCTACACGCAATTTGACCGCGGCCGTCTGACGGCGTTGTTTGCGGAAGCCTTTGCCAAGGAATAAGGGCCGCAGAGCACAAACCGGGTCCAAGAGCGCTCCAGTCTTCCAGAGGCTGCAGCGCTTTTTGCTGTGGCAAAATCCTCCACAGATGCAATTCCTGGCATGGGCACGGAACAATGGGAGCGTATCTGCCGCGCCAAAGGCTTGACGGGTTCCGTCTGCTGCTTGCCGTCGGCAGAGGTGCAGCGGCTGAAGTATCGGCCTGGACGGCTGCGGTGCCGAATCTAGCCGAATCTAGCCGAATCTTCCGGCGACCTTGCAATGGTACTTGACAGTACACTGCCTGCAGCATATACTTGACATTGGCAAGAGTCTCCAGTTTCTGAACAAGATCAAGGAGGTTTTCCCTTGCTCAAACTCATTCTCCACTGACAGACTGGCAGCGCAATGCAAATGGAATGTGCCGCTCGGATGGGTTATGTCCGGGTCAGTTTGTTATACACTTTTTGAGGAGTGAGAGAATGAGTAATGAAACCAAGCACAGGCCGGAAGAGATGGCAAGTTTCTTTGACGTGCGTGCAGAAGGCTATGAAAACCATATGCAGGGAACCATCAACTCCTTTAGCCAGTACTATGCCACGGTGGCGGCGCCGATACCCCAGACCACAGAACCCATTGCGATCTTGGATTTGGGGTGCGGAACGGGGCTGGAACTGCGGTGGATTTTCGGGCAGGCACCCAACGCTCAGCTGACCTGCGTCGATATGTCCGAGAACATGCTCAAGGTTCTGCAAAGGACATACAGGGAACGGCGGGATCAGATTCGGCTCGTTCAGGACTCCTATGTCCGCTGGCCCTTTGGGCAGGGCCAATATGACTATGTGGTTTCAGTTATGACCATGCATCACTTTGTCTTCGAAGACAAGCTGCAACTGTACAAGAAAATTCGGCGGGCCTTGAAGCCCGGCGGCCATTACATTGAAGGCGACTATATTGTAACTCCAGAGAAAGAGGCCGAGCTGCTGGAGCACTTTTGGCAACTGCGCCGCGATCAGCGCCTGGCCCCTGAGGGGCTCTATCATGTGGATATTCCCTTTTCGCTGCCGGTGCAGAAGCAGCTGTTCGAGCGGGCAGGTTTCCACCATTTCCATGTTCTTTTCCAAGAGGGAGAACACTTTATATACGTGGTACAGTGATCGGTTAAGGATAGCGCCACGGGAAAGTAATGCAAGACACAGCGAAACGGCTTTGGAGGTTATCCTCCAAAGCCGTTGTCTATTGTTGGGCAGCGGGCGGCAGACCGATGGGAGGCGGTGCTTACGGGCCCCCGGGTCTGTTGGCGGAACCAGGCCCGAAGTCCAGCGATGCATCCTCTCGGCGGCATGCCCATGGCTTTTTTGTTTTCTAACGGAATTTGGGAAGCCAGTCCCCGTGGGCCTCAATCATGTCGTCGCAGAGTGAGCGGATGTCGTCGAGGGACAGTTCCGACGCCGTATGCGGATCCAGCATCGCGGCATGGTAGATATGATCTTTCTTGCCGGTGACGGAGGCTTCAATGGTCAGCAGCTGGGTGTTGATGTTGGTCATGTTCAAAGCAGCCAACTGCGGTGGGAGTGCCCCCACATGGGTGGGCTGCACGCCGCTGGCGTCCACCAGGCACGGGACCTCGACACAAGTTTGTTCCGGCAGGTTGGTAATCAAGCCGTGGTTCATGACATTGCCGCCGATTTTGTACGGCGTGTCGGTTTCCATGGCTTCCATGATGTAGGAACCGTACTCATGGGTGCGTTCGTGGGAAAGATTTTTATCTTCCACCAACTCTTCCCGCATACTGGCCCAGCGTTCGATCTGCCGCTCGCAGCGCCGGGGGTACTCGTCCAAAGGAATATTGAGCTTCTCGATCAGCTCCGGGTACTGCGCCTTGATGAAATAGGGGTGGTATTCGGCGTTGTGCTCACTGGACTCCGTGACATAATAGCCAAACTGCTTCATCATTTCATAGCGGACCATGTCATTATGGGGCGTTTCCCGTTCTAGGGCCCGGCGCTTTATTTCCGGGTACAAGTCTTCGCCCCGGCGGGTAATTTCCAAAAGCCAAGCCATGTGATTGATGCCGGCAATATGCCACTGGACATCATCGGTGGGCATTTCGAGGCCTTTGAGCAGGTGGTCGGCACAGACTTGCACGCTGTGGCAGAGTCCGACGGTCTTGACGCCGGTGTAGCGCAGCATGGCGCCGGTCAATGTGGCCATGGGATTGGTGTAGTTGAGCAGCCAAGCGTCGGGACAGACCTCTTCGATGTCTCGGGCAAAATCGAACATAACAGGGATAGTGCGCAGGGAACGGAACAACCCGCCAATGCCAATGGTGTCGGCAATGGTCTGGCGCAGGCCATACTTCTTCGGCACTTCGAAGTCCGTGACGGTACAGGGTTCGTAGCCGCCTACTTGGATGGCATTGATCACATAGTCGGCGCCGCGCAGGGCTTCCTTCCTGTCCGTATAGGCGTTGATCGTGCCGTGGCCGCCGGAGTTGTTGTTGATGTTGTTGAGCATCATCTCGGAATCCTGCAGTCGTTCTTCATCGATATCGAAGAGGGCGAATTCCGATTCCCGCAGGGCAGGGGTCAAGAGGCAGTCACCCAGAACGTTTTTCGCAAATACCGAACTTCCGGCGCCCAAAAAGGTAATTTTTGGCATAGATATCCTCCTTCAAGGTTCATAGATACGTTTTCATTGTAAAGAAAATGTCGGCAGGTGTTAATGGCACAAAGGAAGAAAAACATAGTAAAATGTTGGGCAAGGGGAGGTGCAGCCCGTGAAGGAAACCTATTTATACCCACTGCACGCAGGTGAGAGTTTGAAGACTTATCATTACGGTATGGAAGTTTGTGAGAAAGGCCATGGATTTGGCCCTGCGGTGCGCGATCATTACTTAATTCACTTTGTCCGCCGAGGGAAGGGTACCTTTCAAATGCGCGGTACAGTATATCAGCTGCAGGCCGGCGAGGCATTTCTTATTCCCGCCTGGGAAGTGACATATTATGAAGCCGATGCCGGCGATCCTTGGGAGTATTGGTGGATCGGCTTCCATGGCCTGGAGGCGGAAAATCTTCTGCGGGAAGCGGGCATGGGAGCGGAGCAGCCCGTTATCGCCCTGCATGGCGACACCCGGATCTTTCACCACATCGAGAAGCTTCTGCAGGTAAAGCCCGGTGATCCCAGCAGCAGTTTGTCTATCCACGGCCGGCTCTGCTTGATCTTAGCCGAACTCCAGCCCCCGGCGGGGCGCAGGCCTGCGCTGCAATCGCAGCAGACCGCCCAGGAATACTATGTACGGCAGGCTTTGGAATTCATTGCCCGCAACTATTCCCGGCCGATCCGCATCAACGACATCACCCGCTATGTGGGCCTGGACCGCAGCTACTTCTCCACCCTCTTTGGCAAGCAGATGCAGGTCTCACCCCGACGCTACCTGCTGCAGTACCGCATGCAAAAGGCCGCAGAGCTCTTGCATTCCACGGCCTTGAGCGTCGGCGATGTGTCCCGCTCTGTGGGCTATGCGGACCCCTTTACCTTTTCCCGGGCCTTTACTAAGATTATGGGTGCTGCCCCCCATTACTACCGCCGAGACATCCGCCGGAAACAGCAGGCAGCGGAGGCGGCGGTGGATCACGACGGAAGCGGCGGTGAGCCTTAGACGCCCCCTACTCGAAGACGATGGTGGACACCAACGCTTCCAAGCGCTCTCTCTGCAGATCGGCCTGGTCTTGTTCCACCCGAACAAACACAATTAAGAGATACTCTTCACTGGCAAGAAAATAGCGCATCTGCTGCCACGTTTCGCCCATGGCCTGCCAGGAGTACCAATAGCCTGGTACGGCTGTGCCATGGATTACTGTGTCTAACTGCTCGATGAGCTGAAACTCTCGGTCGTACCTCTCGGCCTGCTCTTGGTCAAAGGCCGCTGCTTCATCCGCAGACCCATGCTGCAGGGGCTGTACTTCTACGTGCAGGGCCGTGAAATGCCCATTGCTGTAAAGGCGTACCTGCTCATAGTGGGCCAGGGACCCGGCCACTTTCAGTTCGCCCTGTTCCTCATGGGGCCAGAGGACTGGGTATTGCATTTGGAAGTATTGGTTCTCGTATACCTTCCATGGTTTTGGATACGGGGGCTTCGTGGTTTCTTCCGCGGTGAAATCCAGCAGCTCCACGCCTTGTATGGCCCAGCGGCCGTCTGTCTGCAGCAGCTGGAAACGGGCCGCAAAGGTCACCTGTTCATATTCTGACCCTCTTTCCCAGACCTGGACCCAATCGCCTTCTATGACTGCACTGCTGCCATCCTGTTCCTGGACGGCATTTTCGACGCTGCTCATCATGGGCTGCCCCAGCTGTTCCTGCAGTAGTTCAACCAATGCGGCGGCAGAACTAGGCCGAAAACGCGATGCCATGATGCGGAACAGCAGCTGCTCGCTGGAGGCAAACAGCGCCTCCATGGCCTCCGCGTCTGCCTGGACTTGGGCTTTGAACAGCTGCTGCAGGGTGTGGGCGGGGTCAGGTTCGCCGGCGGCCGCAGGGTGCGGGAAGATGCATCCTAGAACAAGGGCCAGCAGTAATGGGGCAGTCAAGCGGTATGACAACACGGGGCATTCCTCCTGGAGTGGGCATAGTACAGGCCGCGGAATGCCGGTGTGGCCGGCCGGGTTCCGCGGCCCAAGCATGTTCTTGTCATCCTTTGGCAGCAGGGCAACCTTGCGGCCGACGATTTGCTCGCACCGCCGGGTTATGGTCAGTCCAACTCCACAGCTTCGACGGGGCCGAATTCGGTCAGGTCCCGATCGAAGAGCTCCTCATTACCCACCACCAAGATGACCGCATCTTCGGGACGCAGATGCTTCTTGGCGGTATCTAGCAGCTCGTCAATGGTCAGGCCCTCAATGATTTCCATGTGGCGGGCGTAGTAGTCCGGATCGACACCTAGGAAATTAACCAAGGCCGACCGGTCCGCCACGGCTTTGGCCGAGGCATAGCGGAAGGCGGCCCGATTGACGATGGCCCGGCGGTTTCGATCCAGTTCGGCCTCGGAGACGGGTTCCTGCACGATCTGTTTGATCTCCCGGCGCATGAGTTCCAGCACTTCGGCGGTTTTATCCACCCGCGAAACCGAGTAGGCGAAGAATATGCCCGGGTACTCAAAGCCCTGCGTAACTTGGCTGCCGACGGCATAGGCATAGCCGCGCCGTGTGCGGACTTCCTCAAAGAGCCTGTTGTCTCCTGCTCCGCCTAGAATCCGGTTCAATACATCCAGCCGGATGTAGTCGGGATCGTCGAATGTCACCGCAGGGTGGCCGACGAAGATGATGCTCTGGGCCAGATCCCGCTGGACGTGGTACACTACCGGCTCCGGAAATTCGTCAAAGGGCGGAAGTTCGGGAGCATCCCACGGACGGGCCTCCCAGCAGCCGAAATACTCTTCAATGCGATCCGCCATCTCCTCGGCGTTGAAATCGCCGCTGAGCGCCATGACAATATTGTTGGGGCGGTAGAAACGCTCATGGAACTCGCGGATATCCGCTGCCTCGATGGCACTCATGGTTTCGATGCTGGAATAGCGCCCAGAGGGGTGTCCTTCACTGACCCGGGCGATGAACTCCCGCACCGCCAGCTGCAGCGGTTGGTCATTGCGCCGGCGAATGGATTCCAGCAGCCGTCCCCTTGCGATTTCCATGCGGCGCGCATCGAAGGCCGGCCGGCGCAGGATGTCTGCCAACACCTCCAGCACTTCATCCACATTGTGCTCCAAACTAGAAAAGCCTGCCGTGGCAAAGGGTTCAGAGGCACTCATCTCGACCGACGCTGCCAGATATTCCAATTGACGGTCTACTTCCTCGGGACTGCGGTCTCCCGCACCCCCATCCCTGGACAGCAGTGCTGTGAGCTGGGCGAGGCCGATTCGCTCTTCCGGTTCATGGTTGGCTCCGGCCCGGATATAGGCTGTGCCTTCAATGAGGGGCAGACTGCGGTCTTCGAGCAGAAACAGTGTCATGCCGTTGTCGAGGGTGACGGAAACAGGCTCCACGGGCGTTACTTCAACGGGCTCAAATTCCATTGCGAAGGGATCGGGCCAGTCCTCCGCATGTGTTAAAGCCGGGGAGGACGCCCATGCCAGCATGAGAGCCAACAGCAGCAAGGGTAAGAAAGTCTGTTTCACTGTTCTGCACCTCCATGATCGCCCTGGGTATAGAGTATGCCCACGACGCTGTTTTCCTTGGTCAGGTAAGCATTGGCCGCTTCTTGGATCTCTTCCGGGGTGATCGAGGCAATGATGTCCGGGTAATCGAGAATGTTCTCATAGCCGTCCAAAAACAGTTCATAGGTGGCCAGCTGCCCGGCCAATCCTGACGGCGATGCCAGGTTGCGGATGAATGAGGCCTGGGCTTGGTTGACTACCTTCTCCAACTCCCACGGGTCCACAGGTTCTTGCTGCAGTTTGGCGATCTCCTCAAACAGCAGCTGCTTAAGATCTTCGGGCTTGTGCGGATGGCGGGAACGGCCGTGGAATACCAGAAGATTGGGATCCCGCAGCCCGGGGAAACTCGACGATACGCTAATGGCTAAGGCTTTCTCTTCTTCAATGACCATCCGTGCATGCAGCCGCGATGTCCGCCCCGTACCCAAAAGGCTGCGGATCACATCAAGGACGTAAGCATCCCGGTGGGGATAGGTGGGCTTGTGAAACCCGACCATGATCTCGGGTTCTGCCTCATATTCCACGGTTACCCGCCGCTGTTCCTGCTGGGGAGGTTCAGCGGGAATGGGGCGCTCATGGCGGGGTTCGCTTTCTAGTACGCCGAAGTATTTTTCGACCAAGGCACGGTCCGCTTCGGGATCGATATCTCCGATCATGATCAACACTGCCCGGTTGGGTTGATAGTGCTGGTCCCAGAATTCCCGGGCCGGCCCATAGCGGTAGTTAGAAATTTCTTCCATGGATCCGATCAGCGGGCGGCCATAGGGATGGACTTCGAAGGCTTCGCGCAAAAAGTGTTCCCGCAGATAACCGGTGGGTTCATCTTCGTTGCGCTGCCGGCGTTCTTCCTTGACGACGTCCACTTCTTCATAGAAATAGCGAAATACGGCGTTGTCGAGGATGTCTGCGTATACCCGCAGCCAGAGCTCTTGGCGGCCGCTGGGCAGAGACACGAAATAGGCCGTGCGATCATAGCCGGTATAGGCGTTCATGCCGACACCGCCGAACTGGTCGAAGAGCTGGTGCAGAACATCGGGTGTGGCCAGTTCCTGCAGTTCTTCCCGCAGTGACATAAAGCGCTGCTCGGCTTCGGCGATGGCTCCTTCATCGTCTTCTTCCAAGGCGGCAAAGTACTGGTCCGCAGCAATTTCCAGTTCCTGCAGCAAAGCTTCTTCGGTTTCGAAATCGCGGGTGCCGATGGTTTCGGTGCCCTTAAACGCCATGTGCTCCACCATGTGGGCAATGCCGCCTAATCCGGGTTCTTCATCGATGCCGCCCACGTCAAACATCAAATGAAAGTGGACCACGGGCGCAAAGTCCTCAGGGAGCATCAGTACCCGCAGACCATTGTCTAGGGTAAAGGATTCAATACGGTCGAGGAGCTCGTGCCCGAGGGCAGGTATGGGAACCGTCAGCAACAGCACCACCAGCAGCCAGCACGTCATAAGTCGCTTCATCATCACGCCACCTCTTTCTATCGTGTTCCAATTCTGCACATTGACTTAGGGCGGGTTTGGGTAATGTTTCTTTTCTGTCTTTTTTCCCGAACTCCTTTTTGTGACGGCGCGGATTAATGCCAAGGCCGGTGCCGCCGGGGCATACAACGCGGCAGGACAGCGGCCAAAGCCGCTGTCCTGGGGGAATAATTCACCTCATGTCCACCTTGCTGCCTGTTTCGTGGGATTGGTAGGCGGCTTCCATGACATCGGTGAGGGCCAGCGCATCGTCCAGTCCGAAGACAATGCTGCCTCCCCGCAGGATGCCTTCGACCCATTGTTCCATGGCACTGGGAAGGGGTGCGGGCAGGTCGGTGACCGTTTCCCAGTCTTGTCCCCCTGTCTTGAGGCGCACCTGATTGTCCGGGCCCCCAATCAGGAGGCAGCCCTTGTCGCCGTACAGTTCCAGAGAGAAGGGGCTGTCTTGGGAGACAAAGCCTGTTTCATTGATGGCCATGGCTCCGCCGTCGAACTCCAGCAGTGCTACAGCATTGTCTTCCACTTCCTTGCCGGTCACGTGGGTAAATCCGGCCTGCACCTTTGTCGGGCGTCCCAAAAGCCAGTGAGACAAGTACATGCCGTGGGCGCCGAGATCCATCATGGCACCGCCTCCGCAGGTTTCCTTGTCATAGAAGTGGGCCGGCAGCCATCCGCCACTGGCTCCGTTGTGGGCATTGCGGACACGCAAGAGGTTTACTGTTCCCAGCTTCCCTTGGTCTACAGTTTGCTTGGCATACAGGTTGTGGGGCATCGTCCGGTGGGGAAAGGAAATGACGAACTGGACGCCGGCTTTTTCCACGGCATCTGCAATGGCCCTGGCATCTGCAGAGGTAATTGCCAGGACTTTTTCCGTGAAGATATGCTTTTTGGCCTCGGCGGCCTTAACGATAACTTCCCGATGCTGGTTGGTGGGTGTGTCCACAATGACCGCATCGATGTCGTCCCGGCTTAGGACCGCATCCAGGCTGCCTTCAAAGGGCAGGTCCCACGCTTCCGCGAATTCCTTCCCCCTGACCTGGTCGTCGTCCCAAACAACCTTGACATCCATATCCGGATGGGCCTGGGCTTCCCGGGTGTAACCTTTCGTGTGGACGTGCCATGTGCTGAGTATTGCTGTGCCAATCATGTGCATAACCTCCTCATGGTTAATCGGTTTTGGGTTTCAGCTGTACTGGACAGCGTAGCGGGCAAACAGTTCACTGCCCTGGCTGAACAGCGACAGCAGCGACAGTTGGGGCGGTGGCGACAGAGGGGCAGGGCCCATGACCATGGAAAGATCCTCTGCGGCACCGTTTATCTTCGGCGCCGCAGTCCAGAACACCTCATCGACCGCTTGGTTTTGGAAAAACTGGTAGTTTAACTGCGGCCCTCCTTCTAACAGCAGCTTGGTGATGCCGTATGTCTCCTTTAGGGCCCTCAGCATAGAAGGTATACAGACTTCTTCTCTGCCTTGGTACTCAAAATGGGCCCGGTCGCGGCCCATTTCCACTTGTTGCTCGGGGATGCTGCGGGGACAGACGACAAGCGGCTGCCGAGGTCCTTCAAAGGCCGCGGATTGGAAGGGAAGCATTCCCGCAGCCGTGACAATGATCGGCAGCGGTTGTGGCTCTAAGCCCCGCTCCCGGCGGACGCTTTCCATGTCCGGGGGCAGTACCAGAGGGTGTGGGCTCTGCCGCATCGTCGCTGCTCCCCAGATCACGGCGTCCACGTGGGAACGCACGCAATCCATGACATGGCGGTCGGTGCTGCTGCCCAGATCGCCGGCGGATAGTCGGCCGTTCACCGTCGTCTTGCCATCCACGGAACTGACCATATTCATGATGACATATGGGCGCTTCGGCGGGGCGGCGGGAAGGGACATTGTGCGGTATGGATCCCCCGACGGTACAGCGGCAAACAATCCCTGCATAGACCTAGTACACTCCCTTTTTTGGATTTTCTTCCATGCCCGCGGCCACTCGGGGCCGTGCGGGGTGGCTCTGCAGAGAATAGTCTTTCTCGACAATGTCAATGAAAATGTCCACCAGCGACGGATCCAGTTGGGTGCCCTTGATCCGGCGCAGTTCGGCAATGGCCTCTGATGTGGTCATGGGTTCCCGGTAATTGCGGGTACCCGTCATGGCTTCCCAAGTGTCTGCCACGGCAACGATGCGGGCCTCAAGGGGAATTTCTTCACCCCTAAGACCGTGGGGATAGCCTCCGCCGTCGAAGCGTTCATGGTGGTAGAGCGCAATGTTCTGCACAAGCTCCCTGTGGGTGTCCGGCAGGGGAATTTCCTGCAGGAAGCGCATACCCTTTTCGGGATGGCTCTTCATTTCGTCGTATTCATCGTTGGTCAAACGTCCCGGTTTTTTCAAAATCAGATCGGATATTTCCAGCTTGCCGATATCGTGGAAATAGGAGGCTTCGTCAAGAAGCTGCAGTTTCCAGCGGGGATATCCGCAGCGCTTCGCCAGTTTCTTGCTGTAATGGGCCACGTTTTCCAGGTGCTGCATGAGATCCTGATCCTTGGCATATACGGCCCTAAGAATGGACTTGATCAGGGAAATCCGATAATTGGTCTCTAGGTGGCCGAACAGTGCGCCGGAGCGGATGGTGACGAACACGTAATAGCCGCCGATGACGCCGAAGACGTCCAGGAACTCATAGGCATAATAAAACAGCGCCGCCAGGGCAAAGGAGGGAAGAATGGTTTTGACGCTTTCCCAGATGGACGAAAATGCTCCCTCATTCTGCCCGGCCAGGAGCTTGGCTCCCCAAAACAGCCCCAAATTCACTGCGGAATAGGTGATGGCAGCGGCCAAGAGGGCCGAGACCAGGGAATCGACGCCCCCTAGCCAAAGAAACACGGCCCCGCTGGCTCCGGCGGCCAATCCCATGCTGGCGCGGTTAAATAAAAAGATAATTTTCGGGTCGGCCAGCTCATCCTTGGCCACCAAACCCAGTGCTGCCAGAATCATGCCCCAAGCGGGGCCGTAAAAGGCAAGAATGGGAAACAACAGCGGAAAGTTGATCGAAAAGATGTCCCGTCCCACACGCACTTGATGGTTGGAGTTGAGCAGCAGCAGAATCAGGAATATCAATACGCGCAGATCGTATGTAAGGTCGAAGGCATGGGCAAATGCCGGAATGGCTGCCAGAAAGAGCACAACCACCGCTCCTAGGTACGCCTTCTGAACGGGTTTCATCTGCAGGACCTCCAAAAAAAGAATTGCCTACCCGTAAGAGAAGTCAAATACTTAGCCCCTCCATCTGGCCGTATCGGCAAGAACGTGTGCGTTCATTGCCAGATACATGGCTGCCATGGTCAAGAAAGCAATTACTTTCTTTTTCATGTCGTCAACCTCCCCCAATTACAAACTGGGTTCGGTCAGGTATGGGAATTAGGTACGGTTCCGGGTAGGCAATCTTGTCAAGTGTGGATGACGATTTGACGGTTCACGGCGTCGAGACAAGCTTTCACCACCGCCAACGGCATGTCTTCACGAATCTCTGCAATTCCCATAAGGCTGTCGGTGTTCTTGGAACCACCGGAATAGATGAGTTTCAACAGAACCACCCGCTCTTGGGCGAAGTCGTTCTGGAGGATTTGTATGTAATCCAGTTCGATATATCCAAATCCCATTTTGTGGAACGTTTCCCGAAAGGCATGGAAGGTACTTTCGGCCAGGTTGTAACCCATCGGTGCGCTCCCCTGGTAGGTTCGGCCCTGACAAAGCAGTTCCACCACACATTCCGGGCGGGGAACGCGCCTAATATATGCAGCCACGATCTGTATACGGGGATGGAATTGATCCTTTTCGTCCTCCGACGGCTTATATTCAATGACCTTGATTTTCCGGTAATCCAAGTCCAGATCATGATGGATGGCGGCGGCACCGATAATCGAGCGAACAATGCTCTTAATTTCCTGGGTGCGCGCTTCGTCATCCTTCGCCTTGAGGGCCGCTTCAACATATATCTGGGAAATCTCGCCCTGGTCTTCCATGACCTTGCAAGACTTGACTGCTTCAATGCTTTCAATGGTTTTTTGCAGTGATGCTCCCATGGTGGCACCTCCCATTTTATGTACTTCGTCCAGCAGTGCGGTTTTCCTGCAAGGGCTCCCTAGAACTGTCAGTTTTTTAATGCAACTCCTCGGTCCTGTTGCTCTGTTGCGGCATTGTTTGTTATACGCTCCAGGGATGCTAAGGCAAACAACAGCGGTCAGAGATAGACAAACGTGACCAGTGCAGGGCTTTTCCGGAGTTTTGGCCCCTGGCGCGATTGAAACTGCAGCGGCGGAGCGAGCTCGCTGGGGTTCTGTCCTTAGATTATTTTCGTTCCTGCCAAACGGCCCGGCCAAGGCAGGACAGGAAAGCTGCCTGTAAGGTCAGGGCCCGCAAGGGGCGACGCCGGTGCTTCGGTTTCGCTGTTTTGGCAGTTCCGGCCAGCTCAGCCGCGATAGAGAAGCCAGCTGATATAGGCGGCGTAGAGAATGAACGCGGCCGCGCCTTGACGCCGGCCGATGGATCGCGTTATCAAACTGGGAATGACCAGCACAGCCATGATGACCAAAGCAGCGGGAATATCCTGCACCAGGACCGTAGGATCCATGGAGACGGGCCGGATCAAGCTGGAGACACCGATGACCAGCAGCACATTGAAGATATTGGCACCGATGACATTGCCCAAGAACAGCCCTCCGTGTCCCTTCACGGCCGCAGCGACAGATGTAATCAGTTCCGGTAGAGAACTGCCCACGGCGAATAGAGTTGCGGCAATGACCAGTTCCGAGATGCCCCAAGAACGGGCAATTTCGACACCGCTTTCCACCAGCAGGCGTGCTCCCAGGACGACAAAGGCTAGACCAAAGACGAACGCCGCTGCCTGCCGCCAAGTATCGCGGCCGTCCATGGGTTTCGCTCTGCCTTCAGCCCGGCGGCTGCGGCGGATGTTGGCCAGCAGATAGAAGAGGAAAAGGCCCAACAGGAGCGCCCCATTGGGGCGGGTGATCTCCCCGTCGGCGCCGAGGAGGGCCAGAAGCGCCACGGAAGCCATCATGATGCCCATCTTTCTCAGCGTATCCCGCGACCGAATGGACGAAGTCTTGAAGATGTGGTGCAGACCTAAGATCAGCCCGGCGTTGCAGAGGATGCTGCCTAGGGCGGTTCCGATGACCACGGCGCCGCGCCCTTGGTATGCGGCGACTCCGGAGATGACCATCTCCGGCAGGGTGGTACCGATGCTGACAACCGTGGCACCGATGATGACGGGAGAAATTCGCAGTTTATCGGCAAACCAGACCGCGGAATTGACCAGCCAATCCCCGCCTTTCATGACCCCGGCTAGACCGACAACAAACACGACGTACAGCAGAGCCTGTTCCATTCCACGGCACCCTCCCCTGCAGACAAAAAACGAGACTTCCAGCATGGCCATTCCATGCTAAAAGTCTCGTCCTCTTTGCTCAAGAGGCATAAAGCCAGGCTGACGCCGGGTATGTTGGCTTTATGCTTGCGACTACTCCCTTTTAACGGATCGTGTTAGTCAATGCAAAAGGTCATTTCTTGACATTGCGTTCGGCAAAGACTGCCACGCCTTCCCTGAGGTTCTCCGCCCATTTTTCTGCCACCTGTTGGGCTGTAGCCCTGTTGTGACGGGCATGCAGGGCATCAACGGAAACAATGCGGTTGCCCTTGAGCATGACTGCCGGCCGGCCGTCTTCACACGTTCCCACGGTTACATGGTCCGGGGTCAGGGCGCTGGGGTCCTTGCCCTCTAGGGACCACTGGGCGAAAACTTCGCTGATACGTTCCCAGATGGCATTTATTTCTGCAAAGGGCGGAGTATCTCCTTCATAGCGCATCATGAAAAAGTGAACATCGGTACCGGGAATGTCGACGGGGTAACTCTGAATCTGGGCTGCACCCACAGAACCCACAGCAACAAACAACAGAACAACCAGTGTCAAGCTCTTGGTCCACTTCATGCAGAAATCCCTCCCTTAGAGTGTATGGACAGTGATTCGTTTCCGCTTGCAGTTATGCTTCCGCCGTGTCCGCGCTACGGGAAATATTGCGCAGGCGTTCCTTTCACTGCTCCACCGTCAATTTCATATCGCCCGGGCGAATCCACCGCAAGCGCCGGGCAATACGGGCAAAGAGCAGGGTCAGCACAGCGGGAAGCAGGAAATGCAGCAGGACAATCTCCGGCACTGCACGGCTTCCCATGGCTGTAACGGTTCCGATCTGGCCGATGAATCCGCTGGTGCCCATGCCGGCACCGGTAGGAATGTTTTCCATTTGGAAAACAACGGTCGCCAAGGGGCCCAACACCGCGGCGGCCAGAGTCGGCGGCAGCCAGATCATGGGATTGCGGACAATATTGGGTATCTGGAGCATGGATGTTCCCAGTCCCTGGGCCACCAGTCCGGACCAGCGGTTGTCGCGGAAACCGGCAGCGGCAAAGCCGACCATCTGGGCACAGCACCCCACGGTGGCTGCTCCGGCGGCCAAACCGCTTAACCCCAGAGAAATGGCAATGGCTGCGCTGGAGATAGGCAGCGTCAGCAGCATGCCCATCAATACAGCAACAGCGATACCCATGGGAAAGGGATGCAGCGCCGTGGCTTCGTTGATCAGCTGGCCAAGAGCCGTCATCAGACCGGCAATGACCGGTGAGATAACAATGCCGGCGGCGCCTCCGGCCAAGATCGTCGCTGCGGGCTGGACAAGAATGTCTACGGGTGTGCGCCCTGCCAGCAGTTTGCCCACCTCCAGGCCGACCACAGCTGCGGCAAAGGCCCCTGCGGGCTCTCCGATCTGCACGGTATAGGCACCATCCACCCATTGCAAGGTTCCGGCACCCAAGGCACCCACTGCGGCTGATGCGGCCATAACCAAAGGCGGTGCCTTGCGGGCATGGGCCACACCGACACCGATGGCCGGTCCCATAACCAATTGTGCTGCTTCCCCCATGTGAATCAGTGGTTCGAAACCCAGCAAGTTGCCGGCCTGTTCGATGATGAGCCCGATGATCAGGGATGCAAACAGACCAACAGCCATTCCCTGGAGTGTTGTGACGAAGTAGGAGCGCATATGGACAACCTTTCCTGCGGTGCATGGCAGCCTACGATGCAGTTGGCTCAGCAGCCCAGCTGCATGGACTTGCTCCAACCCGACAGCAGAGTTCCAAAGCCATGACAACGCCTGTAACAGAGTACTTCGCGCTGTGATGCCCGGTGCAGAACTTGCTAGGGCCTTATGGTGTAGGTCAAACGGCCAAACCCGGCTACGCTTTCTTGAAAGTAATCGCCTGCGAACAACAGGTGTGTTTCAATGACCTGGCCGGCGCTGGCGGAAGCGGTGATGAAGTGCACGGAGTTATAGGTCATGTCTGTGATTAAACCGACTCCGATGATGCGGCCATTACCGTTCTCGAAAAACAGCAGATCTCCCGGCTGTGCCTCGTCTTGGTCTAGGGGTCGGGAATTGTAATGATACAGAGCTGAGCTGGTCACATCCTGCTGGGGCGGGCCGTCGGCCCAGGCTAGGAAACGGATGTCCGGGTTGACGGAGCGATAGGCGTTGCGAACCACAGCGGAGGCATCAACACCCACTTCTTCTCCTGGTTCGAGCCCCGCATCCACCGCCTCCAAATACTCGTCAACCGTGAACCTCCCGCCGAGCAGGAAGGCAGCTTCTTCCTCCACGTACTTCCTGGCATATTCCACTGCTTCCAAGCGCATTTCCTCTGTTGCTTCCATGCCGGCACCTGCCGCGGGTGCAACCACCGCCACAAAAAGGACCACCGCAAAAGCTTTTAAGCACAGCTGCAGCATACCGCTACCTCCTTTACAGAATGGTCAATCCGTACTATACTCTCATTATAGGAGCAGTGGAGTGAATGTGCAACTGTGTGCCAAATCGGCGAATGTTTGCGGGTGCTCAAAAGCTCGCCGTGACGGGTTTTGCCGCTCTTTGCAGAGCGAAAAAGAAAATCGGGTAAAAGCGTTGACTTTTGTCATCCCTGCTGGTATACTTTGAAATTGTCTGGAGGGTGCTCTTAGCGCATCGTTCAGGGGCGAATAGCTCAGCTGGGAGAGCACCTGCCTTACAAGCAGGGGGTCACAGGTTCAAGCCCTGTTTCGCCCACCATCATGCGGTAGTAGCTCAATTGGTAGAGCATCGCGTTGCCATCGCGAAGGTTGCGAGTTCGAGTCTCGTCTACCGCTCCATTATGCCGATGTAGCTCAGCAGGTAGAGCACTTCCATGGTAAGGAAGGGGTCACCGGTTCAAATCCGGTCATCGGCTCCACCTTGGCTTGGAATGGCCATGACTAGCCTAGCGGAAGTGGCGGAATTGGCAGACGCGCAAGGTTGAGGGCCTTGTAGGAGTTAATCCTGTAAGGGTTCAAGTCCCTTCTTCCGCACCAGTGGAACCGTGGTGTAGTTGGTTAACACGCCGGCCTGTCACGCCGGAGATCGCGGGTTCGAGTCCCGTCGGTTCCGCCATTTTTCTCAGACATGGCAAGCCTCTCAGTCTGTGCCCAGATAGCTCAGTCGGTAGAGCAGAGGACTGAAAATCCTCGTGTCGCTGGTTCGATTCCGGCTCTGGGCACCATTTCTGACCGTGAGGTTCCTTAGCTCAGTTGGTTAGAGCGCTACCTTGACATGGTAGAGGCCACTGGTTCGAATCCAGTAGGAACCACCACCATATTTTCCAATTGTATACCTGCCCCCATCGTCTAGCGGCCTAGGACACCGCCCTTTCACGGCGAAGGCAGGGGTTCAAATCCCCTTGGGGGTACCATTTTTCGGGCCCATAGCTCAGCTGGGAGAGCGCTAGAATGGCATTCTAGAGGTCAGCGGTTCGATCCCGCTTGGGTCCACCATTTACAACTAACCATGGCCAGAGGGTTTCATGGATTCTGACACCACTCATTGGAGTGGTGTTTTTGTGTATGGTGTGCCGATTGGTGTGCCAACTCAGAAGAACAAGCGAGGCGATATGATGTTCGCGCGGATTGTGGGTGGAGGACAATCCTTGGGTGTTGAAGGTGGTGAAGTCACACAACTACACGTCTCGGCCTTGCAAGAAAGAGGCGGCCAGGCGGCCAGGCGGCTTGGGGTTTCTGTTGTTATCCCGGGCCTGCTCCTTCCCGTCACTCGGTGGTCAGTTCGAGTAAAAGTCCGCCCGGCCATGTGGGCGGTATTCATTACATGAAGGCCGCACTACTCAGTCGCTGTGGAACTCGGTATGCCCCAGCCAAGCAAGATCACCAGGAAGGCCAGTACAATGGGATGCAGGTTGGTTTCCTCCAGATAGTCCTTAGCTTGGGTCTCGGTTGGAAACTTCAGTGCCTGCCGATCTGTGACGTGAAATGACCAAGGTCAATCGCTGTTGCTGCAAACGACAATATGGAGAGGACTCTTGCGTGGCGCAGTTGAGATGTGTTACCACATACGAGGCACATTGAGTGTGTAGTTGTGCTGAACATGGTTTAGCTGGGGTTTTGTTGCGTATTTGATAGTTCGGCAGAGTGGAATTGTCGGCTATTTGGTCATAGGTAACATATGTGGTAATAGGGAACATATTCAGACCGCGTTGGTTCATAAGGATTTCCAAGTTT
>PUOC01000066.1 GCA_003551965.1 Clostridiales bacterium | reverse complement strand
TATGTTTTGTTCCTCGGTAGCTCAACGGCAGAGCATCCGGCTGTTAACCGGAGGGTTGTAGGTTCGAATCCTACCCGGGGAGCCAGTTTAGGGCGTTGGATATGACATCCAGCGCTCTTTTCTTTTCTTGCCCGCCTTTTTCATTTGGGTGACGCTTGCTTGAAAACCGAGAGGGGATAACGTCGCTCTGCCGAAACTGTATCCTTGTACAGAAAACCGGCAGGTAGGGGGGTGTATGACATGGATGACCGAACTTCACTGGCAGAAGTCAAAGCGCAAGTACAAGCCTTTACTGAGAGCCGCGGTTGGTTAAAGGCTCACAGCCCGAAAAACCTGGCCATGAGCATTGCCATCGAATCTGCCGAATTGATGGAAATCTTCCAATGGTCTGATGTGCAGGAGTCATGGGAGGTTCGCAACGGCAGCGAATGGGAACATACCCAGGAAGAACTGGCTGATGTCCTAATCTACTGCATCTCTTTGGCTAACCAGCTGGACATGGATTTAGGCGCCGCCATAGCAGACAAAATGGAGAAGAACGGCAGAAGATATCCTGGGAAGGAATAACGTTTTCAGCCAGCTCTAAAAGAGGAACCAAGTTCTTCTGTCGGGAATACATGATGGTGCACAGTAATTCACGGGATGAAGGTGGTCGATTATGCAATTACCTCGGATGGCCAAAGTAAAACAGAGGTTTAGTGGTCCCGCAGTGGAGAACATTGAACAGACAGTGTTTGAGCAGTTGAACTCTTTAAATCTCGCCGTTCAGCCCGGAACGCGTATTGCCGTTACCGGTGGAAGTCGGGGCATAAACAACATTGCACTGATTCTCCGTTCGGTCATCCGCTGGCTGCGGCAACAGGAGGCGCAGCCGTTTATCGTACCTGCCATGGGAAGCCACGGCGGGGCTACGGCCGAAGGCCAGGTCGCTATCTTGGCGGGTCTTGGTGTGACCGAGGAGTACGTTGAAGCGCCGATTCTTTCATGCATGGACGTGGTGAAGATCGGTGATACGGCTGCCGGGCACAGCGTTTGGATGGACAAACACTGTGCCGATGCCGATGGTGTAATTTTGGTCAATCGCATCAAGCTTCATACAGACTTCCGCTCTGATCAAGGGATCGAAAGCGGGTTGACCAAAATGGCTGCAATTGGTATGGGAAAGCACCAGCAGGCAAAGGAAATTCACAGCCAGGGTGTGGCCGGTCTTGAAGAGGTCATGCCCGAAATCGGAAGGGCTGTCATTGAGAGCGGTCATGTTTTGGCTGGTTTGGCGATCATTGAGAATGCCTGGGAAGAGACGGCTGCCATTGAAGCGGTGGTTCCCCCGGATATTATTGCCAAGGACGCCGAGCTTTTGGCGAAGTCCCGCGACATGATGCCGAAGCTTCCTGTTGAGCAGTTGGACATCCTTGTGGTGGATGCTCTCGGAAAGGACTATAGCGGGACAGGCCTTGACACCAATATTATCGGGCGGATGCGGATACTAGGACAGCCCGAACCAGAAACGCCGGACATACAATATATCATTGTTTCCGATGTCAGTCCGGCGTCCAAAGGCAACGCTCTCGGGGTAGGACTGGCCGATCTAACGACCCGCCGTCTCTTTGATAAGATTAACTTTCAAGCCATGAACGAGAACATTTCCACTAGCACGTTTCTGCATCGGGGCATGATTCCCCTAGTAATGGACAATACCAAGGCCTGCGTAGAACTGGCACTGCGCTGCAGCTGGGGTGTTAAGCCCGCGGAAGCAAGAATTATGAGGATTCCCAATACGCTGCACCTGGATATCCTGGAAGTATCGGAAACCCTTCTTCCGGAACTGCAGCGGCGAGATGATATAGAGATACTGGAGGAGCCGCGCGGCTGGAGCTTTGACCCTTCCGGGTATCTACTGCCTTTAGAGGAGTGACTGCACTGGTGGATTCGGTCTTTGTGATTGCCGACGATCTTACCGGAGCCAACGATACTGGTCTGCAGTATGCCAAAGAAGGCTGGCCGGTGTCAATCCAATTGACCCATTCGTGCTCTCCCCCGCAACAGCAGGGAGTCACTGTTGTGGATACCGAGACCCGGGAGCTCAGCGGGGAGATGGCCGGTCGAGCAATCGGCGCATGGATGCATCGCTGGCCGCTGCGCACGGCCGATTGCGTCTACAAGAAAGTGGACTCGACGCTGCGGGGAAACATTGGAGCGGAAGTGGGTCGGCTGCTGCAGACAGGTTATTTTTCGTCAGCGGTCATTGCCCCGGCTTATCCGCAGAGTGGCCGCACGACGGTGAACGGGATTCATTACGTCCACGGAGTCGCCCTTGAGGATACTGAATATCTGCCCGCCGGTGGCCACAGAACGTCGAGGCTGGCTGCGGTGGTACAAAGACAGTTGGACATTCCTGTCCTGGCGCTGACCGGTGATCAGGTGGCGGATGCAGCCGTCTGGCAGCAGTTGGGACGCGGCGGACACAGCCAGCCTTTGGTTATTGCCCCGGATGTTCGCAACGCGGCGGATCTCGATCATATCGAGCGCAATGCACAGTATCTACCGGGGAAGATCCTCTGGGTTGGTTCAGCGGGATTGGCGCAGACCCTGGCCTCAAAGGCACCTTGTTCCCCTCGTACCACGGCGCCCCTTCCTGTTCTGCCCTTGTGCACTAGCGCTGCCATTGTGGCCGGGAGCCTCAGTGCGGTGACACGTAAACAGCTGCAGATTGTTGAAGAATTTTTGGAGTGCTCTGTAATGCGGTTTTCCCCGGAACAACTGCAGGACCGGGCGGCAGTAAGGAACGGCGTACACCGCTGGGATGGCCGCACAGTTCCTGTGTTGACGACAGAAGAGCGCAGAAGCACACAGACATCGTCACACCGTGCGGACCAGGTTGCGCAGGGCTTAGGCTATGCCGCAGAAATCCTGGTGAAAGAACGCGGTGTTGGAGGGCTATTCATCACAGGAGGTGAAACGGCAGTCTATGTGTGCCGCCAGCTGGGCGTACGGGAACTGTTTATTCTCGATGAAGTGGAAGAAGGAATCCCCTATTGTGCAGCAAATCCGCACCAGCTGCATCTGGTCACAAAAGCGGGCGGCTTTGGCAGTGAACAGGCCATGGTGCGAGGTCTTAGCAGGATGTTGAAAGGAGATAGCCGTGAGCTCTGAAAACCCGATTGTTGCCGTTACCATGGGTGATCCATGCGGGGTTGGGCCCGAAATTCTTCTCAAGGCATGGGATCACGACGAACTGTTCATGCGTTGCCAACCTGTGGTCGTTGGCGATGCCAAAGTATTAAGGCGGGCTCAGAATTATGTCTCGTCCAAGCTGAGGGTAGAACCTCTTTCATCTCTGAGCGGTTTCAAGGCATCCCCAGGGACGATCCACTGCATTGATCTTGATGTCCTCCCGAAGGATCTGCCCGTTGGACGGATATGCGCGGAAGCGGGGAGGGCAGCGTACCTCTTCATTGAAAAGGCCGTTCACCTGGCCCTGTCGGGAGAGGTGGCAGCCGTCTGTACCGGTCCCTTGAATAAAGCTGCCTTGAAGGCTGGCGGCTGCGATCATCCGGGTCACACAGAGATACTGGCCGACTTAAGCGGAACAAAGGAATACGCGATGATGTTGTCGGCACCGGACTTGAAAGTAGTCCATGTAACAACGCATATGGGACTGATCGATGCTATTGATGCGATCAATGCCGAACGGGTTTGGTCTGTCATTGCCATGACGCAAAGGGCGATGGCTGCCTACGGTGTGGAAGATCCAAGGATTGCGGTGGCGGCCATTAATCCCCATGCAGGCGAGGATGGCCTTTTTGGACGCGGCGAAGAGGAGCAGAAGGTTCTGCCGGCACTGGAGCGCGCCAAAAAGCAGGGAATCAAGGTAGAAGGTCCCATACCTGCAGACACTGTCTTTTTCCGCGCCGTGCGAGGTGAATACGATGTGGTGATAGCTATGTATCACGATCAGGGGCATATACCCGTCAAAGTGCTGGGTTTTGAGGCCGGGGTCAACATTACAATAGGGCTTCCGTTTATCCGTACAAGCGTTGATCACGGCACGGCCTTCGATATCGCGGGTACGGGGAGGGCCAGTGAACAGAGTCTCATGGAAGCGCTGAAGCATGCAGCCGTGATGGCGGCCCGCGCAGCTACCTAATGGCGCGTGTAAGGGACGCAAAGAACCACCGGAGTTCGTGGCGCTTCCGGGGGGTGTTTGTCAATTGAGCAGATCATGGCGATGGGCATAGATAGCCGCCTGCGTACGGTCCTCGACACCTAATTTGCTGAGGACGTTGCTTACGTGGGTCTTGACTGTCTTGATACCAATATAGAGTTCATCGGCAATTTCTTGGTTGGTTTTCCCATTGCCGATAAGAACCAAAACTTCCAATTCCCGCTGTGTGAGATCCTTGTGGGGTGCAGAGTCCGACGAACGCATGCGGTTGAGCATTTTCGATGCCACCTTGGGTTCAATGACGGACTCGTCTTGCACTGCAGAGCGAATTGCCTTGACGATGTCGTCGGCCCGCGATGTCTTCAGCAGATAGCTTAAAGCCCCCGCTTCCAAGGCGGGGAATATCTGTTTCTCATCGACAAAGCTAGTCAAAATGATGACTTTGACATCGGGATACATGCTTTTTATTTCGCGGGTTGCGTCGATTCCCCCCATGGTCTCCATGATAAGGTCCATGAGTATGACATCGGGCTTCTGCTGATTGCAAAGATCCACGGCAACCTTACCGTTATGCGCTTCGCCGATGATCTCAAGATCGTCTTCTGTCTCAAGATAGCCTACTATACCCCGCCTGACCATTTCGTGGTCATCGACCACCAGCACCTTAATCCGATGTTCTGTCAATGGAGTTCCCTTCTTTCTCTAAGGAGTCTTGCGTGTTCTTGATGGCAATCGGGAGTCTTACCTCGAGACGCGTACCTTCGCCGGGATAGGACAGCCAGTCGACGGTTCCTCCCAACGAAGCTATTCTTTCCCGAATGCCCTGCAGGCCGTAGCTTGTCGTCGAGACCTCGTTGACATCAAACCCCTGACCATTGTCTTCAATGCGAAGTTGGATCCGACGGCGTTCGGACGCGGCCAATCGGATCTTGACCTGATCGGCCGCGGCATGGCGCAGTACATTCGAGAGACCTTCCTGCACCACGCGGTAGAGTTGGTTTTCCATGGTTGCCGGCAGTGCCACGTCTTCTAAGTCCAAGTCAATGCGCATTCCCTGCTTAGCTTGGAGCTCCTCGGCCAGCGAGGAGACGGCATCGACCAGTCGTTGATTTTCTAGGGTGACCGGACGCAGCTGCAGCAGAAGGGCCCGCATCTCAGCTTGGGCTTTTGAGGAGGCTTCTTCAATGTTTTTAACCATGGAAGCGCACTTCTCCGGCTTCTGCTCGATCAGACGGGATGCGGTGGCCGCTGTCATAGATATGGCAAACAGCTGCTGGCTGACGGCATCGTGGAGTTCCCGAGCCAATCGCTGCCGCTCTTCGGTCACAGCAGCACTTTTTGTCTTTTGTATGAGTTCTTCGTTCTCTTCGGCAAGTTTTTGCAGGGCTGCGACCTGCGTCTCGAGACGGTCAGCCATATCGTTAAAGGCCAGGGCGATATCTCCTAGCTCTCCATCGTCAGTGAACGGCAGCCGGTACTTAAGATTTCCATAGGCGAGATTTTTTGCACCGACACTGACTTCCTCCAATCGACCGCGGATGTTGCGGGTGAAGCTAATTCCGCACGCTAAACCCAGTAAAGTCGCGCCTCCCACTGTGAGAAAAACCATCTGGACAACAGCTCCTGCGGAAATCTGCCCAAAAATGCCCGGGGGTAAAACGAAATAAACGATTGCAGCCGCAAGAAGGAGCGTCAAAATGTTGCTATAGGCGTGGTAGCCGATCCATTTCCAGCGGAGTTTGGACACACTGCAGCCCCCTAACCAATCTGGCGGATTTTGATTTCGCCGATCTTCCACTGCACCAAAATGTTCAATTTTTGCGTGGCCGTGTCGTAATTGGGCGAGCGATAGGATACTTCGTTGCCTAAACCGTCTCGGTGCTGATCAAAGACGGTGATTTCACCAATGTTGGATTCGCATTGGGCCTGCACTGGCAGATCAGCGGGTATATAGATTGCCACTTCGCCAACGATCCCGGCAATGTCGATATTCACTTCCCGATCGGGAATAATGGCTTGGGTCAGGTCAAGGTGAACTTCGCCAACGCCGTGGCGCAGCCGCATGTCGTCTAGCACCCATGAAGACCCACCTTTGCGGATCTCACCCACAACGGAAGTGCGGGAAGGCCCGGAGGTGACAGAAAACGAAAACAAATCGAATCGATCCTGAATCAATTTAATCACTCCTATGGCAATGAGAGCCGATGGCCAGACTATGCTCCACGATACGGGGGAGACATCCCAGCCAATCCGAGGCGCTAGGATGTATAGGCCTAAGAGAATCAGCACCACTGCGAACAACAGTCCCGAAACGGAAACGCGGCGGCGTGTTATGCCTTTGATCGTCACCTTTGCCAGGTGATATACTCCCAATATGACCAATAGCGCAGGCCAGTATTGTACCAATGCTTCCCAAGGCGTGATGGGGATTACGCCTAGATTTGCCAGTAAGAAGCCCAGCCCTATCAGAATTAACAACAGAGGTGATGTCAGGCGGATCTCCATGTTCATAACTGCATCCTCCTAAAGCTGCATTTCATAGAGGTATTTTTTACATATTAGCCACGGTATGCGGCCTTACCTCCTTGATGTGTTTAGTGTAGCAGGATAATTTCTTCGAGAATACAGGCTGCAGCTGGTTTTTGACTCGGTCTGAAGACGGAGGGAAGATGCCCTACGGCAGCGCGGCAAAAGGAGTCTCGCTCGACTGATGAGGCTCTCGGATCACAAGGGCGCACGGTACGGATGTAGCTAAGAAGCAGCTGCTTACTGCCGTTGAAGGCGCGATCAGCCCTATGGCCCGGCGCTCTCATTGGTAGGCACATAGTTTGCTTGACGGGCCAGTCCGGTACCAGGAGCTTCATTGGTTTTGCTGTGGCAGACGATCTGTGCCTATGGCGCAGGGCGGGCCAGATTAGAGTTGCTCCTATCAAGGTCAGTTCACTGCAGTGACTAAGCCGACTAAGGTTTCGTCGGCAAGGCCGGAAGATGCCGTCATGGATGCGGAGGCGTCGTGCGCCCGTGTTTGAGCTGAATCTTGTACAGAGCGGCAGGAACCAACAGTCAGTGTGTCTTTGTCAGATTTTTAGTCCCGGCCGTGACGGTATGGTGGTTTCTCCGCGGCCTATTAGCGGTCCTGTTTCGGCATCCGGCGTCGCCATGCCATAAAGGGAAAATGTCCTAAGCGGGTGAATATGTTGGACAGTTTCACCAAAGGAACGATTGCTCCTGCTTCATGCGATCCAGCGAGCGAAGTTTTTACCAAGGTGGCCGATAGCCCGCATGGAGGGCAGACGCGCGCCAGCGGCGGAAACAAAAAAAGATCTTGTCAAACAAGGCAAAGGATGGTATAGTTTATAAATGTCGCCACCCTCTAGTGGTCAGCGAGTTCCACCGAGGGTTTAAACGGCTGACTGCCATGTCTGGCAGCTAGAGTAGGCGTCAGGAACCTTGAAAACTAAACAGCGGAAAGAAAACGGATGAAAGAAAAGATGGCATGGGTCCTTAGGGCACAGACATTTTTTCTTACCACAGCGCTTTGTCAATGGACAAGGACAGCTGGGACAAACTT
>PUOC01000170.1 GCA_003551965.1 Clostridiales bacterium | reverse complement strand
GTGCCCAGGCCGACCCGGCCTGCCGAATGCAGCCACTGCTGCCAGGGGAGGTGAACGGTATGTGAACAGCCCGGAACCCAATGAAACCATGCTTGACGCTGCCGAACAACATTGGGCCGCATGTTAGACTAAAAAACCATTAGAGGAGGAACGCTACATGTCTATGAAACACGGCATTCAAATTATTATCGCTGCTTTGCTGCTGACCATGCTCTTAACCGCACCCATGCTTTCGCAAACGGCTCCCGTTGATGCGGAGCAAGCAGAATACACCGGCAATGCACTTCCCTTGGAAGTCATGGCGGGCAATCCCTATCACATCGCCGACGTGGCCGAAGAAGCCAGTCCGTCCATCGTGTATATCGAAGTAGAATGGCCCCGGGCCGAAGCCATGCCTCCCCGGGATCCGTTTTGGGATATGTGGGATGATTGGTTCTTCTCCCCCAGGCCGCGGATGCCCCGGCAGCAACGCAGTTCGGGCACCGGCTTTTTCATCGACGAAACGGGAATTATCCTCACGAACCAGCACGTGGTAGGGAACCTAGGCGATGAGCAAACCATTACCGTAATCGTCAACAGTCCAGACATTGCCGGGGAATTTGAGGCAGAACTGCTAGGCGCCGATGCCAAGCTGGACTTGGCAGTGCTTATGCTTACCGACGACAGTCTCGGGCCTTTCCCCGTGGTTCCGCTGGGCAACTCCGACGAAGCTCGCCCCGGTGAATGGGTGATCGCCATTGGCAATCCCTACGGCAAGCAATTTGAGCACACAGTGACAGTGGGTGTGCTCAGTGCCAAGGGCCGCGAAATCCAGGTGCCGACGCGGGAAGGACAGATCCGTGTATACGAAAACTTGATGCAGACCGATGCAGCCATTAACCAAGGCAACTCCGGCGGGCCGCTCCTGAACATCCAAGGTGAGGTCATTGGAATCAATACCGCCGTTCACGCCCAGGCGCAGGGCATTGGTTTTGCCATTCCTATTAATGTGGCCCGCGACGTCTTGGACGAGTTAATTGAAACCGGACGGGTTGAGCACGTCTATCCTGCCCGGGCTTGGCTGGGTGTGTGGTACCTTGACGTTACAGACGATATCGCCGCCCGCCTTGATCTGCCAGACACCAAAGGCATCATCATTTCCGATGTAATTCAGGGTTCACCGGCGGAAGAAGCCGGCCTGCGTTCCATGGACGTGGTTCGAAGAGTGGAGGATAAGGACATCCATTCCATAGAAGATTTTGCCAGCGCCATAGCGGAGCAGGAACCGGGGGATGCGATCCTATTGAACGTCATTCGCGATGGACGGGCGATGTTCATCACCGTTACCCTAGGAGATATGCCGGCCCAACATCGTCGTTGAGAACCCCATCGGATACGGCAGCGCTTTTCCCAGAAGGAGGCGGGTCATCCCGCCTCCTTCTGCACTGCCTGTGTCATTGGGGACGCAGTGATACATCACCGGCCCGGATCAGGCGCCGGCCGGCGGCACCTTCCACCACTAAGGTGCCGTCCGCCTTCACACCCACGGCCCTGCCGGAGAATACTTCCGATTGGCCCCGGACCTCCACCCAACGGCCGAGGAAGTTCCCTACCCGTCCCATGTCTTCTGCCAGCTTCCGCTCTCCGGCCGCATACGCATCCAGCGTTTCTTCCATGGACTGCAGGATTTCCCGGAGCAGGCGGCGGCGGTCGAACCTGCGGCCCACTGTTTCCTGCAGTGAAACTGCATGGCCGCACAACGGGTCCGGCACGGGGCCATTCACGTTCAGCCCCACCCCAAAGACGGTCCAGGGCTGTCCCTGTACCTGTATTCCTTCACCGAGCATCCCGGCCAATTTGCGCTGGCCAACCCATAAATCGTTGGGCCATTTCACCCTTACACGTGGTTCGTAGGCATGCAGAGCATCGGCGGCCGCCGTACCTAGTACCAAAGGCAAGGCCGCCGGCAGTATGTGATCGCCGCTCCACAGCACGGAAAAGGACAATGACCCATCGCTGGCCCACCATGTACGTCCTCGGCGCCCGCGGCCGCGGGTCTGTTCAAAGGCGCAGATGACCGTGCCCGACGGGCAGCCCTGTTCCACTCTGGCGCGGCCTGCACCATTGGTCGACGGCAGAACCGCGTGAAATTCGATCTGGGAAAACCATGCCATGGTTTTCGGGAAATAGCTTCGATAGAGAACGTCACAGGGGCCCATAGTCTGCTCTGCCTCCCCTTGCCATGTATCGTCTGTCTGATATAATGGACGAAAAGAATAGACTCAGCACAGAAACTGGTTTTTCTCTACAAGGAGGATGTACAATGGTACGACGCTATCTTTTCGTTTTCTTGACGGCGGCAGCGCTGATCTTCAGTATGGGCGCCGTGGGCAGCCCCGTACTGGCCGACAATGATCAGGATGAAAACGCAGAGCCCGAAGTGGCGGAAACGCAGCCTCTGCCTGAAGGGTCTTCCGATGATCCTTACCAGATTGCCGACATTGCTGAAGAGACCAGCCCATCCACTGTATTTGTACACGTGGAATGGCCCCACGAGGAGGAGCGGCCTCAGGATCAGTTCGGCGGCTGGTTCTTCCCCATGCCTCCGGAAGAGCCGGAGAGTGCAGGTACAGGATTCTTCATCGAAGAGAACGGCACTATCCTAACCAACCAGCACGTCGTTGGTGATTTGGATGAGGAGCAGGAGATCACCGTGACCGTCAGCACCGATGAAGTCGATGGTGAGTTTGAGGCAGAGCTGATCGGCGCCGACTATAAGTTGGATCTAGCTGTTCTGCAGATTAAGGACGAGGACGCCGGCCCGTTTCCGGTCATTCCCTTGGGTGACTCTGATCAATCCCGTCCCGGCGAGTGGGTCATCGCTATCGGGAACCCCTACGGCAAGGTATTCGAACACACAGTGACAGTCGGTGTACTCAGTGCCAAAGGCCGTGAGATCCAAGTACCCACCCCGGAAGGGGACATCCGGGTCTATGACAATCTCATGCAGACCGACGCAGCCATTAACCAGGGCAACTCCGGCGGCCCGCTGCTAAACATGGAAGGCGAAGTCATTGGGATCAATACGGCCGTCCATGCCCAAGCACAGGGTATCGGTTTTGCCATTCCCATCAATGTGGCCGCTGAAGTTCTGGACGAACTGATTGAAACCGGGCGGGTGGATCACGACCTCCCGGCCCAGGCATGGCTGGGCATTTGGTACCTTGATGTTTCGGAAGAAATCGCCGCCCGCTTGAACCTTCCTGACACCAAGGGCATTATCATCTCCGACGTGGTTCATGACTCACCCGCCCAAGAAGCAGGCCTGCAGTCCATGGATGTGGTCCGCCGGGTGGAAGATGAAGACATTGAAACCACAGAAGACTTCGCTGAGGCCATTGAAGAACGGGATCCCGGCGACGAGATCCTGCTCAATATCATCCGCGACGGTGAACCGAAGTTCATCACAGTGGAACTAGGCGATACTCCCATTGAAAAGCGGTGGTAGCGCTTAGGCTGCCCCGGCAGCAGTCATGGGAAGCAACAAAGAGCCCCGCCGGCCCTTTCGGCCGGCAGGGCTCTTTTTTATCCCTTGGGATGGCGGCATATTTCCACTTCTAAGTAGTCCATAATCCCGCCGATGGGCACCTGAAATTTGCGGATCCGTACAACGACATGATCCAGGTCAAACATGGACAAAATCTGGGAAGCTGTGGTCTCCGCCATGCTCTCGAGCAGGCTGAATTCCCGCTCTTCCACGATCTCCTTGGTCACGGTGTAGGCGTCGACATAGTTCAGGGCCAAGTTGACGTCATCTCCCGGCACGCTTAGGTCCGTGTGCAGTTCTAGATCCACTTCGTACTTCTGGCCCAGCTCCTTCTCGGCATCAAAGGCTCCATGGTATCCGTAGAACACCATATTCTTCAATACCAATTTGTCCGACACATCAGGCCCCCCTTTTTTGGCTTGCAATGCCCCCCAGGGCTGGTGCCCTGGGGGGACTTCTACTTGCTTACTCCATACCCACAGCAGGTTCCTGCTTTGGTTTCATCCGCCGCTGTTTCGCTTTTTCCTCGCCATCGCTGGCATTTTCTCTATAGGCAGCTGCTGTCTCCTCAGCGCTTTCCGGCGCCGGCGCTGGCTCTGGCAGCTGTTCACCCCGCATCACAGCCTCAAACTGTTCCCGCGTCAGGGTTTCCTTGTCCAACAGCGCTTCGGTTACGGCCTTTAGTCTGTCCTGATGTTCTGTCAAAATGTTGATCGCCCGCTGGTATGCATTTTCGACAATGCTGCGGACTTCCTTGTCAATGGCTGCTGCCACTTCTTCACTGTAATTGCGGTCTCGGGCAATGTCCCGACCGAGGAAAACCTGCTGATCGGCATTGGGGCGCCCAAAGGTCAGCGGACCCAGCTTTTCGCTCATGCCCCACTCCATGACCATCTTGCGGGCCAGCTTCGTTACCCGCTCCAAGTCGTTGCTTGCCCCGGTACTGATCTCATCGAAGGTGATCTGCTCGGCGGCTCGCCCGGCCAGCAGCATGACCTGATCATCCAGAAGCTTGGATTTGCCCATGACATGGCGTTCCTCTTCCGGAAGGGACATGGTATACCCTCCGGCAGAACCGCGCCCTACAATGGTCACCTTATGGACCGGATCGCCATGGGGCAAGTAATATGAAGACACTGCATGGCCCGCTTCATGATAGGCAAACACTTCCTTGTCCTTAGGAGTGAGTACCCGCTTCTTCTTCGACGGCCCCATGATCACCCGATCGATGGCCTCTTCACAATCGGACTGCGCGATCTTTTTGACTCCGCGGCGGGCTGCCAGAATGGCCGCTTCATTTAAGAGGTTTTCCAAGTCAGCGCCGGCAAAACCAGGGGTGCGTCTAGCCAGCACTCCTAAGTCCACATCGGGAGCCAACGGCTTGTTGCGGGCGTGGATTTTGAGAATTTCTTCCCGTCCAGCCACATCGGGACTGTCCACAACTACCTTGCGGTCAAAGCGTCCAGGCCGCAGAAGGGCCGGGTCCAAGACATCCGAGCGGTTGGTTGCAGCAATGACGATGATGCCCGAATTGATCTCAAAACCGTCCATTTCCGTCAGCATCTGGTTCAACGTCTGCTCCCGCTCATCATGTCCGCCGCCCATTCCGGTACCCCGCTGGCGCCCCACCGCATCCAGTTCATCGATGAAGATCAAACAGGGAGCGTTTTTCTTGGCGTTTTCAAAGAGGTCCCGCACCCTTGAGGCACCGACACCAACAAACATCTCTACGAACTCAGAACCGCTGATGCTGAAGAAGGGAACAGCGGCTTCACCGGCCACGGCCCGGGCCAGAAGGGTCTTACCTGTACCCGGAGGGCCAACCAACAGAATTCCCTTGGGAATCTTGGCTCCCAAGTCGGCGAACTTCTTGGGCTGCTTCAAAAAGTCGACAATTTCCACCAAATCCTGTTTTGCTTCGTCGACTCCGGCGACATTGTCAAAGCCGACCTTTGGCTTCTCTTCCGAATGCAGTTTGGCCTTACTCTTGCCAAAGGACATCGCTCGATTGCTGCCCCCCTGCATTTGGTTGAGAATAAAAAGCCAGATCCCCACGAAAACGACTAAGATCAGGATATTCGGCAGCAGCGATACCCACCAGGGAGTGGGTGCCGGCATCTCCGCGGTTACCTCCACATTGCGGTCTTCCAGGCGATCCGCGACTTCGCTCATTTTGCCATGGGGCACCGAAGAAACAAAATCGGTACCATCCTGCAGGGTACCTTCCACTCGCTGCTCACCAATTAATTTCACCTGCGAAATGCGGTCGTTTTCCAGAAAACGCACAAACTCTGAATAATGGACTTCTTCTACCGCATCGTTAGGAGAATACATGCTGCTTATGACCGATACCGCTATAATGGCAATCAGAAGATATAAACTGATGCCCCGTAGGAATTTATTCAAATTATGCCCTCCCCTCAATACTGAGAACCGTGACATCACACAATACGTCTTTACATTATAGCACAGTGGTTTACCCGTGACAATGAGTGACTGGGGAAAAAGTTAACCTTATTATCTCTTTGGTTTCCGAAGTAATTCGGCCTTTTTCCGACCGCCTTACGCCCGGGATCCAGAGAATGTTTCTTTGGTCGCAGATCACAGGCAGGCGGCCCCGGTCATGCCGAGGAACCTTGGCATCCATGAGTATATCTTTGATCTTCTTGTGACCGCCTCCGAATACCTGCATGGAGTCACCGGGCCGGCGCCTTCGAACCACAAGCGGCCGCTGCAGGGTCCGGGCATCAAAGTACTCAACCCCGGGGGGCGATACTTGCGCTGCAGCAGCGGACCCCTGTACCCAGTCGGCGCTGATTACGCCCGTCTCCCAATCAACTGTTCCCGGCACGGAGAGCGGAACCGCCGCGTCCTGCCATTCTTCTTCACGGTCTGGTTCCCCGACCTGTATAATATTCGCAGTTCCCTCAATCCGCAATGACGGTATATCCGTCTCAAAGGCCCCCTGGCCCAATGCCAGTTGGCGCAGGCGCTCCACATGTCCATAACCAAGTCTGCGGGTGTGGCCCTGGGCTGCAAACACAAACTGCCGCAAAACCCGCCGCTGTAAAGCAGGATGCAGTGAGCGCAGGCGGCCCCGGTCAAGTGCGAGCCGCTCCCTTGTCCTATCGGCCAAGGTCTCAAAGAGTGCTTCCGCTTCCATTTCCAGGAAGTCATTATCTTCTTCGGCCAGGACCGCCAAGGTATTGAGATGCTGTTCCACGGCCGGTGACTCCTCTTTCAGCACGGGCAGCACACGGTGCCGGACCCGGTTGCGGAAATAGGCCTCCCCTGCGTTGGAAGGATCTTCCCGGTAGGGCACATCCTCCTGCCGGCAGTAGGCATACAGCTCCTCTTTGGTGCATTGCAGCAGGGGGCGAATCAGGCGCCCGCTGACCGGTTTGATGCCCGTTAGGCCCGGAACTCCGGTTCCGCGCAAAATCCGCATCAGAACAGTCTCGGCCCGGTCGTTCCAGTGATGTCCCGTGGCCATGAGATGACATCGAAAATGCTGGGCGCAGTGTTCCATGTACTGCAACCGGACTTGGCGGGCCGCGGCTTGGATGGACTGCCCGCTCTGCGCGGCATGGGCTGCCACATCGTAGGAATAGACGTGCACGGGAAGCTGCCACTGTTTCGCCGTATCCTCAACCAACTGGGCATCCGCGGCCGCGTCGGGGCGCAGCTGGTGATTGAGGTGAAAAACATGCAGGCGCCGCGGACAAAGGCAGTATAGCAGATGCATCAAGGCCATGGAATCCACACCGCCGCTCACACAGGCAAGAATGGGCAGATCCATGTCCGCTTGTTCCTTCATGAATGCTTCAAAGCGCTGCCTAACCGACAAGGGATTCCACCATCCTTTTGTAGCAAACATTCTGACTCCTCGTCGCAAAAAACAATCCCGGCGCAGGCCGGGAGTTCATTCCTTGTGGTAGCGGCGGCTGGATTCGAACCAGCGACTCTACGGGTATGAACCGTATGCTCTTACCAACTGAGCTACGCCGCCATGACAGACATCATTATACCTACGCCCCTGGCAAAAGTCAAGGGCTCAGAAAAAATTTGCCAGGCCCCGGGCCGGCTGGGCCGTGTGTGCCGCCGGGCCCTGTGGGCCGGGAAGGGACCCGGCCCAGAAACGTCTTGATCCGATTCCAAGCAAAAACTTATATTACTGACGCAGCGATGGCTGCGCAAGCATGGGGCCGTTTCCGTGGCCGGCGG
>PUOC01000281.1 GCA_003551965.1 Clostridiales bacterium | reverse complement strand
TTGCGTCGGAAGCGGACGTATTCAGGATTTTGGCGGCAATTTCCGCACGACCGCATTTGCAACCGATCCGCAAGAAAGACAATGCTGATCACCGACGGACCAGTGAGCTGCTCCCGGGCGGTATCTTATGAAGCGAGTTAGTGTTTTCGCGCCCTAACCCGCAGCGCCCGGGCTGTGGGGCTTTTCTGTGCGCGACTAGGCCGCATTTTTGCGTTCTGAAAAATTTCATCCGGTGACGAAGGAAACAATCTTTCGGGTAGCGAAGGTTTTTGTCGTGGGGTAGGTGAAATCCATGGAAGCCAACGCACAGTTGATCAAACATCGAAGAGACATACTGTTTTTGCAAACGACGAAAATTCTGCGAAGCCTGGGGCAGGGGGCACTGTTGGTGACCTTTGCCCTGTATCTGGACAGCTTAGGCTGGAGTGCGGCCAGCATTGGCAGTCTTTTGGCTGCCGGAGGTCTGCTGCAGTCAGCCTTGAGCCTGCCTGTGGGCGTCGTCTCCGATCGATTCGGCAGAAAACCCTTTGTGATGGCCAATGAGATCGGGCTCCTGGCTGCTGCCGCGGCGGCGCTTGTCACGGCACAACCGGTCCTGCTTGCCTTGGCTGCGGTGGTTGGTGCCTTCGGACGGGGGCAGGTAGGCATGGTGGGGCCGGCTACGCCTGCCGAACAGGCTTGGATCTCGGAGCTCATACCGGCATCCCATCGGGGCCGCATTTACAGCAACAACGCCTCATTGGGATTCATCGGTACAGGCACTGGAGCTATTGTCGCATCGCTGATGCCGCTGTGGGAGCCTTTGCTTCCAGGAGCCTTAGCCTACCGTCCGTTTTTCGCGCTGGTTATACTGACCAGCATTGTCAACATATGTCTTCTAATCAAGATTAACGACGTCCGTTCGCTTCAATACCGTGAGAGCAGGCAAGCGGACGCCGCTTACGGAAAGCGGACGCGCATTTCGGTTAGAGAGCTCTTCATCGCAAACGATACACCCTTAACTCTAAAAGAGCGTACGGTGCTGCTAAAAATGGGAGGGATCAATGCCATCAATGGCATGGCCATCGGCTTAACCTCTCCGCTTTTGGCTTACTGGTTCGCAGTACGTTTCGGTGTCGGTCCCGATTCGATTGGGGCGGTGTTTGCCATCACCTTTTTCGTCACAGCACTTTCTTCGGTTTTAACAGGCCGCTCGGCCGATCGGGGCGGCATTGTTCGTTCCGTGGTCGTGGTACGGCTAATGGCGGTGGGGATCTTGGTTTTGATGCCCCTCAGCCCTTGGTTTTGGCTGGCGGCGGCTATGTATGTGATCCGATCAGCCCTCAGCCGCGGTACACAAGGTGCCCGCCAGGCCTTGGCCGTCGGTTTGGTCGGTGAGGAGAAGCGCGGTCTGGCCAGCAGCATCAACAACATTTCCAATCGTCTGCCCAACTCCATCGGCCCTATGATTGCCGGTGTCCTCCTCGATGCAGGTTTTCTCACGATTCCCTTCTACGCAGCGGCGGGGCTGCAGTTTGCATATGGCGTTCTGTTCGGACGGGTATTCAAGGACTATGATAAGCCGGGACAGGAAGGCATGGAAAAGGCATGATTGCTTGAAATTCCGGGATATCGCGAACTGGCAGGGAAAAGTATTTGAGGTTGTGGGTTCAGCCGATGCCAGAACGCGGACTATTGGCAGCCGAGGAAGATAGTGCACTCGGTTACTTACTTTATTAAAGGAAACTTTGGGGGGCTGCATCGAACATAATAGAGAAGTATGTACGAGCCTCATAGAAACAGGCTTTTGTGGTGATCAAAGCGCACCCCTAGGCTGCGGGTGCAGACATTCGTATCAGCACCGGCTTTTGCATTGGCAGAGGTCTTTTTTGGTTCCGGCGTTGTGTCTTCGCAGCTGGTCGTGGGTGACATGGCACGAACATGGCCTGCAGACAAAGAGTTGAGGCTTTAAAAAGACTGCTGTACCTATGTCTTTCTGATACAACGACAGACATGGCAGCAGATCGACAGACGATTTCAGCGAGGGGGAAGAACAGTGATGGCCAAAATACGCTGGATCCTATTGGCGCTGCTTATCCTTATGGCATTGAACCCGCTTGCCGCAGCCGACACTGGAGTTATCGAGGATTCCGCGGGAAGAAGTTTGGAAGTGGAGTATCCGTTGGATCGAGTCGTTGTATTGACAACGCCAGCAGCCGAACTTATCCGGGCTGTTGGAGCTGCTGACAGGGTTATGGCAGTCAGCCAGACAATAGCGGCCAACGAGCAGTACTGGCCTGAACTCAGCCAGCGGCCTGTCGTGTCCGGTTCGGCGATGCAGGAACCCGACTATGAGGCCATCGTGACCATGCAGCCGCAGGCTGTCATATCCTATGGAACGCATCCGGCCGTGGACATTCAAGCCATGGCTGACGTGCTAGAACCAGCTGGAATAGCGGTCATTGGTATTGATGGCTATAAGTTTGACAGTCTGCATGCTGACACTGCGCTGGTCGGCCGTTTGTTTGGCGCAGCGGACGCAGCCCAGGAATTCACAGCGTTTATGGAAGAAATTGAACGCGAAACTATTCGACGCCGGGAACGCATACCCAGCGAGGCGCGGGTTTCGGTCTACGCCGAGAGCCATTCTCGTGAATATCGCGGTCATGGCAAAGGTTCGGAGTGGCAGTTCATTCTAGACAGTGTTGGTGCCGAGAATATGCTGGCCGGATTCGATCAGGCTTTCTTGGATGTGGACCCAGAGACGCTGGTGCAGGAAAACCCGGATTTCATTCTCAAGGAAGCACCGCGGGGACTGCCGATGGGCTATGGGCAAGAAGTGAGTTCTCCGGTAGAGGAAGCATTGGCCGCTCTTTACGGACGAGTCGGATGGCAGGTTCTTGATGCCGTGGGGAACGAGAACCTTTATATCATTTCGACAGACTTGGGCACAGGCCCAGGCAAATTCATCGCTTTGCCTTATTTCGGCAGAATTCTCTATCCTGAGCATTTCGAAGATATTTCTCCCGCGGAGTATCTGGAGGCCTACTACGAAGAATTTCAAGGAGTACCATTTTCGGGCTTCTTCGTGTATCCGGAGCGATAGGTGAACGATACAATGGAAGAAGTGAGTGGTATGGCACGGAGGCGTATTCGGTTTTTCGCCGTCAGCGTAGGGCTTTTAGCGCTGCTGGCTACAGCTGCTGCTTCCATGGGAAGCGTCAGCTTGGATGTAGGGGAAGTACTGCGGGTCATTGTCTCGCGGCTGTTTCCGTTTCTTGAGCTTGCGGTAGAGGCTGGCAGTGATGTGATTGTGTGGCATTTCCGCCTGCCGAGAATAGCCATGGCGATGACAGCGGGAGCGGGTTTAGGTATGTCCGGCGCGGTTATGCAGGGTGTTCTTCGCAATCCACTGGTCAGTCCTACTACCGTAGGCGTCGCGGGAGGCGCTGTGCTCGGGGCTGCCGTGGCTGTGATTCTTGGGTTTGACTTGGCAGGCGCTGCGCGGTTTATGGTTATTGCCAATGCCTTTGTGTTCGCCATGGCCACATCGGCACTGATTCTTCTATTGGGTCGTTTGCGTGGTGTGACACCGGAGTCGTTTATCTTGGTGGGCATTGCACTGATGAGTTTTTTCGGGGCCTTCACCGCACTACTGCAGTTTATTGCCACGGAAGACCAATTGATGCGCGTCGTCCATTGGACATTTGGCACCCTTACGGGTTCGACATGGAATAACACGGGCTTGGTCTTGGCGATTTCTGCTGTAAGCCTGCCGCTTCTTCTGCGCTTGGCATGGGATTTAAACGCCATGGCCTCGGGCGGCGATGAAGTGGCGGCCAGTCTGGGTGTTCGCTGCGGACGGGTTCGTGTGCTCTGCATGCTGACAGCGTCGCTGATTACGGCCACTGTAATTTCATTTACCGGCTTGATCGGTTTTGTGGGATTGGTGGCGCCGCATATTACACGCTCACTAAGCGGCAGCGATCATCGCTATCTGATTCCGTTTTCGGCCCTTACGGGGGCTGTGCTGCTCTTATTAGGAGACACCATCGGTCGCACGGCCTTTACACCGGCCATTATTCCGGTTGGCATCGTGACTTCCTTTATCGGGGCTCCTTTTTTCCTCTATCTGTTGATGACCAGGAAAGGACAGTATTGGCAATGAAACTGCAGATTCAGGATGTGTGTTTTCGCTACGAAAGCAGTTCCGTGTTGGAGAATATTTCTTTCAGCGTAAAACCCGGCCGGCTGCTGGCCCTGGTTGGACCAAACGGTACGGGTAAGAGCACGCTGATCAAATGCATTGACCGAATCCTGAAGCCTTTGACGGGGACAGTGCTGATTGACGGAAATGACGTCCATCGAATGGGCCCAAGAGCATTGGCACAGACCTTTGGCTACGTACCGCAGTCGGCGGCTTCTGTGTTTGAATCGAGTGTGTTTGAAACGGTACTCTTAGGCCGCAAACCGTACGTGGCTTGGAAAGAGGGGGCCGAGGACAGGGAAGTTGTCTGGCAAGCCATTGACGCATTGGGATTGAATGCTCTGGCTTGGCGCAGCGTACACAAACTCAGCGGCGGAGAGCGCCAGAAGGTCTTTATTGCCAGAGCGCTAGCCCAACAACCCCAGATCTTACTTTTGGATGAGCCGACCAATAATTTGGACTTAAAACACCAGCTGGAAGTTTTGTTTCTCTTGAAGAGATTGGCATGGAAAGATCAGCTGGTTGTCATCATGGCGATCCATGATCTTACGATGGCGGCTCGTTTCGCCGATGAACTGCTGCTGATGAAGGAAGGGCGAGTCCATGGCGCCGGTACAGCGGCTGAGGTCTTGACCCGAGAGAACATCGCGGATGTCTATGAAGTGGAAGCTCGAATCGAATCGATGCCCGAAGGTCTTGTGGTTGTCCCGGTTGAGCGACGCCCAGAAAATGGCAGCCGCAGATCCGAAACGCTGTAAGCAAAGGGGAGATCAGATCTTGATAAACGTATCGCATCTGCTGTGCCGCACAGAGAATTACGGCGACACTCTGCGCTATAAGAGGGGCGTGCAGGGTGCCCAGAGCGGAACAACACGGACCCGGGGTCCGGTGGTCGTCTGGAACTGCACGAAAGCCTGCAATCTTCGCTGTATCCACTGCTACTCCAACTCCGATAACAACAAACATCCGGACGAATTGACGACTGGAGAAGGAAAAGCACTGATTGATGATCTAGCACGCATGCGTGTTCCAGTTCTGCTTTTGTCCGGTGGTGAGCCACTGCTCCGTCCTGATTTGACCACATTAATATCCCATGCAGTGAAGCAGGGCATTCGAGTCACCATTTCTACAAACGGTACCCTCATTACCGAGGACTTGGCGCAAACCCTGAAGGAGCTGGGTGTCAGCTATGTCGGCGTAAGTCTCGACGGGATTGGTGCCAACAACGACGAGTTTCGGGGCAAAAAGGGAGCCTTTGATGCGGCGCTTCAAGGCATCCGCCGCTGCCAGGCAGCGGGTCAAAAAGTAGGATTGCGCTTTACAATGAATTCTTATAATATAGCGGACTTAGACGAGATCTTTCAGCTTGTCGAAGCAGAAGATATTCCAAGGGTATGTTTTTACCATCTTGCCTACAGCGGGCGCGGCAGTGAGATGATCTCGGCTGATATCAGTCACGCACAAACGCGTAACGCTGTGGAACGAATTGCTTCCCAGGCGGAAACGTATGCCGAGCGCGGTTTGCAAAAAGAGATCTTGACCGTCGACAATCACTGCGACGGCATGTTTTTGTATCTTCGGGAGACCAAACAGAATCCGGATAAAACGGCTGAAATCCTAGAGCTTCTAAAGATAAACGGAGGCAATAGAAGCGGTATTGCCATCGGTTGTGTGGATTGGCTGGGCCAGGTGCATCCCGATCAGTTCTCTCAGGATATTACGCTAGGCAGTGTGCGGGAGCGCTCTTTCGATACGATTTGGACCGATGAAAGTCATTCTGTTTTAAGGGGCCTGCGTAACCGCAAGCCACTGCTCAAGGGGCGGTGCGGCGGCTGTCCATGGCTTCACACCTGCAATGGCAACTTCCGGCCTCGGGCGGCTGCTGTCACCGGAGACTACTGGGAAGCCGATCCAGCCTGTTATTTGACCGACGAAGAGATTGCAGCAGGTAAATACACGCAGGGAGGGGCTGCCCAGTGATTGTATCCTGGAACTCCACCAATCAATGCAATATGTATTGCGCCCACTGCTACCGCGGTGCGGGTGAAAAAGGGGACCAAGAGTTATCCACAACCGAAGCAAAGGCACTGTTGGAGGAAATCGCGCGGGCGCACTTCAAGATCATGATCTTCAGCGGCGGCGAACCGTTGCTGCGCTCGGATATCTTTGATTTAGTGGCCCATGCCAGGGATTTAGGCCTGCGGCCTGTGTTTGGAACAAACGGCACTCTAATTACCAAGGAAGTGGCCCAGGAGTTGGTGAAAGCAGGAGCTCTCGGCATGGGCATTAGCCTCGACAGTCTTGATAAGAGCAGTCATGATTCCTTTCGGCGCTGTGAGGGTGCTTGGGACGGGGCGGTCGCCGGTATGGAACAGTGCCGCAGTGCAGGACTTCGGTTTCAGATCCACACCACGGTTATGGGCTGGAATGATCACGAAATCGAGAGCATGACCGATTTTGCTGTGGAGCGGGGAGCAGTGGCGCACCACATTTTTTTCCTGGTTCCCACTGGCCGGGCCTCGGGCATTGAAGAACAAAGCCTCCGGGCCCAAGAATACGAGGGCCTTCTAGAACGCATTCTGGAAAAGCAGAAAGCGACCGAAATTGAACTGAAGCCCACCTGTGCACCGCAGTTTATGCGGATCGCAAAGCAAAAAGGCCTGGAAATGCGGTTTTCCCGGGGTTGTTTAGCCGGAATTTCCTACTGCATCATAGGCCCTAATGGTGATTTGCAGCCCTGCGCCTATCTTGACCTGCCCATCGGGAATGTTCGCGAAACACCCTTCAGTGAGCTGTGGAAGAATAGCCCTGTTCTAAAGAAACTGCGGACGCAGGAATACAGCGGCGGCTGCGGGCACTGTATGTATAAGGGCATCTGCGGTGGCTGCAGGGCTCGGGCTGCGGTGTACCACGGGGGCGATTACATGGCAGAAGAGCCGTGGTGCCTTTACCAAGGAGTGCAGCAATCCTCAGGCTCACTTGGCTGATGGGTCATGGCAGGGTCGCGCACGGCGGTATCCTGTGGAGTCTGGAGGACCGCTGAGTTGGCCCGGAAAGCCATGGATATAAGAGCACATCGTTGGCAGCAGTGTCAGAGGTATTTTGAGACCGAATTTCAGGTTTAAGATCATGGTGCCGATAACAGTGGCCGCTTGTCTAGGATACTTTGACTGTGGCCGACACGAAAGCGCTCCATCCCAAGGACTTGGACGGAGCACTCTTCTAGCGGCCGATTACGACATGAACACGGTTACTTCTCCATGAACACGGCTTCAGCGGCTGATGTTGCATTCATTTCGCTGGGCGGCACCGTTACAAAGGACTTGCTGCCGTCAGCGGCTACTCGTACTGTCGTAACGTAGTAGACGCTCCAATTCTCTTCGTCAGGCATGTCGATGGTGAAAGACCGCTCCTGGTAGCTATCCAGGCCGCTGTCCACGAACACGCGTACTTGACTGGTGGTGTCATAGCCACGGGCAGCATACATGTGCAGCCAGATATGATAATCCGCCGGAACGGCTTCCTGGAGTACGATGGTTTCCGGTCCGTAGCCGCTCGTATCATCCACAT
>PUOC01000210.1 GCA_003551965.1 Clostridiales bacterium | reverse complement strand
TGTCTTCGTCCTGCCAATACATATCCAACAGCTCTACACCGTCGGCTCCAATCCCGGCCGCAAAATCCACAAAATCCAAGACATTCATGTCGCCTTGTTGGTAGTATTTGTTGACACTGTACATACTGATGGCACACTTCACGCCTTAATTCCTCCTTCTCAAATCACGATTTGACCACCGCGGGCCTCTGTGTTACTGTGTTCGCTTCTCTCGATGTCGCCGATACGGGAAACACTGGACCGCAGAGCGGTTGCTTGGCGGCCTCCGTGGCCGGGATCCCTAATATGGGTTCTCCAAACGACGATAGATTCCTGTCACAGGAGCTATTTCGATGCCCGTAAAAAACGTTGTCAGGATATCTTCAGCGCTGTAGCCTGCCTCGGCCATGCCCAAGGCTGCCCACTGGCTCATCCCAACACCATGGCCGCGGCCGCCCCCGTGGATCACAACAGACGAAATGCCGCTCCCGCTGCGCTTTACGTCAACGGTAAAGAAACTGCTGGGGAGGGCGGAGCCGCCGCGTTCTTCTTGGCCGTTCTGAAGTTCTATGGCTGTACTTCCAGGTGCTAGGGCCTGGCGAATGGGATAGTCGCCATCGATCACGAACGCACGGCCATCGGCTTCAATGGCCAGCCGCATCACATTGCCGCTCTCTCCCCGCCGGGCAATGGTCAACTCCTCTAGGGTGCCCAGGTCCTTGCCCAGTACACGTCCCAGGCTGTCCAGCAGCTGCTGTTCGCCTAGTTCCACCTGCCAGCGGAAGTAGGGGGAATGCTGATCATAACTGTCGATCCCGTGGTCCCGCAGCCACTGGGACGCATCACGCTCCCTTTCTAATCCATCCTCCGGGTATTGATCGCTTAAGGGCTGCGGCTGCAGATAGGCGTTGCCGGCACCGCCCCACATTGATGCTGCGCAGGCCGTAACACCCGGCGAAGTGGAATAGAAGAATCCCTGCACCGGCCGGCCGTCGTGCAGGCTCTTCAGTACCATTCCCGCCGTGGCGTCAATGGCCTCGCGCCCGCGGGCCGATTCCGGACTGTTGTTGTAGACCTGAAAAGAATGACTATCGTCCACATGGAATCCTTTGGCCTGGTAGATGCTGTTTTGCGCAGATACCACGGCGAAACTGCGGGCGGTCACCGCTTGGGCTTTCAGGGCTTCCATGGGCCATCCCATGGGCATTTCACTGGGAAGCACCTGATAAAGGTATTCTTCAAGGGAAACTTCATTGATCAACAGCAGGCCGCCTTGTTCCGGGCGGATTTCCAAAAAGCCGCGGTACTTTGGTTGAAACTGGCCGTTCCCTCTCCGTATACTGTCGATGCGGAGCAGGGAATCGGCCTGGCTTTGGATCTTCACACCTTGGGCAAACCGGTAGCGTTCTTCCCCGCTTACAATCCCCACGCCGTCCGCCTCGGGCTCTATGGACAAGGGACCGGCCAGGCGGTAGTGGCTGGATCCGTCAAATCCTTCCACAATCAGCGGCTCTTGAGAACTAAGTTTGACCGTGTCGTGGTAGAGACTGCGGAAATCGGTGTCCATAATCCCGACGCGGATCCGCTGGGGCCAGTGGGCCTCACCGATCAGCGTCTGCCGGCCCTGGGCGCTCCACGCTGCCCGTACCCGCAGCTCCGCTTCGGGGGGAGTCTGCAGATAGACGCAGAACTGTTCCCGTCCCTCCAGTGCAGCCCACACAGCCTGCCCGTCTACGAAGCGGCCGTCCACCGACACGCCGAGCTCCAAGAGGCCTTCCATAGGCGTCTCACCGCCATCCAGTGTCAGGCAAGCTTCTAGTCCGCCTCCCTGCAGCGGCGTTAAGTGAAACCGTTCAATGGTCGGGTTAGAACCATGGGCACCCGCTGCCCATGCAGCCAAAGCACCGCAGAGGAACAATGCTATTGCCAGTCTCAACATCACCATATCACCTGCTTTCTGCAGATCGACTTGCGGAATGTCCTTGGTGGCTGTTCCGCCGTACACCTCTATGGTATAATAGCTACGAACTGGAGGTAACAAGCCATGGACTACGACAGCCGAGACATATTTGCACCCCATGGCCTGCTGGCGCGGACGCTGCCGCAGTACGAGTTCCGGGAAGAACAGCTGGCCATGGCCGACAAAGTTGCAGAATGCCTCTCCAACCAGGAACACGGCATTATTGAGGCGGGAACCGGAGTCGGCAAGAGCCTCGCTTACACCATCCCTGCCGTCTATTTCGCGGTGCAGGAGAACAAAAGGGTACTATTGACCACGCACACCCTCCATCTCCAGGACCAGCTCTTTCACAAGGATATTCCGCTGCTTAAGGAAGCACTGCCGATTTCCTTCCAAACAGAAATTTTTAAAGGACGTCACAACTACGTCTGTTTGAGGCGCGTCCGGGAAATGGTGGATGCCGGGCCACAGGCTGGACTGTTGCCGCCGTTGGAAACGCTGCAGCAGTGGCTGGCCGACACAGAAACGGGAGAACGGTCCGACGCTCCCCGTCCCATCCCCCAAGCCCTGTGGATGGATATCCGCTGCGAAAAAGAAAACTGCCCGGAAGAAGCCTGCCAATTTTTCAAGGACTGTTTCTACTGGGGTCTGCGCCACAGGCTGCACAAGGCCGATCTCATCATCACAAACCAAGCTATGCTGTTAGCCAACAGCGTCACCGACGGCAGGATTCTACCCCGGTGCCATGCCGTCGTCATCGATGAAGCGCACAACCTAGAGGATGTCGCCACCAGCAGTTTCAGCGACGAGTTGAGCCATGCCGCATTCCAGGCCTACCATCGGGCTGGACTGCAGTTGGCTTCGTCGCTGCAGTCGTGCATCGAAGACCACCAGCTGCAGGATCTGCGCACAGCCTTAGACAAAGTCAACCAGCACGGTCATGAGTATTTGGCCAATGTCCGGCCGTTCATACCGGAAGGCAGCCTCCTCTTAGAGGGCGAAAACCGGCTTCCCTTCGGCCAGCTGCGCGTTTCGCCGCTGCTAGAAGACGTACTTTCTACGGTGGAGGAGTGGCAGCCGGAGGATGCGCAGGCCGCTGGCCTCATCGAGAACTTCGCTGACTATACCCGTTCCATGGCCGAACGCTGCCAGCGTTTGACGGCCGCGGACGATCCGGCCTATGTCTTCTGGGCTGCGATGAACAATGCAGAACCATCGCTGCACGCAGCTCCTATTGCGGTGGACACGCTGCTGGCAGAATATCTCTTCCAATCCACGGACAGCATCATCGCAACTTCAGCCACCCTCAGCACCGACCAGTCGTTTACCTATTTCAAAAACAGGGTCGGGCTCGATGACTGCCAGGAATTGGTCTTAGGTTCTCCCTTTGATTACACTTCCCAGGCCGTCCTATGTGTACCCAAAGAGGCCAAACCGCCGAAGCATCCGCGCTACATTCACTATACGGCGTATCTCACCCTATATGCAGCCGCCGTTTCTCAAGGGCGGACGCTGGCTCTGTTTACCAGCTATAGGACCATGGATGCGGTTGCCGACCAAATCCGCACGAAGCTGGAGGCGGAAAACTATCAACTATTGATGCAGGGGGAAGCTTCAAGGCCGGCACTGATTGCTGCGTTTCAGCAGAATCCCCGTTCACTGCTTATGGGGACCAGCAGCTTCTGGGAAGGCGTGGACATCCCCGGTGACGCCCTGCGGGCCGTAGTTATTACGCGGCTGCCCTTTGCCGTGCCTGACCGGCCGGTCACAGCCGCCCGCATCCGAGCCATTGAGGAAGCCGGCGGCAATTCCTTCCAAGAGTACAGTATTCCGCAGGCCATTCTTCGGCTGAAGCAGGGGTTTGGTCGACTCATCCGAAGCAGCAGAGATCGAGGCGGCGTTGTCATCCTAGACGGCCGCATTACCGCGGCGCCCTACGGCAGCCAGTTTCTCCGTTCGCTGCCGCCGGCCCGTTTCAGCAGCAATCTTGATGATCTAGGCCAATTGTTCCTCTGAACCAGAGAAGCCCGCTGCAGACTGGCCTTCTGCTCACACATGACCCAATCTGGCGCCAGAGGCAATCCATTACCAAACTGAACGAAGCCCAGGAGGTGGTGCCGTGGAATTGACCGTATCGCAGCTGCTTCGGCAGCAGCTTGCCCTATATCACGATCACACATTAACCCTAGGAACGTTTCTTGATGCTGTCAAAGAACAAGGGTTTGGGCTGCTTCTCGTGGCGTTTGCCCTACCCGTATTGGTTCCGCTGCCGCCCTTGGTCGGGGCAGTTCCCGGAATGGCGCTCATTTTGTGGGGGCTGCAGCGCTTTCTAGGACACAGAACCCCGTGGCTGCCGGAGCGCATCCGCCGTCGAACTCTTACACCGCGAATGGCCGTGCTCCTTTCCACGCGAGCCATTCCTGTGGTCGAGCGCATGGAGCGGTTTTTCCCTCGCCGTAAGCACCACAGCCGCCTTGAGGAATGGGAAAGCCGCATCGCCGGCTTGATGGTGGTGTTTATGGCGTTTCTGTTATTGCTTCCGACCCCGTTTCTGAACACCATTCCGGCCATGGTAATTGCAGCCATCGGCCTCAGCTTCCTCAACCGGCACCGGGTCATGCTCTGGACCAGCATGGTATTAGGCGCTGTTGTCTTCACAGCGGTGGCGTTCACCGTCTTTCTCGGTGGCGAGCGTCTGATTGACGAGTTCAGGGAACAAGTGGATGTCCCAAAGATTGCTCCAACTGCGTAGAGATTGCTTCGACATCGTCTACCAAGAGCCCAGTGATGCCGAAATAGCGGGCAGACTGCAGATTGGCCGCTGCATCGTCCAGAAAGATGATCCGCTGCGGCTGCAGCTGGTGGTCCCACAGCAGTTTCTGGTAAATGCCCGCTTCCGGCTTGAGCATCCCGGCGTGGGCGGAAATGGTCCAGCCGTCAAAAAGCTCCAGCCAAGGATACGAGCGGCGGATGTAATCGAATGCTTCCCGATGGAAATTGGACAGGGCATAGGCACGAACGCCCTGTTTTTTCACTGCCCGCAGGGCTTTGACGCCCGGTTCGATGGCTGTAAGGCTCGAAAACCATCCTGGAAATATCTGGTCGATGATAGCATCAAGATGCGGGTAGCGTTCTTTCAGTTGTGCGGCTGCTTCCCGTTGGCTGATCAGGCCCCGGTCGAGATCAACCCACTGGGTGCTGCCGAAACTGGCGGTATGGTACAGCTCCAGCGGAGCATCGCGGCCAAAGGTACGCTGCAGAAAATTCCATGGGTCAAAATGGATGAGAACATTGCCGATATCAAAGACCACTGCCTGCATATGTGCTTCGTCCTTTCTATAATGCGGCCTGGCATGGCTCACCCGCCGGGCCGCAGGAGCTCTCTTCGTTTCCCTTTCCTACTGAATCTGGTATACTATACCCTATCACGTCAACGGGAGGGAAACGGCCATGGAAGTGCTGTTCGCCATTATTCCGCAGGAACACCTGGTGGAACCCATTCTTGAAGACTTCGTCTCTCGGGGAATCCGAGGCGCGACCGTGTTTGAAACCGCGGGGATGGGTCAGATCATCTACGACACCATTCCCCTCCTAGCCAGGCTTCGGGAAACTTCGGGAGCAGAAACCACCCACAATCGGACAATCATGACCCTCATCGACGAGTCCCAGCGGGAAGAGGCCATTGCCGCCATCGAACGCTACTGCGGGGAGCTCAGCCAGCCCAATTCCGGCATCATCTTTACTGTGCCAACCGCGTTTGTACGCGGATCGACAAAGCAGAATGTAGACGACTCCCAATAACGCACCCGAGACGGGGGCAGAGATGGTTTGTCGGACGGCGCGCCCCCGGTCGGGTGCGGCACCGCCCCGTCTACAATGCTTCCCCGGGAACCGCAGCCGGTGGGCTTAAGGCCACGTCCGGCCCCTGCGCCCTCGGGTTCGGCTCTCCCGGAGGTGCCGGCGCCGCCGGAGACAAGAACTCCGGTCCTGGCGTGTACGTGCACCTGTCAGAGCCAAGGAGTAACATCACTGAGGTCTTGGGCAATGTAATCAGGACGATAGGGCGATCCCTGCAGATCGTCTTTTTTCGTTTCTCCGCTCAGCACTAAGACGGTGGTAATTCCGGCCGACTGGCCCATGGCGATATCTGTATAGAGCCGATCCCCGATCATACAGAGCTGGCCGGGGTCCAAACCCCGCTGGGCGCACAGGGCTTCGACCATCTCCGGATAGGGCTTGCCGATGATCTTGGGCCGAGCACCGGTTGCCGCCTCGATAAACGCTATCATCGCCCCTATATCCGGTATCGGGCCCTCCGGTGTGGGGCAGTTGAAGTCGGGATGAGTTGCGTAATAGGGAACTCCCTGGCGCACCAATGCGCAGGCTGTTTTCATTTTTTCATAGGTCATGGTCATATCAAATCCCAATACCAGCGCGTCAGGAAGGTCACAACGGAGTTCAAAGCCGGCGGCAGAAAACTCCTCTTCCAGCGACGGAGTCCCAATCAAAGCAATGCGAGGCCCTACGCTGTGCTTTTTGAGGTAATGTATGGTCGCATCCCCGGACGTAAAAACGCTGCGCCGGTCAGCCGGGATCTGCAGCCCTTGCAGTTTCCGTACATAGTAGTCACCGCTGCGGGACGAATTGTTGGTGACGAATACAAAGCTGCGCCCCGTCTCCACAACGTGGCTTAGAAACGGAAGCGACCAGGAAAACAGGGTTTCGCCGAGATATACTGTGCCATCTAAGTCCAGGAGAAAGGTCCGGACGTGTTCCAGCTGCATGAAATGTCTGCCCCCTCGAGCACTGTTCGACAGCCCCGTCAACGGGCTGTCCCTACTACATGTTCGCTGCAGGGGCGCCCATTCCTGCCGCTCCGCCCGGCTCCTGGGCGCGAAAAACCAGGTGCCGGGAATGCCCGGCACCTGGTGAACACTGCCAATATCGATCAGGATCTAGTACGTGGCCAGCAGGTGGTCAATCACTTCGTCGGTCACGTCCGTACCGCCGTACAGCACAGCGCTCTCGTCGAGAATAGTATCGTAACCCTCTTGCTCGCCTAATTCTTCCACGGCATCAATGATGTCGTCCACGAGGCCCATCTGCAGGTCCTGTTCCAACTGCTGCAGCATCTGTTGGTACTGGCCCATCATAGCTTCCTGGTCCTCTTCGGCTACGTCACCCATTTCCTCTTCCAGTTCCTGTGCCGCCTCCTGGTATTCGGCTTGGGCGTCTTCCAACCCAGGATGCTGCTCCAGAACAGCCTGCAGATTGACATAGGCCGTGCCAGCCAAGGCAGCTCCGCTGAGGGCCCCTGCCATCATAACGAATACCACAATCATAACTGCGCTGCGTCCAAACAATTTCACAATTAGCCTCCTAGCTGAAATCATCCTTGCTCTTTAAGTCCAGAACAACCGGTGCCATTTTCAGTTTTTGCCTTCACCCTACTCACGACATGCCAAACGAAGGCAAGGAAACGGCTTGGCCCAATGGCCCAGGCACACTTCCTCAATCATCGCTTGGTCGCAGGCATCGCAAGTCAGAACCGTACCCGCGGCAGAGAATTGCAGCCCTGCCGTCAACAGAAGGCCCCGCGCCCGTGGTGTGTTCACCCCCTTCCAACCGGTTGGATGCCCCTCGCTTTAGCTATGGGGAGGAAACCGTTTCATTTCTGGTGGCAGAAGTTACCGCTAACCGCAACCCCTGCCAGTACCCCGTAAGGGGCTTGTGACGCGGCCCGATAGGGCCATCTCTCCTCGCCAATGTTATCTTAGCTTGTCATACCTAGCACACTGCCTGCAAACACCCCAGCTTGCTGTTTAATGCTAGACGATA
>PUOC01000279.1 GCA_003551965.1 Clostridiales bacterium | reverse complement strand
TTCCACGACCCGATCATAGGCATCTGCGTCTGGCTCCAGAAGATCAAGAATCTCGGCCTTCCCGTATCCCTTCCGATGTAGGTGCAGGATCTTCTCCATAAGAAGCTCTTGGCGACCTTCCTGGCGACCTTCTTGGCGACCTTCCTGGCGACCTTCTTGGCGACCCTCTTGGCGACCTTCCCGACGACCCTCTTGGCGACCTTCCCGACGACCCTTTTGGCGACCTTCTTTTCGACCTTCCTCGCGCTCGCCTTCGAACACTTTCCGTAGACCCAGAGTCATGCCCTCATCCTCCTTTAAAATTTCCCGAATGAGTTCTGCCTGTTCTCGTCCCTCTGTCCAACCCGACAACCACTCGGCAAAGATCTGTCCCTGTTTTTCATTGAACCTCCGAATCGGTTCGCGGCAGCGCCGAACAGCACGCAGAAACTCTGCGCCATTTTTGCTGGCGCTCAAATACAGTGCTACACCCAGTAGCGGTGACACCTCTATCAAGTTTGCAGCATCCAACTCCGCCGTATTAATGAGAAGAAAAGGCCAATGAAACCGGCGGGGCATTGTCTTCGGTACCGCCAATCGATCCCATAAATCAACCGCCATATGCCAATGCTCTCCAGAATACAAGACGCACGGAACAATGTAGGGAAGTTTTCGCCCACCGGCATTCCCTTGGGCCCGTTCCCAATCACTCCACAGAAACAAGCTATACCGCGCCATGCGCAGCGCCATGTTGGCGTCAGCGGTGCTCTGGAATTCAAGCAAAACAAACCAAGTGGTATCGTCAGGGCAATGTATTTCCCAAATCATATCCGAATGCCTATCACGCATGTTGGCCACCAAAGAACTACTGCGCCGGCGCAGTTCGCCCTCCATCGGTGAACAGGGGAGCCAGTCTTGCGGTACACAGTACTGCAGAAAATCCCGCATGACGTCATCGTCAGCAAAGAGCACTCTATTCGTCTTGTCCTCCCGTGCATACACTGTAGGTTCTTCACACACCATAGCCGGCAACCAATCGACAGCCACTACAGCCTCGCCCCCTTCTAATATACCACATTACTTGCAACGCAGAAATCAAACATGTGTTCCCCATAAGCATAACGCATAATTCATCGAAAGACAAGGGTTTTCTAGGAGATAGAAGGTTCATTGCCGCGCCCATAACAGACCATATAAGAACATAAGTTCTTTCGATGGCAACTCAAAGCACCGTGCCGGAAAGCCATGCTGTAGTTGGCAGAAACAAATGCCGTCAATCCCTACGTTGATGGGGCTCAGACCCTGCGATCTGCAGAGCCATACGCTCCATGAGGATAGAAGTACTATTTGCAAGAAGGACAAATCATCAGAGCGCGCTTCGTGCTCCCCAAAGGAAATACCAGCATTAGGCCAGAGACCTCGGTCTCGCGGGGTGCGACAGCCAACTTGGAGGATACGCTAGAATCCCACCGACTGTGTTCCACTGCCGGTCAATGCAGATTGGGTTCCTGCCCGATATCCACAGTGCGCATTGGTGTGCTTTCGCATCACACTGTTCTGGGCAAAGGTGAAGGACGCGAAAATGCGCGCCTTCCGTTTAGTGGGTTACGGTAGGCACCCCTGGAGCAACAGAGCGCTTGTCTTTTACACCACGGGCAGGCAAGGGACATCGCGATCTGAGGCCCTCCACCGATACTTCACAAGCCTTCACAGAGATGTTGATGTGATGCGAGCGACCGCCAAATCGGTGAAAGGGACATGTCACGGGATTGTCGGCTCCCCGTCACCTCACGAGGAGTGGTAAGACATGAACATTGAACTGAAAAAGCATGATACCCGCCCGATCTATTACCAGATATTCGATCAAATTCGAAGTCAAATCGAGTCCGGTCTTCTTCCCCCGGGAAGCCAGATACCCACAGAACGGGAGGTCAGCGATAAGACCGGAGTGAGCCGCGATACAGTGCGAAAAGCCATCAAGGCTCTCACTATGGAAGGGTACTGCCAGAAAATCGTGGGCAAAGGCATTTTTGTCTCGCAAGGAAGAATGCCGATCAACATCGTCACACCCCAGGGAACAACGAAGTTCGTAGAAAACCTCGGCTATGAACTGACGAGCACCATTCTGGCAAAGGAAATCCTTCCCTTCGATTTCAAAACACGCCTGACTAAGGAATTGGACATCGTCCAAGGAGAGACGATGCTCAAAATTAGTCGGATTCGTAAAATAAAGAACGGCCCTTCCCTATACGAGGACAGCTTTTTGTCCCTCCGTAGGTTTCCTGGGTTGGAAGACCAGCCCGTTGAACGTTCCCTTTATGATGTCCTGGGCAACTTCTACGGCACCGTTCCCCATCATGCCAAGGCCGAGCTGCAGATCCGTGCCGCCAATGAAGAAGAAGCCAGACTGCTTGATGTGGCCTTAAGCACAGCCTTGCTCGTTAAAGAGGCTATTGTCTTCTCCAGAGACGATCAGTTCGTGGAGTACGTACGCTCCCTGTATCCCGGTGACCGCTTTACCTTCATCGTAGATCCTACGGTTCGGAACCGGCGGCGAAGCGAAACGTCCCTAATTATGGGAAGCAAACTAGCCTGGACAGAATGCATGTGGTACTCTACACTATACATGATGTCTTCCCCGCGATGGTAGACTTTGGTATCCGCTTTTGTCCTACGTTTTCAAGCGCACAGGAGTTCCATGCTCACCGTGACCGTTCGGGCGAAATGCATTTTAGAGATTCTTCACGACAGGGTGCATTCCCATGGCACCAACCATGAAGGATGTGGCCAGACATGCTGGCGTATCCATCAAGACCGTATCGCGTGTCCTCAACAACAGCAACGAAGTCAGGCCCACCACGCGCCTGCGCGTACAGCAGACCATGAAAAATCCAATGATGGATGACGTGGAGACCTGCGTGTCGCTAAACGGCCACCAACATCTTTCAGCACTGGCCAAGGCGTATCAGGACAGCGGTAGGGAAACATATCTGCACACGATCCTAAAGCTTTGGAGCAGCTGGTACCAGCAAGCGCCTCCCCCCACGATTCGCCGGACGGAGGGACCCTGGAGAACACTCGAGGTGGGCAGCCGAGCGTGGCGCAGCTGGCCGGTCCTGCTTCACTGTCTAGCGGACACACCGCTGTTCCAGAAGAAGATGGCCTTCGATCTCCTCCGGCGTTACCTGGAGAGCAGCCTATATCTGCTCGCAAACCAGGGGGGCGGCATGCACAATTGGTTTCAAATGGAAAGCACCGGTTTGGCAGTGGCCGCTGCCGTCCTGCCGGACTTTCCGCTCCGTTCCTATATCTATGAAATCGGGGCTGAGCGCTTGCTGCGTTCCTCCCGGGCCTGCTTCTTAAAAGATGGCATGCAATTTGAGTGCTCCCCCGTTATCCACTCCTATCCCTTTGCTGCCCTGACCAATTTCATTGCCATTTCCCGCGGGATGGGACAAGAGCCCCATCCTGAACTGCTGGAGATCTACCGGCGGGCGGCCGACGTGTTTGCCCACATCTCCCAGCCTAACTTTGTTCTGCCTCCGGTGCAAGACGCGAGTCCCCAACATGAGCCTGCACAACGCAGTGCCCGCCAGGCGCTGGCCGTCGAGCACAACAAAGAATGGCAGTATGTGGCCAGCCAAGGACAGACCGGCACCCCGCCCGCTGAAACTTCTGCCGCCTTTCCCAGTGCCGGTTACTATGTGATGCGGGAATCGTGGCAATCCCAGAGCCTGTGGCTGTTGTTTGACGGAGGTTACTTCGGACACAATCACCAGCATGAAGACAAACTCAATTTCGTGCTTTATGGACACGGCCGGCCGTTAATCGGCGATCCCGGCATTTATCACTTCCGCCCGGACGGCTTTGAAAAATTCTTCCGCAGTACGCGGGGCCACAATCTGCTCACCATTGACGGCAAGGAGCAATGCCGCTACCGCTTCGGTCAGGAAGCGTCCTTCCCTGATCCCGACGCCTTCTGTTTCTTCGGCTCTGCGACAGCCTTTGTCCAAGGCCAATACAACGATGGCTTTACCACCATCGGACGGCACAGCCGTGAACAGTCCGCCGAAGATTGGGAACCGGATCTCATCCACCGGCGATCCATTTTCCACCCCTGGAACGGATTCTATCTCCTTCACGATCGGGTGGAAGGTCCAGATCGCGCCCGCCGATGTATCCGCCAGTGGTGGCAGCCCGCCCCGATAACGGAAAAATGGAGCAAGGATGGAATTCGTCCCGTACAGATCGAATTGGGAAGCGCTGGTGAAGTGTTTACCAGAGAAAGGTCATTGGCCAATGTGTCCATTGTACCACTGCAGGCACCGGATGATCTTACCGATGACTGCGGTGCCGTTTCCCCGGAAGTGTTGGGTTGGTATGCCCTGTACGGGAAGCAGCCGTCCCACACGGCGTCCCATGTGTACAATCACCCGCTCCCGCTTTCGTTGTTCACCATCCTCATCCCGCAGCCGGCGGGTTCAGCCAATCCGTATGACTTCACGAGAGAGGACTACGGCCAATACTGTTATATAAGGGCTGCTGCGGGCGATCACAGCGATCACATCCTTGTTTCCCATGCAGAAGGCGCAGTCGACATGATGCATGGCCTTCTGTCAGGCCATGGTGTGCTTTTGTGGATCCGCACCACCCTTGCGGGCGACCCCATGGCGGGAGCGGTCATTCAAGGGACGAGGTTGGAATGGAATGCGAAGGAACTGTGGCGAAGCTCAGTACCTGACACTGCCTCCTGGTAAGCGAAAGCCGGCCTCGGTGCAAAAAACTGCACCGAGGCCGGTCCTGCGTCTAGATAAGGCCTGCATGGCCCGGGAACAGAATACGTCCTCTTTCGGTTCAAACATCACTGCATCCGAAGGCAACAACACTAAGCTATCCTTTCCATCAGCGCTTCGCTGAGTTCCTGCCCGCGAAAGACTGTTTTTCCCCGGGCCTTTTCCCGAAAACCAACCTTCTCATAGAAGCGTACAGCTCCCTGGTTGTTGGTGTTGACATGGAGGTAGATCTTGGAATGTTCCTCTGACAAGTGCCTGATGATCTCCGTCCCCAGCCCCTGTCCCTGGTATCCGGAATCGATGCTCAATGTATGGATATAATAGCCGTCTTGATCCATCTCACCGGCCATGATTCGATTTAGTTTCAGGAACAGTGGCGTTCGTTTCACCAACGCCAAGAGCCCTATGGCACCCGCAAAGGATTGCCCGGCACGCTTGTTAATCAAGGCCATGTCCGCAACGGGATAGCCCACAACCACTCCCAAGACCTGACCATCAGCCACAAGAAGATGTGTGTTGGCAGGATCGAAGTAACCGTTTCCGGTTTGCAGCAGTTTGACGATGACAGCTGCCGGATCGCGGCCGTAAACAAGGGGATTGATCGTCTCATCGGACCGGGCAATCAGGTCGGCCGTCTTTTGCAGATCGTGCTTTTCCCGTTGCAGTGTTTCCCAAGCAAAATTCATCATACCTACACACCCCCATTTTTCCATGAACATGGGTATCTAAAACAGAAACTGTGCCGCAGCAGCTGCGAGCAATACACTATAGATCATCATCTCCAGCTGGAACTTCCAAAATGCCGTCCGATCAAAATACCCGGGTTTCATGTACACGGCCCCTTCGATGTTGTCCGAACAAGGGCTGGCACAGGCAATGTGCGTGAACACAAACGCCAGCCCTGCAAAGAATCCGAAGCGAGAAAGAAAGGACAATTCGCCCAAACCCGCCAGTACAGGGTAGAGAACAACGGACATCAACAGTCCTCTCAGGAACTGGGCAGGAAACAGCCAGCGGCTGATATGCGCTCGCTCTTCTTCCACAGACGTGTCCCGCTGATAGTCCAAAATGCGCCCCCTACCTTCGTAGACGTCTTTGCTAAAGGTAGCGAGAGCTAGAGCTCCGGCCAACATGTAGGCAGCGGTATGAATCAACATAAACCAAAAACTGAAGGCGGCCCATGTCATTGTGTCATCTTCCCTTCGCAGGATTATCCGAACTCGACCACATGTGAAATGCTTGGCCGGCGTCTGTCAAGAAGCGGAGAATGGCTTTGTCTGAAACCGATGCATAGGTTCCCGAACTCACCAATGTGGCCAGCCCATGAACGAAAATCCAAGTGTACTGCACTAAATCGTCCTGTCCTTTCCGCTGCACCTCCTCCAAGGCCTTTTGCTGTTCGCTGCCCTCACCGAAGTCCAAAACAAATGACTGGCTCATGCCGGAAGCGTTTTCCGCATTCAGTGCCTCAGGACGCTCCAGATACAAGTACCGAAACAGATTTTTTTCATCGCGGGCAAACCTGACATAGCCAAAAGCCGCATTCAAAAGGGTGTCAGACGTAAACGGGCACCGCTGGTAATCCTTGAGAACGGCGCATGCTTGACGGCGTACGTCCTGTTCCAGGTCGTCTACGGATGTCACCCGTGAATAGATCGGCATGGTGGAAGAACCCAGCTGTTTGGCGATGGCCCTGGCTGTGACTGCACTCCAACCGTGCTCCCGGACGATCTCTAACGCGGCTGCAATGATTTGTTCGTAGGAATAGACACTCGGCTGTACCACAGACACCACATCCCTTTCCCCCAAGGTGCTGACAGAACACCAGACAACTTCAAACTTAGAATTACGTGCGTTATATTGTATAACTACAGTTATTCTATATAACGCTCGTTATTTTGTCAACACCTTTTTCTGCGATCGTCTTCTTTAGCCGCTGCGGTTCTACGTTCGCTCCCCCTGCCGTGGGGCCGAAGGTGGCTACACCCTCTGAAGACCAAAACTGGCAGCCAGTCTTTATTGGCCCGCAGAAAAAGCCCCTGTTGGCCATGGGGTTCCCCGCAGCCACCAGGGGCTTTTCTGTATGCAAAACACCTGCACTGCCATGTGCGCAGCCTGATGCCGGGAAATTTCTCCTTTCCCGCTGGCAGCCGGCTTACAGACGCCGTGTTGCGCACAATCGGCATGCTTCTTGGGTTTCGGCTTGGCGCCCGTAGTCAGACAGCATTATTGATCCAGCATACGCTCGGCATAATCTCTGTACTTCATCAATCGATGCTGGAACGCACCGTAGAGGCCGTCGGCGGTTTCGGCCAGCGTTCGTTGGGAATTGCTGTTCTTGTTTAAGCTGGTTGCGTAGTCGACCTGGTCCATGTATTCCTGGGGGAACCCGGCCGTTCCCGTCAGGGAGCCGGAAATCCCTGCTGCCACGGCTGCAATGCAGTCCGTATCGCGTCCGAGGTTGACGCCGGAGATCATGGCATTGGTGAGATCGCCCTGGACCATGTTGAAGACACAGATGCCTTTGGTCACCACTTCATTGGCGAAGGAGAAGGCATATGTCATGCCACGGCCGCTGTAGACCGAATCAAAGGCTCGGCGCAGTTCCCGGAAGTCCCGGCAAGACTGGGTATGCTTCAGCTCCCGGTCTAGTTCCTTCACCACCAGATCCGGATGGCATGTATCGAAGACAGCGCCGAGAACGGAATCCACCGTGGCGTCCGGTTTCCCGGCCGCGGCGATGGCCACGGCCGTCACCGCCGCCCACTGCAGGCCGCGGCTGTTGGCTGTTTGATAGAGCTGACCTACTTCCATCACATCATCAAAGGCTCCGTCCACATCCCCGGCGTTGATTAACCCTATGGGATGACAGGCCCGGGCAAAGGAGTTTAAACCCGCATAGTCACAGTAGCGGCCGATGTCTCTGGCGGGAATGCCAGTCTTAGCCAAGGCCAGCAGCGTACCTTCAAAGGGCTCCGAAACGGTACCCGGAGCATCTTCCTTAATATCCCGGACCCATATTTTGCGCACATCCTCGGCATTGACCCTATCGCCCTTCTCGGTAATGGCCGTGATCATCAGCTTCTGACGTTCCACACCATCCTCTGTGGTGCCCGCCTCCCGTATCCAGCCATTGTCATAGTGCTCATAGGGAAGGAGCGTGTCTAAGGTGCCGTGCTCCTCTTCAATCTGCTGGTAGTCCATGCCTTCCACCACCGCTCCCATGGCAGAACCCACGTGTACACCAGCGATACATCCCAAAAATTTGTTGTTCAAGCTTGCTTGCGCCATGCTCATCCTCCTAGATATTGCTACAGCTGTTCTCTTGCATGCGTCCATGATTGCGTCCTGGGTCTGGCCCTGCGACCAATTCATTGGACGGAAGAGCCCGTTCATCAGGTCTTCAACCCCACAGACGTATTGTCTACATAGCCCGCAGCAGTCTACTCTAGTCCACTTTTCTGGTACGCCGCCTGCGCCAGCCAATCTTCATTTAACGCGACACCCCACCCGGGACCATCGGGGATCCGAACCCGCCCGTCGGCCACCTCCAGTGACGGAGAAAAGAGGTTCTCCGTCCAGGGTGTGGGCTCGATGGAAAATTCCAGGAATGGCCCTCCGTTAGGAATCGCCGCCAGCATATGCATGGTAAAGAGCGTCACCATCGACAGATTCGCCGAATGGGGTGTACACGGTTTTTCGAATTGCCGGGCCATCTCTGCTACCCGCAGAGCCCGAGTCAGCCCTCCCACATAGCAAATGTCCGGTTGCACTATATCCACCGCATCCATGGCCATCATCCGCCGGAACTGCGCCAGGGACGTATCCTGTTCGCCGCCGGCCACGGGCACATCCAGGGCGGCGGCCGCTTCTGCAGTCCATTCAATTTCCCAATACGGGCACGGCTCTTCAAAGTGTACAACACCGTTTTGTTCCAGCATTTTCCCGACTTCAACCGCCTTGTCCGGCGTGTAGCAGCTGTTGGCATCCACATAGAGAGCAATGTCGCCGCCGATGCTTTCCCGCACCGTCGGAACCAGTGCTTCCGTGCGCCCCGGCCACTGATCTTCATTGTGCCCGCAGACGCTGCCAATCCGGATTTTGAATGCACCGTACCCTTTTTCGTCCCGCAGACGCGCCAAGCGTTTCCCTTCCTCGTCCGGTGTTATATCCCGTCGCATGCTCGATCCATAGACGGCGATCATGGGATCCTGTCCGCCGAGCAGTTGATAGACGCCTTTCTCTTCCAGCTTGCCCCGCAGATCCCAAAGGGCCGTATCCAATCCTGCCAAGGCCCGCCGCAAATAGGATCCGGGAAACTTGTATTCTCCTTCAATGCATGCATCAACGATGGTTGCGATGTCCAACGGATCCTTCCCCAAGGCATACGGCGCCACCTGCCTGTGAAATACAGCGGCGGTAATATCCGCGTTAAAGGGGGACATCTGTCCAATGCCCATATGGCCGGCATCGGTGTGCAGCTTGACAAAACCAACCTCCGGTCTCGAAAACGTCTCCAAACAGGTTATTTTCATGACAATACCCGCCTTTCGTGTTCAACGCGTGCGGCAGGGAATGACTTCCGTGCTCCAACGAAGACGGCCCGGGAAATGCAGAAAGAAGGCTCCGGCATGCCCATGGCAGAGCCCATCCAGAGCCTTGCGTCCCCGTGCTGGCCCAGGATATGCCGGTCCCCGAGCAGCAACACTTGGTCAATGGCTTACAATGCCGATGCAGCAGGCCTACAAAGCCGCGATCCGTTGGCGAGCAGCGCTGCCAGCGGCGCCGGCTTCCACATCTACACCCATGTCCGCTAAAATGCTTTCTAGGGCCGTCAAGAAGGTCATGACGTTCTTAGGGCGGCATGCATGCCCCATGAGCCCCACACGCCACACGTCGCCCTTCAATGGACCCAGACCACCGCCGATTTCAATACCGTACTCCAAAAGGAGCCGGGAGCGGACGGCCGCATCTTCGACGCCGCCCGGAATGCGCACCACAGTCAGCTGCGGCAGGCGGATATCCTCTTTCACATGCATGGTCAGTCCCATGGCCTCAAGGCCGTTCTGCAGTGCACCGCCGAGGATTTGGTGCCGGCGGTAGGTACTTTCCAATCCCTCTTCCAGTATTAAGCGCAAGGCTTCCCGCAGGGCGTAGTTCATGGAAATGGGCGCCGTGTGATGATAGGAACGCTCTTGCCCCCAATATCCTTTGATCATGCTCAGATCTAAGTACCAGCTCTGCACCTTGTCGCTGAGGCCGTCCAAGGCATCCAAAGCACGCTGGCTGAAGGTCACCGGAGCCAGTCCGGGCGGCGCACTGATGCACTTTTGGGTCCCGCTGTAACAGATATCAATGCCGAAGCGGTCCACTTCTACAGGAATTCCGCCCAAGGAAGTTACCGCGTCCACCAAGAACAGGGCCCCGTATTGATGGGCCAGGCGGCTGATGTCCTCCAGCGGCTGCATCACCCCAGTGGAAGTTTCCGCATGCACCACAGCCACAAGTTTAACTTTGTCTTCGCTTCGCAGCACTTCTTCGATACGATTGGGATCAATGGCTTCACCCCAAGCCGCCTCCACGGTTTTGACGACGGCGCCGCAGCGCTGGGCTACATCGGCCATGCGCTGGCCGAACACCCCGTTGACGCCCACCACGGCCACGTCGCCGGGATTGATGACATTGACAAAAGCCGTTTCCATACCGGCACTCCCGGTGCCGGACATGGGCATTGTCAGCTGGTTCTTGGTGCCAAACACCTCCCGCAGCTGATCCATGATCTCATTCATGATTTCCAAAAAGGCCGGGTCCAGGTGGCCCAGCAGGGGGTTGGCCATGGCCTGCAGTACCGCCGGCGCGACATCACTGGGGCCCGGCCCCATCAGAATCCGTGCCGGAACCTTCAGTGTGCTTACTTTCGTCATATCAGCTATCACCTCGTTTTGAATTTACGAATCTGTGCTTCGTCTTCTTCGCCAACAGCGGATCCTAGGGAAGATGCTCTGTCTGCTGCTGACCCAAACCTTCAACATAACCCAGCTTGTGGGAAAGATCTCTGCCGATGTGCTTCACCGTCGGCACCAACTCCTGCATCCGCCGCGGGCTTAAGCGGTCCCTCGGACCCGATATACTAATACTGGCCACGGTCCGTCCTTCATGGTTTCGCACCGGCACGGCAATACAGGCTACACCAGGTTCACATTCCTCGTTATCCAGGGCATAGCCCGCAACCCGAATTCGGTTGAGTTCTTCCATGAACTGATCATAATCGGTTATGGTCTTTGGGGTCATTTCCCGCAATCCATGCTTCCTGAGTATGGGCAGGATCTCATCCATCCGCATATCGGCCAGGAGGACTTTGCCAGCCCCCGTGGCATGGACGGGCGCCCGGCGCCCAATCATGGAAAAGGCGCGGATCGGCTGTCTGCTTTCGGCTTTTTCCACATACATCACTTCATCCGTATCCAGCATGACTAAGTTGGCCGTTTCCTGCGTTTGATTGCGAAGCTGTTCCAGGAAAGGATAGGCGATCTGCCGCAGATTGAGCTGGCGCAAAACAACGCTGGCCAAGGACAGGAGCCGCAAACCGAGGATATATTCGCCGGTTTTCTCGTCCTTATTGACATAGCCCATGTCCATCAGTGAATTCAACAGCCGTGACACCGTACTGACTGGCATGTCGAGAGATGTGGACAATGCCGTTAATTTCATGCGTCCGTCATGATGGGCTAATTCTTCAAGGATCGAAATGACCTTGGTCACCGACTGCACTTTGTTTCTATCCGTCGGATGTGGCATCACTGCAACCTTCTTTCTGGAACATGTTTCTCCGCTGGCTCTCCTGCTGTAAGCCGGCATCGGTGAACACAACCTGCGGGAGCTTGTCTGGACTGTCACCTGGTTCTACTATGGAGCGGATGCCGCGGCGAGGGTGGTTCATGCCGCTTCGTTCCCCGCTTATCCATCATAGTCCAAGCATACCCTCTGTTCTAGCAATGCCTGACGGAGCCGTGCATAAGGAAGCTGCCGGATACTCACACCGCCTTGGGCCGCGAGGGCCGCGGCTGTTCCGGCCGCTTCGCCTTGGCCCATACAGCAGACGGTATTGCGTGTGGACATATGCGCTTCGTGTTCAGAGGTGATTAGCATACCGGCGGCGAGCACGTTGTCAAGGCCCCGCACCTGCAGGGCACGGTAGGGTACACCATAGACACCGCCCTGCCGGATCTGGAACCGCGGTGCTTGGTCATGGAAGCCGAAGAGCAGCACCTCGTCGTCAAACCGCCGGCCTGAAACCACATCGTCATTGGTAAGATCGTATTCGCAGGCAATGCACCGTGCCCGCCGAATGCAAAGCGAAGGGCTGGTGCGGGCAATAAAGGCATGCTCGCATCCGGGAATATGTTCCCGCAGGAGCTGTATCGCTTTGTACTGGCGCCGGCGCAATTCCAGCTCCGCCGCGGCCACGGCGTCCCGGTCCGTTGGGGAAACATCCATTTTGTAGTTCAGTTTGACAAACATGAAGTAGTCATCATGGACTGTGGTCACAGCAGTCTGCATGCCAATGGCGGCAGCTCCTTGGCGGAAATCTTCGGGGAGCGACGGCAATTGGGCATCTACCCGCACAATCCGGTCGGGGTGTCCACTGCGCAGGCCTCGACTCAAGTCTTTGACCACGCCCCGTGCACGGATGAACTCCCAGTAATTCTCGACGACGACACCGCCCACACCCATGCTGTTGGCCACAGGATGATCATTTGGCTCTGTAAACGGGGCGCCGGCATGGGCCGCAAAATCTCCGTATCCAGTGCAATCCACAAAAACAGAACCCGCAAGGACTTCACGTCCCGAGCGGCTTTCCACTACGGCACCGCGCACCGAGCCGCCATCGACGACCGCATCGCACAGCCACGTATTGAGATACATATGGACGCCGTCCTCGGCCAGCATTTCCATGGTCACCAGTTTGTACAACTCGGTGTCAATGGCTGTACAGACCGAATCATAGTCGGACCCTGCGAGCATTTCCGCGTGTCCTGTGGTTCCGCCGATCTCCTGGAGCCGTTGCACAATTTCCTCCGATATGCCCTGGACCACCTGCTTCTTCTCGGTATCCTCAAACGCCTTCCACAGGTTAAAATAACTGTGCAGTGCCGTACCGCCTTCGACAGCCGTTCCGCCGGTATAACCTTTCGCTTCCACCAACGCGGTGTTCGCCCCCTGCCGGGCAGCCGCCAAAGCCGCCAGCACGCCGGCGGTGCCGCCGCCTAAGACGACAACGTCAAAGTTGTGCACCGGCAGCTTTTTCCCGGGTTCTTCATAGAAATCCATCGCGTCCCTCCTAGATTCTCTTCCGCGGCCACAGTGCAGCGATTGCCTCTCTGTGTACGTTATTGGCCACCGGCACAGACGATCCCTTTGTTGAATCGATAGTTTCCGCTATGCGGAAGTCCTCGGTCTGATTGCCCATTGTCCAGTCAACTCATACTCGAGCGCACTACCGAAAACAAAACCAACGGCTATGGGAGACCGGCGCACACAGGGTATGCCGCATAGCGGCAACGGAGCGTCTGCGGCAGGTACCTTCGGCTAGCAGATGTCGATTAAAGAAGCAGCGAAAAACGCTGCTTTTGCTGCTTCTGAAACCAAGCTGTTCGTTTCGCCATGCTGCAGGCCATGTAGCCGATCTAACATCAAATGAAGCTGCATCGATTGCCACCTACTGCTTTCCCGTTGAGCATGTCTGCCAAAAACACAGAAATCGTTCTCTCGAATAAACGCTGCTGTCATGTTAACAGGCTTGTGTTTCCGGGCTGCAAACGCAAACCATAGAATGACTTCGACTTGCCGTCAACGAAAGTCTTAACATATTACAAAACGAAGTTACAAAAATACTAGAATTCATGACGATTTTGGGCTACAATGATATCATCTTAAGGACAACCGCATGATATGTAGTTTCTTCGAAAGCCTTTTCAGCCGAAGGCTTAAGAACGTGTTGCAACAAGGGGAAACATGCAAACCGCCGTTGGCCGTTTTGGAAAGGCAGGTAATCACGACATGAAAGAAATGACCACTGCTGAGCGTATGCAGAGGCTATACGCCCACAAAGAACCTGATCGGGCACCGATTATTGACAGTCCGTGGGACTCCACAGTGGAACGATGGCAACAACAGGGACTGCCGGACAACGTCGACTACGCTGACTTTCTAGGCATGGACTTAACCGCCAGTATTAGGGCCGACAACAGCCCGCGTTACCCGGTGCGCGTACTGGAGGAAACCGATGAGTTCAGAGTCATCACATCCCAGTGGGGATCTACACAGAAGCTGTGGTCACACGCAGGAGGAGTCCCGGAGTTCATCGATTTCATCATCAAGGACCGGGATTCCTGGAATGAGGCAAAGCAAAGAATGACGCCTACGCCGGACCGAATCGATTGGGATAACTTGAAGCATAATTATCGATCCTGGCGGAAGAACGGCGCTTGGATAACAGCGAGTTTTTGGTTCGGATTCGATGTTACCCACTCGTGGATGGTCGGTACCGAACGAGTCCTGATGGCTATGATCACCGACCCGGAATGGGTTAGCGATATGTTCAACCATATGCTCGAAATGGACTTGGCGTTGTTCCAACAGGTCTGGGATGAAGGCTACGAGTTCGATGAAATACACTGGCCTGACGACATGGGCTACAAGCTCTCGCAGTTTTTTTCCGTCAATATGTACCGCGACCTCGTAAAACCAGTTCACAAGAAGGCCGCTGATTGGGCTCACGAAAAAGGCGTCAAGGTGAAACTGCATTCTTGCGGTGACATTCGTCCGTTTGTGCCCGATCTCGTGGACCTGGGCATCGATATGCTTAATCCTTTAGAGGTAAAAGCCGGAGTTGATCCCATCGCACTCAAAAGGGAATATGGCGACCGATTGGCTTTCCACGGTGGATTAAACGCTGTTCTCTACGATGACATAGACGTTATGATCGCCGAAATGGAACGTGTTGTTCCGCTCATGAAGGAAAATGGCGGTTACATCATTGGTTCCGATCATTCGGTTCCGGACTCTGTCTCGCTGTCGGATTTTCAGCGTTTCATGGAAGCGGCTAAACGCCTTGGAAGCTACGAATAAACCCAAATGGAAAGACCTAGCGACGCCCATGACAGCCAGGTCGGGGAAGGAGAGCCGCCATGAGTTCGGCAGCAACCCTAGGAAAAAAGAAGCCCATGCCCACAACGGGAAACCTTATTGAGATCGAAAACCTAAAGGTCTCGTTCACAACCGACGAAGGGACGGTCAAAGCGGTTGATGGAGTCTATCTCAACATTGCACCGAATCAGACCCATGGAATCGTCGGGGAAAGCGGCTGCGGGAAGAGCGTAACGGCCATGAGCATTTTGCGCCTGCTCCCGGAGCGAACGGCCAAAGTGGATGGCCGCATTATGTTTCATTACGATGAACGAAGCATCGACCTAGCCGACCCCAGACTTAAAGAAGCGTCACTAAGACGCATACGCGGACGGGATATATCCATGATCTTCCAAGAGCCAATGACTTCACTCAACCCTGTGTTTTCGATAGGAAACCAATTAATGGAAGGCATCCTTCTTCATCAGCATGTGGACAGGCGCCAGGCCCGGTCGATAGGCCTCGAAATGTTGAAAAAAGTGGGAATTCCCGCTCCTGAACGACGGATACATGAATACCCGCATCAGCTCTCCGGTGGTATGCGGCAACGGGTCATGATCGCCATGGCCCTGGCATGCAACCCAGCCCTCTTAATCGCCGATGAGCCGACAACCGCCCTAGATGTCACAGTCCAAGCACAGATCCTCAACTTGATGCAAGATCTGCAAAAGGAGTTTGAAACATCGATCATAATGATCACCCATGATCTTGGGGTTATCGCAGAAACCGCCGACAACGTTTCTGTTATGTACCTGGGTCAGGTCGTCGAAGAATCTTCAGCCAGCGAGCTGTTTCATGATCCGCAGCATCCTTACACCAAAGCGCTTCTTGAATCAATTCCTAGATTCCAGAGCATTCGCGAGAAGCGGTTGGAACCGATAAAAGGACGGGTGCCCGAAGCAGACAAAATCCCTGCTGGCTGTAGGTTTGGTCCGCGCTGTCTGCTCCAAGGAGAACACTGTGAGGACGATGCTCCGCATTTCTTCGAAATCAAGCCCGGCCACCGAGTCCGCTGCTGGTTGTGTCGTTAGTTTCTGAGCTCACTGCTTTGCAAGGAGTGGATCCCATTTGAGCGAGTTTATTTTGAAGCGATTGTTCCATCTTATTCCCACCATCATTCTCATCAGCTTGGTTAGTTTCGTTATCATTAATCTTCCTCCGGGAGACTATCTAACCGCGCGTATTACCGAACTGGAACTCCAAGGAGATACCTCGGCGCGGGAACACCTAGAACGTCTCCGCACGCATTACGGACTGGACCAACCGATTTTTGTGCAATATTGGTTATGGGCCACCCGCTTTGTCCAAGGAGATTTCGGGTTCTCTTTTGAGTACAATCAACCCGCCCGAGAACTGATTATGGACCGGTTGCTTCTCACGATGATCCTGTCGGTAGGGACATTGTTTTTTACGTGGATCGTGGCCATTCCCATTGGCATTATATCGGCCACACACCCCCGCTCTCTGTTTGACCGAATAGCAACACTGTTCAGTTTTGTCGGCATGGCCACTCCCGGCTTTCTGCTGGCTTTAGTCTTACTTGTGTTCGTTCTCTATGCCTTTGACGTGTCATTAATGGGGCTCTTTTCTCCGGAGTTCCGCAATGCTCCGTGGAGTGTTGCACGGGTTTTAGATCTGCTCAAACACATCTGGTTGCCCATCATGATCATTGGTGTACAGGGCATGGCGGGTCTCGTTCGTATCATGCGGGCTAATATGCTGGACATTTTGGGTCAACAGTACATCACCACGGCCCGTTCAAAGGGTTTGCAAACCCGTATAGTCATCTACAAACATGCCTTGCGAGTGGCAATCAACCCACTTATCAGCATAGCGGGTATGAGTCTTCCGCAGATCATTGGCGGCGAGATGCTGACATCGATTGTACTAAACCTGCCAACCACAGGACCTTTATTCTACCGGGCATTGATGGTCCAGGACATGTACCTAGCGGGTAGCTTTCTCATGTTTCTGGTGGTCTTCTTGGTTGTAGGTAATTTCTTGGCCGACTTGGCGCTGGCATGGACAGATCCGCGCATTCGGTACAATTAACGGATTCCGGACCATAGAAGGAGGTACACCCATGACGATGGAGCAAACACCGTTACCACCGGAGAAGCAGATTTCGGGGTCAGACACAACGGACTCTGAGTCCGGCCTGTCCTACTGGCAGCGAGTGTGGCGACGTTTCCGGCGGGATCGAGCCGCCCTTTTGGCAGCGGCTGTTTTGATCACATTCTACATTACCATGGGACTGTTTGCGGAGTTCTTTGCGCCGTACAGTCTGACATACCGAGATGACCAGCTCATCAATGCTCCCCCTCAGGTCATCCGCTTTCGCGACACCGACGGGAAATTCCAGCTGCGCCCCTTTGTTTACAAATATGACTTCACCACAGACATGCGGACATTCCGGCGAGTATACGAGGTGAATACCGACGAAAAGTACCCTATCAGTTTGTTCGTTGAAGGAGAACCCTATAGCCTTCTCGGCTTCATACCTGCCAGCACCCGACTGTTGGGCACTGAAGGCGACGGACCCCTGCATCTCATGGGAACCGATCGGCAGGGACGTGATCTGTTCTCGCGCATTCTCTATGGCGGCCGGATTTCCCTTACTATTGGGCTGATCGGAGTCGGTCTCAGCCTCATCTTTGGTACGGTTCTCGGCATCATCTCCGGCTACTTTGGAGGAGCCATCGACAATCTCATCCAAAGACTGATTGAATTTCTTATGTCTTTTCCGGCAATTCCCATGTGGATGGCTTTGGCCGCTGCGCTGCCGCCGCATTGGTCTTCATTGGCGATATATTTCGGTATCACCATCATCCTGTCCATTATTGGCTGGGGCGGCTTGGCCCGCCAGATAAGAGGCAAGGTTTTGGCGCTAAGGGAGGAAGAGTTCATCCTGGCCGCTCGCTCCATTGGCACCAGCCAGTTCGATATTATATTCCGTCATCTGTTTCCCAGCTGCCTGAGCCACATCATCGTTATCGCCACGCTTTCGATTCCTATGATGATCATCGGTGAAACGTCGTTGAGTTTTCTTGGTCTGGGAATCAAACCTCCCATGACCAGTTGGGGCGTTCTGCTGCAAGAGGGGCAGAATATGCGTACGGTTGTCCAAGCTCCATGGCTCCTGATCCCGGTCGGCTTCGTAATACTGTCCGTTCTCTGCTTTAACTTCCTGGGTGACGGTATTCGCGACGCGGCTGATCCGAATGCAAGATCGTAACTAACGTATTTTGATTCCCTTCTAGTGGGACGCATACTTGGGGGTAGTTGCATGAATCAATCACAGCCTTTGATGGCAATAACGGATCTGAAGGTGCACTTTCCAGTCACAAAGGGGCTTCTTCGGCGCACCATCGGTCATGTTAAGGCCGTGGATGGAGTTTCTTTCGACATTCTGCAAGGTGAAACGTTGGGTTTGGTCGGCGAGAGCGGCTGCGGTAAAACCACGTTGGGCCGGGCCTTACTGAAACTGGTTCCTGTTACAGACGGCCATGTTATGTATCGCACCAACTCGCTGTCGGGAGACAAGGCTGAACCACGTTCGGTAGACATTGTGGAACTGAATGAAAAAGACATGAAAAAAATCCGGCGCGATATTGCTGCAATCTTTCAAGATCCCTTTTCATCCCTCAATCCGCGCATGACCATCGCCGACATCATTGGGGAGCCACTTCGTGTCCATGGATATCCAAAGGACGGTCGCAGAGATAGGATAGCGGACCTTCTCAAAACGGTGGGCCTAAATCCCAGTGCCATGAAACGCTACCCCGTGGAGTTCAGCGGTGGTCAGCGACAGCGAATTGGCATCGCGAGAGCAGTTGCTCTGCAGCCAAGTTTCATCATGTGTGATGAACCCAGCTCAGCCCTGGACGTATCGGTGCAAGCGCAGGTGCTCAATCTTATGGCGGATCTCCAGGAAAAGTTCCAGCTGACGTACCTGCTGATCTCCCATAATCTTGCGGTGGTAGAATATCTTGGTCATCGGATCGCCGTCATGTACCTTGGTAGAATTGTGGAATTAAGTGAACCGAAGGCACTCTATATACAACCGCTGCACCCCTATACAGAAGCGCTGCTGTCTTCTATTCCCTTTCCCGATCCCGAAGCTCGCCGTAAAAAAGAACCCTTACCTGGAGGCGTGCCTTCGCCGATAAATCCTCCGCCGGGATGTCATTTCCATCCGCGCTGCAAATACGCCCAGCAGATCTGTCAACAGGAGACACCTGTCTTACAGGAGGCTGGGGACGGACGGTTGGTGGCATGTCACCGGTGGCAGGAAATAGAGTTGACAGGGTTTTCGTTTATGCGAAACCCCCTATCCAACACCTAAGGAGGTGAAGACAAGAGACAATAGCAGCAGACAGCATTCGACCACTGGCTGCCCCCTGTTTGTTGGAAGTTTACCAAATCAAAGGGAGTGTGAGCATTGAAGAACCCAGTAAGCAGACACCATGGATTTTGGCTCGTTTTGACTGTTGTTGTCTTGATCTTCGGCCAAACAGCCGCCGCCTATAATGAAGCACCGTCGCTGGCCGAACGCGTCGCTGAAGGCACCCTTCCTCCATTGGAGGAGCGGCTGCCGCACCCCGACCATATCTATGTAGTGGATCCTGTTGAAGAGATCGGAACCTATGGCGGTACCTGGCGCATGGCCGATACAGGACCAGGCCTAGGGCAGTATCAGATTATGGCGGCCGTGGAACCTTTGATTCGCTGGCAGCCGGATTTGACGGGATATCAGCCTGGCCTGGCACGGGACTGGGAATACTCGGAAGATGGCACGGTATTTACCATCTATCTCCGCGAGGGCGTCAAATGGTCGGACGGCCATCCGTTCACCGCCGATGACATCATGTTCTGGTGGGAAGATCTCGTCCTCAATCGGGAACACGGTGAAGGAACCCCCCGGTGGGCTTGGTCGGACGAACAGCTTATGGAAGTGGAAAAAATCGACGACTACACGGTACAGTTTTCTTTCGCCGCATCCTATTTCACCTTCCACACCGCCCTAGCACAGGGTTTTTGGGAGAATGTATTCTACTACGCCCCGAAGCACTATCTCAGCCAATATCACCCAGACTACAGCGAAGACGGCGACTACAGTGAGCTTATGGACCTCCGCACTGACCAGCATCACAACCCCGAGTATCCCGTTTTGTATGCTTGGAAACCCCAAGAATGGGATGCCAGTGAAGGAGTCTACCGAGCCGTCCGCAATCCGTATTACTGGAAAACCGATACAGAAGGAAACCAGCTCCCCTACATCGATGAAATCCAGGTGAGCCTCGTACAGGATACCGCCATGGTGCCCTTCCAGGCTGCCGCCGGGGAGTTAGATGCGCAGTTCCGCTTGTTGGAATTCCGGGACATTTCCCTGCTCATTGAAAACGAAGAACGCGGAGGGTACCGCGTCATCCTTTGGGAGTTCGGTGAAGGCGGTGCTCCCATGGTCTTTATCAACTGGGACGTCACCGATGAGGTACTGCGGCCGGTATTCCGCGACCAAAACTTCCGTAAAGCACTTTCCTACGCCATTGACCGCAATCGCATCAACCAGACGTTGTTCGGTGGGTTAGGACGCGTGCAGAACGCTACCATGAGTCAGTACCTGGTGCATTACGAACACCCAGACGGCGAAGAAACCCACGAGCGATGGGCTAATGCCTACGCAGACTTCGATCCGGAGAAGGCAGAACAGCTGCTGGATGAGGCAGGCATTGTGGATGCGAACAATGATGGTTGGCGGCAGACGCCCGATGGCGAACCCATCAACCTGCTCATTGATGCCGGTGCCACCGACATTCAATCCATTGATGCCTTGGAATTCTTTGTGGAAGACTGGGCAGCCATTGGCATCAATGCCTCGGTTAACTCCATCAGTGGGGATCTCATTTCGGCTAGATCAGAAAGCGGAGAACTCCATTTCCAGACGTTCGGCTACGGATCAGAAGTGGACCTACTGCCATTTCCCGATAATGTGTTCCCTGTGGGGGCCACGCGCTTCCATCCCCTCACCGGCCGCTGGCAGATGACCGGCGGTGAGGAAGGCGAAGAACCAACCGGTGTCATGCGGGATCTGCTCGACCTCTATTACAAAGCTTTGCGGACCGGTGATGTCACCGAGCGTCACGGTGTAGTCCTAGAGGCCATCAACATCCACATCGAAGAAGGCCCATTCATCTATGCACCCGTTGCGGAACTGCCTGCACCCATCTTGGTGGCCGACAATTTCCGCAATGTGCCCGAAATGGGTCTCAACCCCAATGGCATCACATACAATGCCATATTGGCTCCTTGGGCACCGGGATTCCCGGGCACCGCTGAACCAAGCCAGTTCTTCTTTAAGGAGTAGCAGTCCGGGTTTTAGGAAGTACGCGGCTTTTTGGCCATCGAGCAGCAAGTTATCGATAAAGGCTGCCTGCAGAGCAGGCAGCCTTTATCACTAAGCACCCTGACATTTTGGATCGGACTAAGGCCGCCGCAATAACCACCTCCAAGCGAAACTGTTGAACCAATAGGAGTGATCGAGCACATGACCATGACGCCAAGAGAACGAGCAGCAGCCGCTCTGACCCTGCGCACACCAGACCAAGTCCCCACATTTGAACTGGAGTTTCAGCTGGCCGACGAGATATTCGGCAAGCCCTTTCTGACCGCCAAGGATTTAGAAAGCCTAGGCCCGCGGCAGCGAGAAAAAGCGATCAAAGAAAACGCCGACTACATGCTGCACGTTTACGAGCAGCTTGAGTATTCCATTATACCCATTCAACACCTGGACGAAGAAGGAACCCGCTCGTCCGCAGAACACATACGCAAGATCAGCGGCAGCCATTGGATGCTGACAGCCCATGGAGATGGTACGTTTGCGATACCCAATGGTGACGACTTCGAAAAATTCGTCTATGCCATCGCCGACAATCCCGAGGGTGTCGAGGAAGAGGCGGAACAGATGGCGCGCAGGGCCATTGAACGCAACAAGCGGTTGATTGGTTCCGGCATCGATTCGTTGATCCTCTGCTCCGACTACTGCTTTAACTCTGGCCCGTTTCTCTCACCCGCCATGTTTCGTCGTTTTGTGAAACCATATTTGGCGAAAATCATAGAGGCAGCCCGCAGCGACGGCGCCTTTACGATAAAACACACCGATGGCAACATTATGCCCATCTTGGAGGATCTCGTGGAATGCAACCCGCACGGTCTGCATTCTCTGGATCCCATGGCCGGTGTCGATATCAGGGAGGTCAAGGCCTTAGTTGGGAAGCGCGTCTGCCTCTGTGGTAATGTTCATTGCGCCGCTCTCCAGACGGGGACCGACGCAGAAGTAATAGCCAGTGCAGAATACGCCATGACACATGGAAAACCAGGTGGAGGGTACATTTTTTCTACGTCCAACATTCCCTTTAAAGGCATGCGGCCGCAGCGTTATCAGCTGATCCTTGATGTCTGGCGGCGCATGCGCTGCTACGACTAGTGGGAACCGGGCCCCGGAGATCTAGATTCTGCCGTTTCCCGTGCTTACCTCAGTCTGTCCCGAACTGATTTCCCTGTCAAGCCAGCGTTTGGGGCTTATGCCCTCACATTTCTTGAACACCTTCGAGAAATAGCTCTGATCATTGAAACCAACTTCCTGACTGACATAGGACAGTTGTCTGCTGTGGCGCAGCAACTTTTTGGCTTCCCGGATACGGATGCGTGCCAAGTATTCCGAGAAGCCCAAGCCTATCTGCTCCTTGAACATGCGGCTGAAATATCCCCTGCTGAAACCAAGCTCTGAGGCAACCTGCTGTAGGTTCAGCGGCTCTGCGTATCGCTCGCGGACAATCTGTCCGGCTCTTAGTACCAGATCAGCACTCCGTACTCTTCTGGCAGTGAAGATCTCAGCGAGAAAAGCATCAACGATCTCGGTCAAAAGGAAAGACATTTCGGAAACATCTTGGGCTTGCAGCACCCTTTCGCAGCACCGGTATTCAAGGCCAAATACTGTCTCTGGATTGGCACCAGAATCCGTCACAGCATAGGCCAAGACTCCCATGAGGGCTAGAGCTCGAGCCCGCAAGATGTCAGTGGCGGGGTTCTCGAAGAAGAGCAGTCCGAATATTTCGTTGAGAACGCGCTTAGCGCCGGCACGATTACCTTCTCTGATTCGAGAAACCAATTCATCCTCTCTCTCGTAGATCCTTTTTCCATAGGCTCGACCATTAAATAGCGGGTCGTCCTGGCTGTCCTTAAGGCCCTGAATGACCTCGCCAATGACCGCTTGCTCAAGGGGTCCTTGATGGGATGTCATGGCGTTAGGGCGCCTCCTATCCAACACACTGTCCAAAAGAGCGGCCAAGTGTCGCAGACGTCTCGGTGATACAACGGGAACGCGCTCCAATTTCTTCTGCAGAGCATGGCGTGTCATGCCCCCATAACGACGCCCTAGGTGATCAAGAAGCAGTTCATCAACGGGATGCAGCAGGACGGGACCAACCACAGCGTACGACACCGACCGGCCATTTGAGAAAAAGGCAGAGGCCCAGTTTACAAGGCCGCATGGACAAAAGTACATGTAGGCCTCGCCCAACATGACCGCTTGTCGACCCCCATACAGACTGCTGCTGCGGCATCTTCCGCTAGCACTGTCAATGCAAGTGCAAGATGCACCTTGGCAGAACACAGGATAATCAATGCAGCCATCGGTAGTCCAAGCCAATTCACCATGCTCGTGCCAACAGCGCAAAGGAACATTGATGCTGGCAGAATATGACTCGAGACAAGCACGAATTGCCTTCACACTCGCTACCCCCCAATCCGTAACACGGGCAGAAAATGGACCAAGTCCTGTATCCGTGTTGTATCTGGACTGTGAAACGAAGGCCCGTCGGCATCTAGAAAGACATGGGCACAATAAAACAGGATTTTCACATCTGCTTAAGGCACCCGGTAGGCAGCCATTACCGCGCAGGCTCAAATTCGCTCTATCTTCCTTAGAATTCTATGTCCCCCCTAGTATCCCCTTGGCAATTTGTCTTTTGGCATAGGACAATGATGTCAACAGCTCGCCAGCTTCCTGTGGACAGACAGCATCGCAAGGCATGGGGTGGCAGTAGACCGGCGAGTGCGAACCGGCCATGTTCAAATACAGATCCAGAAATAGGTCAAATACTGCGGGGAATTGAGCGGACGTACATCGGAAGGAATGTGATTGTGGTTGCCGCCGAAGAAGCGGAACTCCTGGTCACCGGCTTCATAGACAAACCCACAGCGGCCATGGCTTTGATCTTCGTTGATGCGATCCACCCAATAGCTTTTAACAATGTCCGCACTGCCCATGGACTCATACCACTGCAGGCCGTAATCCAGCAAACCAGCTTCGCCTAGGGTCAAAATTACGTCGATCGCTGTCACCGTTCCTTCTCGAAAGACATCCTCGCGAAGATTATGGGCTTGTACTTCCACATCACGGAACGTTTCACGAAAGCTGGCGCCTTCAATGATAACTTCCGAAATGACGACGGCTCCATCGTTGTCCGCTCGGCGGTCGACTTCTCTGCCATAGGTCTCATAGATCGCCTCTAACTGGCCGGCCCGGCGCCGGTTGAAAGCCAAGGTCATCCCGTCTTTATAGGAATAGTGATCCATTCGGAAGACGCTGCGCTCCGGCCATCCCCCGTCGTAATAGGCATCATACCACCAGCCTTCCTGCCCTGCCAGGCTTTCAATGACGAAGGTATTCATGGTTTCGTCAAATGCATATTCCATGGCAAAGAACCCCTGCTGGTGAAGGTGTAACAAGACATCGAACAAGGAGAAGTGGCCGGGCTGGAATAGATCAGGCCGAGCCGTCTCCACCTCCGTGGGATCAAAGGAAAAGGTTCCCACTTGTTCCACAGATACCTCAGCCAACCGCTGCGGGCGCGCGTCGGTTGGTTCTCCGGCAACGTCATGATGCTCCTCTGCCCCCTGTTCGGCAAGCAACGTTCCCCCAGGCCACCCAGGAACAACCAACAATACCATCATGAAGATAAGGATACACCTCGTGCGGCATGCTGTCATCCAAACGGCACCGCCTTTCCGTAGTTTTCTCCAGTATAACCACTTCACCGGATAAAAACTGTAAGCCAGCTTACTGTTCCCGCCTGTGACAGCTACCGGGGCTGTATACCTGCTTGACAGCCAGCAAAGGGTATCCCATCACTGCTAAAAATTGACTGCTAATACAAAAAAGCCGCCTTCATTGTACAGCGACCTCTACCAGACAGCAGTTTTTGTGATCTGCTCGCCACTGCGCAGATGCACCTTCGCCTCCCATCGATCCCCGGGCTCACCGCTGACAGAGTCCTGCATCCAGTTTCCCAGGAAGTTCACGGAAAAGGGTTCATCATAGGCGATATCATAGAGAGAGCCGTTGCGGACAAATTCCACAAAGTCGATTGTTTCCGGGTAGAGACTGGCCAATCGGATCCAACGCTTTCCGTCCACCTCCATGGCCGGTTCGAAACCCTGCAGGAAATATTGCTGATCCGCCGGTATGGCTGCCGCAGCAATACCGATGCCCTCCGCCATCCGATAGGCAAAGAACTGGTCCTCGCCCCTGGTAATGCCCCACTCCGCAGGGGGCTCCTGCTTGGTCATATTATTGTAGTAGCCCCAGGAGGCATAATTCGGGTAGGTGACAGCCAGTTGGCCCACGCACTGTGAATCCTCGTTGCAGACAATGGGTTTGTCCATACCCCAGGCCCGCGCCTTCTTAATGGTGTTATACAGCTGCTGGCGCGTGCAGCCATTGCCGTGGATCAGAATAATGTCAGCCGCTTCATTCACTTCGCGGCTGGCTTCGCCGCCACCGCCGCTGCAGCCGACGGGCATCTCGGTCTTTTCCCGGGTTCGATCAACCAGATAGGCAGCGCCTTCCTTTGTGCTGACCAGGGGATGATTCGCAAATCGTCCTACCGTATGTTCATTGGCCACTTCCACTATGACATTGGTATACCCACCGTTGCGCAGCACAGCGGAAGCGGTGTCGATCGCGTTCCGAACCGCCCTTCCGTCTCGAAGGCGCAAGGCCTGACCCTGGTAAAGATAGCTCACAATGACAAGCATGCCCAAGCGATCAGCGGCTTGAATCAACCGGTCAAGCCGGCCCTCGTAGGACGGATCGAAGGATCGGCCGTCCTCTCCGAAGGGGTTGTTGTCTATGCTGCACAAATCGCGGATGGTAAAGCAGGGCCCTCCGCCCTGCAGCCCGACAGTAAAGGCCCGCAGTCCGTGTTCGTACCACTGCGGCAGGGCTGCAATCAGTGCATCGGTGTTTGCTTCCGGATCGTAGGTTTCCATCCCAAAGCGGGCAAAGCGCTCTCGATGGGCTCTGTCATCGAAAATACCCTGGATGAAACGGGCGTTCATGAGCAGTCCGTGTGCCCTTCCGTGACTGCCCGGAATGTCACTGTATGTGAGCTTGCCGTTGACCACAAAGGATTCGCCCGACACATCGACTCGAGTCGCTCCCATGTTATCGTCCTCCCTCAATGTGGACTCGAAGATCACGGCCAAACAGGCCCGGGAATGCAAACGGCTGGTTCATCACGCAAGCCCCCGGGCCTTTTCGATCAGTTCACAAGATTCCGAGGCTTTCTGCCCTCCATTACGGCCATCACGTTGTCCACGGCCATGGCCGCCATTTTTTCGCGTGTGGCCCCACTGGCACTGGCAATATGAGGTGCCAAAACAACATTGGGAAGATGGAGCAGCCCTGGGTGGACCTGAGGCTCGTCCTCGAAAACATCCAAACCCGCGCCCCAGATTTCGCCCTCCTTCAGCGCCTCCATCAGTGCCTGCTCATCCACTGTCGGCCCCCGGGACGTATTAATAAGAACGGCCGACCGTTTCATGCGGGCCAGTTCGCGGCTGCCGATCATGTGCCTCGTGTCTTCGGTCAAGGGAACATGGACAGAGACAAAATCTGCTTGTTCCAAGAGTTCATCTTTGCCCACTTGTACCGCACCTGTCTCCCGTTCCAGATCGGAGTGCGAATGGAGATCATGGTACAGGATTCGCATTCCGAAGCCCGCGGCGCGCTCTGCTACGGCGCGTCCAATCCGCCCGGCACCTAGAATGCCTAACGTTCGCCCGGTAATGTCCTTTCCCAAAAATAGCGTCGGGGACCATCCCTGGAACCGGTTTTCTCTGACAAACCCATCGGCTTCTACGACCCGCCGGGCCACGGCCATCAACAGCGCCCACGCGAAATCCGCGGTGGTATCATCCAATACGTCCGGTGTATTGGTTACCAAGATCCCTCGACGGGCAGCGGCATCCACGTCGATGTTGTTGTAGCCCACAGCATAATTGGCGAAAATTTTCACTGTCTCGGCGGCGGCCAGGACCTCCTCATCAATGCGATCCGTCAGCAAGCAGATGACGGCGTCGGCCCGGGAAACTCCCGACAACAGCTCCGCCCGCTGAAGAGGGCGGTCCTCAGGGTTCACTTCTACGCGGCAGCCCTCGGCTAACCGCCCCACGGCATTCCCGGGCAGATGCCGTGTAACAAACACCTTCCAATCCTTCACCACTTCCGCCTCCCCTTCCGGTTGCGGTCCCAGTCTGCATGCCTTTTTGGTCCGGCTTTTGAAGAAGCGGGGCCCCTGGAGGCTACGTCATCCTGCTGGATCCGTCGCCTCAGCTTAGCAGCAGCCCGGCGGTTCCTGCCGCTCATGCTTTATGTGAGGCAGTCGCAGCCACGACCATCGCAGACCCGTGCCTATACGTTTTTGATCACCGCGCGGCTGAAATGCGACGGAGAGAG
>PUOC01000216.1 GCA_003551965.1 Clostridiales bacterium | reverse complement strand
ACTTGACTGGTGGTGTCATAGCCACGGGCAGCATACATGTGCAGCCAGATATGATAATCCGCCGGAACGGCTTCCTGGAGTACGATGGTTTCCGGTCCGTAGCCGCTCGTATCATCCACATCGAGAAACGCGTGTTCGGCTGGGTTGCCGGGCGCCCCGAAATCTGTGGCGATCTTGTTGTAGTAGCTGACATGCCGATCTGTGCTGTCGACACCTGACCATGCCGGCCCGTCGTGGTCATCCTGCACATTCCCTTCGGCCTGGGTACGTTGGAACAGGTGCAGATCGACGTCATTGGCCTGATCCCATGTCAGGACTATGCGCAGGTCCATGCGATCCAGGGTTACATACACCGTTGTGATCTGACTGGATCTGGCGTGACCAGTGTTGGTCCACACCCGTAGCTGAATCATGTTCTGTCCCGGTTGTACAGGGAGCTGGTAGTCAAAATTCCCGTTGGTCAGAGGAACTGTGTAGACTGCCCCGTTGACGAGCGCCTGCAGCTGGGTAATGGTGATGGCTGTATCCAGGCTGCCCACACCGGCATTGGCCAGAAAATCATTGACATTGCCGCTGATCTGTACCAGCGTGTCATCCACTTCGTCACCGTCCTCTAGGGCGACGCCGCCCGACTGCAGATTGAGCGAACTAAAATCGAGAGGCGGTGCATCCGTGCTCAAGTAGATTGGGTCAGGAAGATCAAGATTTGCAGTGACATTCACGCTTGCCGAATAGTCGGAATAACCGTCCAGTTCGGCCGTGATGACGGCACTTCCTTCCTCCGCTTGGTCAACGGAAAACTGTCCTTGTGCATTGGTCGTGCTCGATACATTGCCGATGGTGACCTCTGCACCGGCCAAAGGTGCGGCGGTTCCCTCTTCTAACACCGTTCCGGTTACCGTGAACGTCGCCGTTCCGCTGCCGTTTGGACCGCACGCTGAAAACAACACCAATACTGAAAGAGCTACCAGTCCCAACAATAACCATGACTTCTTACACATATCGCTTCCTCCCTTTCTCAGAGCTTTCACAAATCCAGCGTCTATAGTTACATTATACTCCTATAATTTTGAAAATCGGCGTTTGACATGCTTTGTCACATCGACAAACGTGTGACTGTATGTGACATAGACTGCCGCATGCACGTGTAAGCCTGGACGCGGTATAACCGCCTGCGAGCGGTTTGGACGGCAGGACATCGGGGCAGTCAAACCCCATATGTTGGTAAGAAGGCGGTGCGTCAGCCCCGGCAGGAATGTGCTTTCCGTTGGAAGAACATAAAGACACCGGCGCCGTCTTTGATGCTGGCTATCCGGTACGCTTGGAGGAGATGGTCCTAATGCAGCTGCCCCACGGGGATATACCTGGTTCAGGATCCTGGAAGTCGGTCCAACCTATCAACAAAGGGTGGTCAACCGATGAGAAGTACTGCATCGAAGGCGATCAGGGGCAGTGGATGCTGCTGCGTCTGAACACCATGTCGCAATATACGTCGAAACGCCGCGAATTCGACGCACTGCAGCGCCTGGAACCCCTCGGCCTTCCCATTTCCAAACCGATCGCCTTTGGTGTCTGCGGGGAGGGCACGACGGTCTACAGCCTCCTGTCCTGGATTCCCGGGGAAGATGTTCGGGCAATCATCGGCGGGCTGCCCGCGTCCGAGCACTACAGATTGGGCTATCAAGCCGGGGAAATTCTCAAAGTCATGCACGGCTTGGCTGCGCCGATGCAGACAGAGCCTTGGGCCAAGCGTTTTAACCGCAAGATTGACCGCAATATCCAGTGGCACGAAAAAGGCCCGGCGAAAATCGCCGGGGCCCAGCACATGCTGCGCTTCATTGAAGAGAATCGATGCCTCTTGGAAACCCGCCAGCAGCAGACATTGCAGCACGGAGACTATCACATCGGCAACATGGTCTTCGATGGAGCCGGCGGCCTCGGAATCATCGACTTCAACCGCTGCGACTACGGCGATCCATGGGAAGAGTTTAATCGCATCGTCTGGTGTGCTGAATCCAGCCCCTTGTTTGCTTCCGGAAGAATCAACGGATATTTCTGCGGCTGTGTCCCCGAAGAATTTTTCCGCCTTCTGGCCCTGTACATGGCGGTAAACCAGCTGGCAGCGGTCGCATGGGCCGCTGCCTTTGGGCCAGAAGAGGTCAAGTCCATGCTTGAGCAGGCACAGCAGGTTTTGGAATGGTTCCATGGGTTCCGGGAACACGTACCTAGTTGGTATGTCCCGGATTTCCAGGCCTGACGGGGGCCCTGCCGGCTGTCAAAAGGAAGTGCGCAGCTCCAGTGCCGCAGTGGAGCGCTCGCCGTCCAGCTGCCAACCCTGGCGCAGTCGCAGCTCCAGGCCTATGGGAGTCGTCCAAGCCGCGGAAGCCCCCGCTGCCCAGGTTCCCTGGGAAAAGGTATCCGTGCGGGCCCACTGTCCATGCAGCGACACCGACAGAGACCTCCCCACTTCCCGGCGCACTTCCACATCGCCTTGCTGGTAACGGAAGGTGAACTCGTCCTCGGCTGCAAACAACAGCGGGCGGCGCTGGAACGGCAGAAAAGCAGGTGTATTGGCAGCGGCGGCGCCCGAAGCAGCTGTTATTTCCAACGTGGCGCGTTCTGAGAGCGGTGCCTTCAGACGGGCTTCCGCAGTCCACCATGGATACCACTGCCCCTTGTTGGGAAGAAATCTGGCCCCGATGGCCAGGTCGCCATCCGCGTGCATACCCTCGCCGCCGTCGGCGCTCTCCCAGCGCATCAAGGATAGATCCAATCCCAGTGCCTGCTGCGGTCCATCATCGCCATCGTACTGCACAGCGTGCTGCTGCAGCTGCCCTTGCCAAGCGGCCGAGATCATATGGCGCTGGCGCAGGGTGAGATAGTGCAGACGTCCCTGGTCAGCGGTGGGAGGGCTGTCGTCATAGCCCATGGACAGGCGTCCCGCAGCCGTGGACGCAGTGGGGAAATCCAGATATGCTTCAAAATGCCGCCTATGGCCAAAGCTGCGCTGGCCTCCCACGTTGATGAGACGGCCCCCTATGTTGGCGTAGTGCAGGGAAACCCGTCGCGCGGCCAGGTCGAGGGCCAGCTCCGACATCGTCTCAAAGGGAGACAGCAGCAGCGGATGTCCTTCCAGGACGCTGATGACCACATCCACGCGCCCTGGGGCCACAGGACGCAGACTTACGGACGCATGCCAATGGGACTGATACAGGGACAGCTGCCGCTCCAATCGGACAATGTCGTCCAGCGATACGTCCCCGTCCAGAAACGCTTCGGCCAGCGCTGCCATGTTTTCTGTGTCGGTCTTTTCTGCACCGGCCACGCGGATTTCGCGTACAGCCCAAGGGCCCTCGCCCGTGAGCTCGGTACCATCGGACAGGATTCGCGGCAGGCCATAGGCATCTTTTTGCCGGGACTGGTGCCCCGCCCGGGCAAACCAATCCCACAGGCCTGGGTTTGCGCCTTTAGGTTCCGGGAGGTCACCGCTGTGTACCAAGTCCAATGTATGCTGCAGCATGTTGTCGCGGCGGCCGGGCTGTGTGGGGTCGCGCCCCTGCCAGAAATCTTCGGGAACATACTCTGCATATACGTCCGGCTGTGTCCGCTGCGCTTCATTGACTCGCCCCAGACCGTCAAAACCTAAGACCAGGGGAATTCTTGCCACTAGTTGGCTGTTGGGCAGGACGAAATAGGCAGGATACACGGTTACGCCGTCTCCGGCCGTGGCTGTGCCGACCAGCGTGGCCCAGCCTGTTTCCTTGGCAAACCGAGCCAAGTTTTCGCTGGCCGAGTATACCCTGTCATCGACCAGGAGGACAATGCTGCCCTCAAAACCCACGGAGCGGCGGGGCAGGACAGGATGGGGGAAAAGACGCATCTCGGAAAAATCCTCCGTCCATAACTCCGGCGCTCCGTCTCCCCAGCGTTCATCAAGCTGACGGCCGACGGGCAGAAGATCGTAACCGGGTCCGAGAATGCTGCGCATGTAGTCCTGGGCCTCCGGGCTGTCCCTCCAGGCAATATTGTGCTCGGCCACATGCGGTTCGGAAATGGTAGGGCCCACAAGGTAACGCCTCCAATAGGACGTTTCGCCGCCGCCGTTGCCACGGATGTCAATGAAGAGGTAGGGAAAGTGGGATACTTCTTCCAGGAAGGCCTGCAGCTTGGGCCCGTCTTCTTGCATATGCCTGCGGGCAAAGGAACGCACGCGAATATAAGCGATGGTATCGGGCTCTAGCACAGCCGTCGTCGTGTTCGGCCGTTCATCGGGCGCTTCCCGGGCCGGCACCGTTATAGGTATTTCTGCTTCCACGGTTTCTCCTTGATGCTGCCCGCGCAGATGGACAGTATGGCCGGGAGGAGTTGGCATGTGCCTGCGGTACAGTTGGTTTCTGACCGGATCCACCAACAGGTGCGGTCGCCGGGAGCGGGTTTTGACATAGTCCAACACTTCCTGATCGTTGACATGGGTGATCCTTGTACCCACGGGTAACTGTTCCCGCAAATCACGGTCTACATAGGTGACCCAATAGGAACCTTTTACATAACGGGCGCTATACGACGGCCACAGATCGTCGAGGCTCAATACATTGTTCCACTGTTCATTGGCTGCAATGACTGCATCGGTAAATAGGTGGCCGGCATAGCGGTCAGCCTGCAGCGGGTCGGCTCTGGACGCGACGTAATCAGGCCCGAGCATGTGGCTGTGGCTGTTTTCGAGTGCTTCCACCATATCCGAGGCGGCTTCGTAGAATTCCCGCGGTGAAGCAGCATGGGCAAAGGCCGCTTCGAATTCCGCTTCTTGATCGTGCCAATTGCGCCCGATCAGACGCTCTTTGACATCAAAGAAGGGGTAATTGTCCGATAGTACTTGATAGAGATAACGGAAGTCCTCCAAACGTTCTTCTTTGGTCAGTGCCCAGGGGGCTGCACAGGCATTAGCCGTGACAAGCAAGGCGATTCCTGCTCCGAATGCCGCTGCCAGGGCAATCCGAAAGATCTTATGTTCCATGGTATCCACGTCCTTCGTTCAACGGTGCTGCGGAGAATAGAGCTGCCGTTTCCTTAGTGGGAAGGCGAAATAAACAGTTGAGTTCCCTGTCCTGTGATGGCCATGAGGCAGGCTAAGGCGGCCACCGATAACGCAGATCGATGACCGCCGCTTACCGTTCTGTACGGCAGGACGAAGGCACTTGTTTTGAAGAGCACTGGGCCGGGCCGTATCATTGCGAAAGCAGTGTTCAGCGCACAAACTTCCGTGTAGAGACAGCCGCGTCGTCAATTACGCGGTAGTCCGAACTGACAACCAATACCAACGGAGCCCGGTGGGTCTCCTGGCGTCCGCGGCGGTCGTAGTGAATCATGTCAAAGCTGAGAAGACCGGCATCGCGTAAACGGGGAGGCCGGATTTCCAAAACCATTTGCGGCCCTGCATAGCTTACTTCATTGCGGCGCGGACTCTTGTCAAAGCCGCCCTCGAAGGATATGACATCCACTTTTCCCTGTTGGCGTTTTCCCAGGACGTAATAGTCACCCAGGACGAAACGGTCAAATGGACCGTCTTCTAGCATTCGGTTTAGATCCACGTCGATTTCAAGGTAATCGTCATCGCGCACCACGAATCGGTTCGCGGCAGCAGGGGAATCCACAGTCTGGACAGGGATGGTGTAGCGGCCCTGCCGTCCGCCGTCAATACTGACAGCAGGGACATCGATGTCTTCGGGATCACCGCTTCCCCAACGGGGGTGCTCATCGTGCACGGGATGATCGTCGCGCCACGGGCGCCCCTCGCTGGTGGCTTGCTTGGATGTCAACAGCACGGTGTGGCCCGGTACAGTCACCGAGAAGGACTCAAAGGCATCGGAGCGGCGATCCGCCGGCTCTATGGTGAAGCGTTCCCGACTGCTGCTGGTGTTGGCGATGGAGACCAGCAGCACACCATCTTCCAGCCAGGCTACGGCCGGGCTGTTCATCCTGGATAACTCGTCGGTACTCCATGAATCAAAGGCATGCGTGCTGCCGGAGAGTACAAGGGCCGCCAGCAGGATAGTGATTACGTATTTCACAGCAACCATCCTTTCAGTGCAATATGTACCGGGTTGGACCCACAATGGCAGTATGGGCCAACCTGATACCTTGCTCATAATGTTCGCTGCTTCCTTGCGGTCTGCGCGGGTTGTGTTCTTATCGGACAGCCGGCAGGGGTCGATTTCGCGGGAATGATGCAGCAGAAAAAATGGAAAAGGGTACAGAACGGCGAAATATGATGACAGTCCGTGGTTTACTCATGTGGTTCCCCTGGACTTTGACGCATGGGATCCATGGGTTCCATGGAAGCAGGGCGGCGGTTTTGCACATCTTAGGAAGGTGAGGCGGTTGCAGTGGATTATGTGGACATACGCAAGAGCTATCGAAGCCGGATTTTGGTGGAGGGGTCGGCCAAGGCAGGCGAAAGGGCGCATCTTCGTTCCCTGGGGCTTTCGGATCGGGATCTGGCGCGGCCGTTCATCGGCATCGCCAACTCCTGGAATGAAATGCATCCCGGACATATCCATTTGCGGGAGTTGGCCGCCGAAGTAAAGTACGGCATATATCAGGCGGGCGGCATTCCCTTTGAATTCAACACCATTGCCATCTGTGACGGCATCACCCAAGGACATGTGGGTATGAAGTACGTTCTTCCGAGCCGCGATTTCATTGTCGACTCCATTGAGCTGATAGTGGAAGCACAGCAGCTCGACGGCCTGGTGTTTCTGTGCTCGTGCGACAAGATTGAACCGGCCATGCTGATGGCTCTAGCCCGGTTGAATCTGCCCTCGATCATGGTGACCGGCGGCCCCATGAAGCCGGGTGCGTTTGAGGGTAAGAGTGTGGCTATTTCCGACATGCGGGAAGCAGTGGGCCGCTGGCGCAGCGGCCACCTATCCGATCAGCAGATCCATGAAATGGAATGCACGGTGTGCCCTGGGCCGGGTTCGTGTGCCATGAACGGCACGGCCAATACCATGGCCTGCGTGGCGGAAGTTTTAGGCGTGTCCCTGCCCGGCTGCGCCACCTCCCATGCCGGGGATTCTGCGAAGAAACGCATCGCCAGAGAAAGCGGTGCAGTGGCCGTTCAACTGGTGGAGGACGACGTGCGTCCAGCGCACTTTTTGACCAAGGAATCCTTTGCCAATGCACTGACAGTCTGTTCGGCCATCAGCGGGTCTACCAATGCCATGCTTCACATACCGGCCATTGCCGGTGAACTCGGCATAGGGGTAACGCCGGAAGATTTTGATCGGGCCAGCAGGACGACACCCCACCTCATCGCCCTCAAGCCTTCCGGTCCCCATACTATGTGGGACATGGAGCTGGCCGGAGGACTGCCGGCCCTGCTGGGTCAACTGAGAAGTCTGCTGCAGCTCGAGCAGAAGACCGTGACGGGACGGACCTTAGCGCAGACCTTAGAAGGTGCTGCGGTCAAGGATGACAGGGTCATACGCCCCCTAGACTCGCCGGTCCACAAAGAGGGCGGCTATGCCGTACTGAAAGGCAATCTGGCACCGGATGGGTGCTGTGTGAAGCAGACCGGAGTCGATCCGTCGATTATGGTCCACAGCGGTCCTGCCCGCATCTTTGACAGTGAAGAGGAAGCCGAAGAGGCCATCTATGACCGGCAGGTGCAGGCGGGAGATGTGGTGGTGATACGCTACGAAGGCCCGAAAGGAGGGCCGGGCATGCGGGAAATGCTCGGGGCGACCGCCGCCTTAATGGGGATGGGGTTGGGGAAATCCACGGTTTTGGTGACTGACGGCCGTTTCTCCGGCGCAACCCGGGGCCCCTGTATTGGACACATT
>PUOC01000138.1 GCA_003551965.1 Clostridiales bacterium | reverse complement strand
TCTCGTACCAGCAACTGCAAATCGATGTATTGAGAAAGCACAGCGAAAAACCCATAACCCACAACCTCATGGGCCATTTCAGCCAACTGGACTATTTTGACCTCAGCCGGGATTTAGATTTTGTGTCTTGGGATAATTACCCGTCAAACCAGTGGGGGACCAACAGTCACCAATCGGTAGCCATGGCCCACGCTCTCATGTGGGGCGTTAAGAACAAGAACTTTTGGGTCATGGAACAGCAAAGCGGGCCCTGCGGCTGGAATGCCATGGGCCGGACACCCAGGCCGGGGCAGTTGCGCCTGTGGTCCTATCAAGCACTGGCCCACGGAGCAGAGGCTTTGGTATACTTCCGCTGGCGGGCCTGCCTTTTTGGAACTGAGCAGTATTGGCACGGTGTTTTGGACCACGATGGAATTCCTCGCCGGCGCTATCGGGAACTGGCCGCAACCGGTGCAGAGCTCCACAGCCTGTCAACGCTCTTTGAGAACTCCGTCGTAAAGGCCGAAACGGCGCTGCTCAAGTCCTATGACGCCCTGTGGAGCCATGAATTCCAGCCGCACACCGCAGGATTCGACTACAATGGCACACTCCTGCAGTACTTTCAAGCTCTGAGCGATCAACACATACCCTGCCATGTCACCGGTGTTCACAGCGACTTGAAACAGTACAAGCTTGTAATCGCCCCAGCGCTCAATGTGATGGACACGGAACTTCAGGAACAGCTGCAGGCCTACGTCGAAGACGGAGGAAATCTGGTGATCACCTTCCGCTCGGGAACTCGCCACAGCGATAATTCCATGACAGAAACCCCGATCCCAGGATATTTCCAAGCCATGGCAGGCATCGAAGTAGAGGAATTCGACGTCCTGAACAACAAAGAAACCGCGGCCGTTACCGGAGTGTTCGGCCAGGGAGCTGCATCGGCTTGGGCCGATGTCATTCGCTGCTGCGGGGCCGAGGCATTAGCCCGCTACTCCAGCCAGTTCTATGCGGGTCATGCCGCTGTGACCAGCAACCAAGTGGGAAGAGGGAAGGTGTACTACATCGGCTGTGACCTCGACGGCCCAGCAGTCCTAAGGCTCTTAGGATACATCAGCCGCCAGGCAGGCGTCGAACCCGCGCTCAAACATGCAAGTCCGGGTGTGGAAGCTGTTCCGAAGAAATCAGCAGACGGCAGTGACTACCTGGTACTGCTAAACCACAACGATCACGATGTCACTGTGTCTTTAGAACGCGCCTACCGCGACTTGCTGGGCGAAAAAGAGGGAAGCGGAGAGTTCCTCTTGAAACCCTATGGAGCAGCGGTGCTGCAATACCATTGATGGGAGTGTTGTTATGAGCGTTCCTTGGCAACGGCTGCTCTATGGCGGCGACTACAATCCGGAACAATGGCCGAGGCCCGTCTGGGATGAGGACATGCGTCTGTTTGATCTAGCCCGGATCAATACCGCCACGATTGGCGTATTCGCCTGGTCCCGGCTGCAGCCGGCCGAAGACCAATGGGATTTTTCGTTCATGGATGACTTGATGGAGCTTCTGGAACAACACGGCATCCAAGTGTGTCTCGGCACCGCCACGGCTGCCGTACCGCCCTGGATGGCGCAACGGTATCCGGACGTACTGCGGGTGGATTTCCATGGACGGCAGCGCAAATACGGCATGAGGCACAATTTCTGTCCCAACAGTCCATCCTACCGCAAATTTTCCACTGCCATGGCCGGAGAGATGGCTAAGCGGTACGGAGATCATCCCCATCTCGTTCTCTGGCATGTCAATAACGAATACGGCGGGTCCTGCTACTGCCCCCGCTGCGAAGCGGCGTTCCGGGAATGGCTGCAGGACCGCTACGGCTCGCTGGAACGGCTCAACGAAGTGTGGAACACAAGTTTTTGGAGCCATGTCTTCTATGACTGGAGTGAAATCGTCGCACCGAATCTTCTGAGTGAACACGGAAACCCACACAACCCCGATCAAACAGCCTTTCAGGGGTTGTCCTTGGACTATCAGCGTTTTATGTCCGATAGTCTTCTGGCCTGCTATCTCAGGGAGCGCGACGTGGTAAAGCACCACACACCCGATGTTCCGGTTACCACCAACTTCATGGAAGTATTCAAGCCGCTGAATTATTTCCATTGGGCGCCCCACTTGGATATCGTCTCTTGGGACAGTTATCCCCGGGCAGACACGGATCCCGCCGACACCGCATTCTGTCACGATTTGATGCGCGGCCTCAAGGATGGACAATCCTTCCTGCTTTTGGAACAAACTCCCAGCCAGACCAATTGGCAGCGCTACAATGCCCTCAAACCGCCAGGAGGCATGGCACTGCAGAGTTTTCAGGCTGTGGCGCACGGGTCGGACTCGGCTATGTTTTTCCAGCTGCGCCGTTCCAGAGCCGGCTGCGAAAAATTCCACGGTGCTGTCATTGATCATGTGGGCCACGAACATACGCGGGTCTTCAAGGAGTGCAGCGAGCTCGGACACCAGCTGGAGTCTTTGGGAGACTCCCTTTTGGAATCAACGGTACCTTCGCAAGCGGCGGTTTTGTTTGATTGGGAGAACTGGTGGGCCTTGGATTTCGCCAGCGGTCCCAGCGAAGACATCGACTACCCGGCGGAAGTCCGCAAATACCATCGCGGCTTCTATGAAAACAACATCCCTGTTGATGTCACGGGCTTAGACGGCGACTGGTCTCAGTACAAAGTGATCGCGGCACCGCTGTTATACATGGTCACCGAAGAAAATGCTGCCAAGATCAACGCATTCGTGGAAGACGGCGGCCTCTTCATCGCCACCTTCCTCAGTGGCGTCGTGGACGAAAACGACCGGGTCACCTTGGATGGATACCCAGGCCCATTGCGGGAACTGCTGGGCATCTGGGTCGAAGAACTGAATGTACTGCTGCACCGGCAGACGGTCTCGCTGACCTTCTCCGAACCGTCGGGCCCTCTGCAAGGAACCCATCGCGGGCACATCGTTTATGAACGGGTGCACACCAAAACCGCAGTGGCGCAGGCCTTCTATGACAACGGCATGTTCGCTGGAACGCCGGCGGTTACGAAAAACAGCTTCGGCAAGGGCACAGCATGGTATGCGGCCGCCAGTATGGATCCCCTGTTCGCTGTCCAATGGGCGGCAGCCGCAGCCCAAAGCGCTGGCCTGCAGGCTTTAGGAGAAAAACAGCCCGGCGTTGAGTTGACGGTCCGGCAAAAAGAAGACGAGAACTACCTCTTTGTCATGAACCACAATGGACATCCCGTGGAGCTGCCCTTAGAAGCGTGCTGGCAGCGGGACCTTTTGACCGGCAGCAACGTTTGCGGATGCATAAGGCTGCTTCCGAGGCAGACGGCGATCCTGGCCAAGTAGGACGCTGCCGGCTGCACAGAGGGCGGGCGTATTCAAGGCCTGCTCTCTTATTTTGACCAAAAAACCAGCCCATACCAATATCGGTATGGGCGTGGCGGAAAGGGGGCTGTCTAATGGAACATCGGTTGTCATTGGCTGAGGCTGGCTGTGAAGCCCAGCGTCAGACTCTCCGTTTGACCAGCGTGGGAACGGGAACGGGGGACAATTCGGATATCCCATTGGATTCCATGGGAACCTCCTTGACCGCTGAAGGTGGCGCCATTGAGGGCATTCAATTGCTGCCAGGCCTCACCGGAGTTGGACGGCCGCACCTCCACGTCATACGCTGAGCTGCGGGACCAAACAGTATCCACGTTCAGCGTCCAAGGTGCGTTGCTCTGCATACGAATCTTCCCAACACCGTAAAACTCCTTGGATTCCCCTGGATCTGGAACGTCAAACTCGATAACCGGAGCATCAACAACCTCCAGCGTGTGCATGGCAGGAATGCTGATGCGGACTTCGACGGTCTCCTGGGCCAATGTTTGAGCAGCCGCAGGCACAGCCGCGGCCAGAACCAATGTAACCACCACTAACACAGTGAACAACCATCGTTTGATCATGGTGTGCCTCCTTTGGCAGTCCGGCGGCCATAGCCTTGCGGCCTTAGGCCCGTGACTTTGTGTCCCCGTCTTTCAACGGGTTTACCTTTTCCGGAGGTTAAGGCTTCCCCCACAGTGGATCCTGTGGGAAGCACCCATCCTCTCCGGTAACGCAGCCGCCATAGCTTTACGCCGTAGGCCTGTTCGCTTTGCGTCCCCGCCTTTCGGCGGGTTTGCCTTTATCAGAAAGAAGCATACTGTAACTCCGCGTTAATGACTACAGCAGACTCCTTCATCTTGCTCGTCACAGCAACCGCTGCGGATATTTCTTTGTACAGCAGAACAGCCCCCTGTCTCCCGATCTGTGACAACATTCTACCATGCCTGGATATCCCTGGCAATTGCCGCGGCCAGCCTTGAGTGTGGAAAACGAGGTGTCCAAATAAGCATGGCACCATCGCATGGCTCTGCTGCCGTCGGCCGACGCCCTGGGATGCCCATTTACTGCCAAGGGCGTAGGAAGTCCGCTATCCTAAGCCGGAACCATAGGCCCGAAACAACGGCTGCTCGATGATTACGCCCCTGACTTGTTATTCCCGTGCATGTTTTTTTGCAATTTCCCCGGAACGGCTTCCCACAATCCTTTTCGACTCCGGAATCAGCTACCTGCGCGGCCTTTCCGGGCTCACGCTGCCGTTAGCCTCCCAACTCCTATTCTCCTCTTCGGACGGTATATGGCCGTCCATGAACCGCATCAGCTCCAACATACTTTGGAAGCTGTACATTTCTCCGCTTTGCACGTGGGCCACCTGTCCCTGCCAGGTTCCATTCTCTGTATAATAAATGCGCACCACAAAGCTGGTATTTCCACCCCTATTCAGGTCTCGGGCAGTCATACGAGGCCCTCCTTACACTTCTTCCCCTAGTATGCATCGAGTCTAACACGGCGGAATCAAAGGGAAATGAAAATATTCTCAAAGGAATCTCAAACAGGACTGAGTTCTACCACAGGGCATGGGTGTACCGCCGTGGCCTGAACCTTGGCACCAAGCTGGTTTTGAGGACACAAAAAAGATCCGGTGCCGCTGTCCGGACCCTAATGTATCGGTGATGTATCTGCCGGCACGGCCGGTTCGCTTGTTTTGACGATGATGGCATACGGTCACGGCTGGTATAGCCGGCATTTGGAAGCCGCCGTTTCTTCTCTGGCGGGGAGTCACGACAGGGAATCAAATCCCGGAAGAATTTTTCTCCAACACCGATCGAACATGGGCGGTTTGCCATTTCCCGGGCAGCGGCCGGGGCAGGCAGTCAAGAATTGAAGGCTTCTAGCGGATCCATACCCGGTTCCCATGACTGGGGTTCCACAACGCGGTATTTCACCTGGGGCTTCTGTTTGACAGCTCCCTTGGCCGCCCGTTCCAGACGCTTGGCCACAAGAGCAGCGCCTAAATCATCTGTTCCGGGAAGCAGGACCATGGTCTGCAGTTCACCCCAGCGGCAGATCACGTCGCCTTCCCGAAGAACCTGACGTATGGCTGCTTGCGCATCATCAGCCCCCGTGGGTGTCGATAGGGTTATCGCCATAATGACAAAGGGGCGCTTGTTTCGCCGCAACCGCCGTTCTTCTACCTGTACCATGGATTCGAAGATCGGCATCGTGCACAAAAATGCGCCGCTTTCCGATGGTTCCCTCTCAGCGAAATCCGGCACCGCGTTTTGTTCACCCTGCATAATGGGCTTTCGTGCTGCCCGAATCAGCTCCTTCAGTTCATGGTTGGGCTCGAGGCCGAACTCCTCTGCGAGCATCTCGGAACACTGCTTATAGAGTTGAACGGCATCACTGTATCGCTCCGATGCCACCAGGTATTCCACAGCCTTTTGATAGAGCTCTTCTCGAAAGGGATCCCGGGCGATGGCTTCTCGCAGTACCCGCACGCCGTTGCGGTAATCTTTTCTCTGCTGAGCTAAGAGGGCCGCAGCGCGCATGGCCGTATCCAGGTACATTTCCCTGTATGTTTCGCGCAGAGCCGTGGTCCAATCTTCGTACAAAAACTCAACAAGGAAATCGCCGCGATAAAGCTCCACCGCCTCTAACGCCAAGGTCAGAGAACGATTGAGATCAGAGGAGTGGTGTGTCCGGCTTTCGCGCACAGCATCCCGAAAACGCAGCAGATCGAGTGTGTCTTGCTCCTGCATTTCATACCAATAAAGACCGTTGGAACTGCGGAGTCGCGATGCTCGGCCAGTGTGCTTGCGATCTGGTTCAATCATGCGGCGGGCATTGTACACCGCAGTATGCAGACTAGGCCCCGCCGACTGCACATCGAGTTCCGGCCAAAGAAGCTCCACTAAGACGTCGCTTGAAACCTTCTCGCCCCCCCGGGCCGCCAGGAACTTCAATAGGGTCAGAGCCTTTTTCGACTTCCACTGATCCAAGGACACGAAAGCACCGTTTACTTCCAGTTCAAAGGTACCCAACATGCGGATGCACACTCTGTTATTGCCGTCATCCATACCTCATCGACCTCCATCGTCAAGGGGGCTGCGTCCAACGTTTTCGTAATCGTACATATAACTGATATTCTCATTCATGAGCACGATTTCCTCTTTTTCTGGCTGCCGCCTTTTCGTCTCCCGGGAAAGTGCCGAGATCCCCCAGCGTTTCTCCTTCGCCCAAGATTGACACCTTACACTTGACAATTGACCAACTCTCTGGACGGCGGGTAAGATGATGCCCGCGCCTGGCCAATGGCTGCGGGATCTGGAAAGGGACTCCGCAAAAGACCGCCGCTGCCCAAGGCAAACGACGGCTCTGATGTCCAAGGGTGTAGGTTCAGCGGAATGTCGTCGTCCGCACGGACCCGAAATCGATGGCAGCACAACACCCAAAAGCTAACGTGCAGTCCGCACAAAGCGGAAACCAACACCCTCATAGGTATTGCCCGGGTTACCCCGACTGGGGCGTCCTAACTGCAGAGCGAACGAATGGACGAGTTCCCAACTGCCACCCCGGACTACCCTGGACAATCCGTCTTTAGTGGACGTCCACTCCCACACGTTTCCGGACATATCAAAGAGTCCCAAACCGTTGGCTTGTTTTAAGCCCACTTGTTTGGTACTGTCCACACCATACCAAGCCACGGCCTGGGTAGCGGCAGCATCGCTGTGATCGGCCACAGCGCCGCTGGCATAGCTGCCCGGTGTCCAATACAAGCCCCCTCGAGCGATAGCACCGTAGGAACTGTCGTCTCCTTTGTACCGAGCGGCCAACTCCCACTCATTGCTTGTGGGCAGCCGAAATCCATCAGTGTACTCATGAACCGCATTATCGCAGGCCGCAGCCTGGGTCGCATCTCGAATGACTTGTCCGTCGTGCGTATACACGGGATCGTATGCCAACATCTCTGACAAAGCGTTGGTCCAGACAACGCTGTCCCGCCAGTTGATTTCCGTCACTGGCTCATTTCCCTGTAGGGTGGGCAGTTCGCCTGTGCTGCCATGGCTTCCTTCCCGACCAGGGTTGGCCCATGCGTAACCGTTCAGCAGGCCCCACTGCTGCACCGCGTACCACAGCTCATAGGTCACTGGCGTCTCCGCCATCCAGAAATCCTCGTACACGGTGGCTTCGCCGCTGTCATTTTCGCCTGTCGGCAATGTCGCTGCCGGTGCCAGAGACATATAGAACGGAATTCCGCCGGCGTGGTATAAGGTTGGATCATCAAACACAGCTCGCACGGTCTTGTCGTCGTCGATAAGCACAATCGTTTTCCCTTGCTTCGGTTCCGCCACCTCACCGACCCAATGGCTGAATACCCAATCCGCGTCTGGCACAGCTTCCACAGTCACCTCTGTGTTACGCACAAACTCATGGGGTCCTGCTTCAGGCTTTACGGTACCGCTCCCCTCCACCTCCATGGTCAGGGTATACCGGATTGTTTTTGGGCCTCCGCCAGTACAGGCTGTCACAGTGAACACAAGGAATGCCAACAGAAGCAAACAGATGATCAGTCTCATGTTTGACAAACCTCCTCTGG
>PUOC01000201.1 GCA_003551965.1 Clostridiales bacterium | reverse complement strand
TGAACCATCGAACATAATTTGGTTGTTCAGGGCTTCATCCAGCTGGTGGGGTGTAATGGCTACATTCTTCGATTTGCCGAATACATCCGTAAACTGAAGGTTGATAAAACGTACATTGTCCCGGTCCACCAATCGTTTGACATCATCACTACTTAACTCACTCACGAAATTAGTCACTCCTATTGTCATTGATGTGGGTAAGGATATCACAATCCCTTCCATGGCGCAATTTCCGTTACTATGGCTGAGAAACCCACTGGAGGTCATACTAACCCTGGGCAATAACCAGCTTTGCAATAGGGACAATTACGGTCAATTCTGCTTTGATTGCTGTGGATTACAGGCAGCCCCAAAGCCCGGCAGGAATTTCGCTATGCCATCTGTAATTGATCGTTTGGGAAGGGGAGGGTGATTCCATGCTGCAGGTATGTGCTGTTCAAATCACACCAATCATGAACCAGGTCGAAGCCAACCTCCGCCGCGGCCGTCATTTTGTCCGTCAAGCCGCCGAAGAAGGCGTTGATTTGATTGTTTTTCCAGAGCTGTGGACCACCGGGTATTATCTATCAAAGGAAGCCTTTGAGCATTGGGCCGAGCCCCAGGACGGGATGACCGTCCAGACCATGCAGGAAGAAGCGGCAAGGGCCAATGCAGCCATTGTCTGCCCCTATGTGGAAAGGGGCGAAGATGGACAGCTCTATATTGCCGTAGCCGTCATTGACAGCGACGGCCAATTCATGGGCAATGTGCGCAAAAGTCTGCTGTGGGGCCGAGAACAGCAGATTTTTTCCCGCGGCTCGTTGGAATACCCCATTTTCGACATCAAAGTAGGAAAAATCGGTGTCCTGATCTGCTATGAAATGGAATTTCCCGAAACCAGTCGTCTGCTGGCCCTCAACGGAGCCGAGATGATTGTCTGCCCCTCGGTCTGGAGCCTTTCTGCGTCCCACCGCTGGGACATACAGCTTCCGGCGCGGTCTTTGGACAACACCATCTACGTGCTGGGGGTCAATGCCGTAGGCAACAATGCCTGCGGCAAAAGCAAACTGGTCAGCCCTTTAGGTGACATTCTAGCCGAAGCCTCCGACCGCAAGGAAGAACTGTTAATTCGCATCATTGACAAAGAGGCACTATACTGGGCCAGGGAAGAAGTTCCTTACCTGGAAGACTACCTCAAGCGCCTCACACCGGGAGGCGAAAAGCGCATTCCGATTCCCAGCTACGAATCCTCATGATCATCGCGGCCGCATTGACGCCGATGGAATGATCTGGTATGTTCGAATTAAGTACTACGCGGCTGCACCTGCCGTCGTTGGCAAATCCTAGGGAGGGACATTCATGAAAAGAGACAAGCGCTTCACGTTCAACAGTGGTGCTCCCGTCGATGATGATCAGAATTCGGTATCAACCGGGATTCCCGGCCCAACGCTGATGCAGGATACCCACCTCATGGAAAAACTGGCACACTTCGATCGCGAGCGCATCCCGGAGCGGGTGGTTCACGCCAAGGGAGCAGGGGCATTCGGCGTTTTTGAGGTCACCCACGACATATCCCAATACACCTGCGCCGATTTCTTGTCCGAAGTGGGTAAGAAAACCGAAGTGTTTGCGCGGTTTTCTACAGTGGGAGGCGAAAGGGGATCCGCAGATGCTGCGCGGGACCCTAGAGGATTCGCGGTGAAGTTTTATACCGAAGAGGGTAACTATGACTTGGTGGGGAACAACACCCCGATTTTCTTTATTCGCGATGCCATCAAATTTCCAGATTTCATCCACACCCAAAAGCGCAACCCGAAAACGAATCTCAAGGATCCCGATATGTTCTGGGATTTCCTGTCCCTGACACCAGAGTCGCTGCACCAGACGACGATTCTGTTCTCGGACCGCGGCACCCCGGCTACTTACCGCCACATGCATGGCTACGGTTCCCATACGTTTATGATGTATGATAAAAACGGCGAGTACGTCTGGGTGAAGTTCCACTGGCGCAGTGAACAGGGCATCAAAAACCTCACGGGGCCCGAAGCCGAGAAAATGACCGGCGACGATCCGGATCATGCAACCCGCGATCTTTACCAAGCCATCGAGAAGGGCGATTATCCTTCCTGGACCTTGGAGCTGCAGATCATGACCCCGGAAGAAGCCGAACGGTATCCCTATGACATCTTCGATATTACCAAAGTATGGTTTCACGGCGACTATCCTCGGATCCCCGTGGGCCGCATGACCTTGAACCGCAATCCAGAAAACTATTTCGCCGATGTGGAGCAAGCCGCATTTGCCCCGGGTAACTTCGTACCGGGCATAGGCCCGTCGCCGGACAAGCTTTTGCAGGGCCGGTTTTTCTCCTATCCAGATACACACCGTCACCGGTTGGGCCCGAACTTCGACCAGATCCCGGTCAATGCACCGAAAGCGGCCAAGAAGCGCAACTACCAAAGGGACAGCTTCATGGCCATTGACGGCAACGGCGGATCGGAACCGAATTACTATCCCAACAGCATGGGCGGGCCGGAACCAGATCAAAGCACCGCAATACCTCCGATCGATGTCTCAGGAATGGCGGCCCGCCACGAATACAAACTGTCCGACAAGGATTTCGAACAGCCGGGCGAGCTGTACCGGCGGGCCATGAACGACACCGACCGTGCGAACCTGATTGCCAACATTGCCGGGCACCTTGGCGGGGCCCAGGAACGTCTGCAATACCGACAGACGGCGTTGTTCTTCAAGGCCGATCCAGACTACGGCCGACGGGTGGCCGAAGCTCTCGGACTAAACCAGAAGCGGGTGGAAGAACTCGCTAAAATGACCCAAGAAGAGCGGGTGCAAGCCACGTCATAGAGAGGGGCAGCACCCAATCAGACCAAAGCCCTGTCCTAACGAACAAAGCCGATCTCATACCTCGGGGAAATGCCTTGGCATGCATTTCATGCTCGGGCCAGAACCAATAATGGATCTGGGACAAACAAATCAAAAAGGCACCGCTCTAGGTGCCTTTTTTGTCCACCATATTGACCATGTGGTCAATATGGTGTATAGTGATACTGATACTGACCAAACGGTCAAACCGCAGCGGGGTGATGGAAGTGGGGCAGACGACAGAGGCACTTTTTTGGGATGTTCAAGTGACAAAGGCAGCCTTTCGCAATCCCGTGCTGTTTCTCCATGGACTCGGACTGGATCGGCAACAGTGGAATCGCGAACTGCAGGAGCTGCAAGGCTCGCGCCCGGCAGCGGCATTATCCCTGCCGGGCCAGGGCGGTACGTCCCGTCCGAACGAACCACTCTCCTTGGAGTCGCTGGCTGCATGGGTTATGAAATGGGTCCATGGCCAGTCGTGGGGTGCGGTGCATTTAGTTGGTTGCTCGTTGGGAGGATTGGTGGCGTGGGAAATACTCAGACAAGAGCCGCAGGCGGTGGCCAGTGTACTGACTTTCGGCAGCGCGCCGAAATTGGACCTGCCCCAACCAGCGGTCAAAGCCGGCGCCTGGCTCGTGGATGGGCTCTTCGCTTCCCATTATCCTAAGGCCTACGCCAAATTTGCCGCCCGGAGCACATCTCGAAAACCAACGGTTCGCCGGCAGTTGGAAGGTGCGTTTGAAGATGCCGCCCGCCACTGGCAGCCGAGCCTCTATCAGTTGCGCACGGTCATCGGGCGCTACGATTACCTGGATGTTCTTGAAAAGGCCGACGTACCGCTGGCCATCGTTGCCGGCAAATACGACAACGCTGTCAATCCCCATCTCGCACAGTATTGGCCGCAACTGCAGCACAACTCCAATATTACCCGCATTGACATTGCCTGCGCCGGCCATGTGGCCAATTGGGATGAACCCGAAACCTTCCAAGCTGTATTGGATCAGTGGCTGACCGAGGTGGACAGCGGTGAATAGCACTCGGAAACAAAAGCTGCTGCAGGCAGCCATGGAAGAATTTGCCTCCCAAGGATATGCCAAAGCCAGCACGAATCATATCGCTGCCGGTTCAGGCACATCCAAAGGCCTGCTCTTCCATTACTTCGGCTGCAAAGAAAACCTATACCTGGAGTGTATACAATGTGTCCTCGACAGCTTCGAAGGGGAACTAGACAGGTTTGTCCAAGGCCAGCCCCAGGACTTTTTTGCCCGTATGGAAAAATTCCTCAAACTCAAGCGCGACTGGCTGGGGCGGAGAGAGACGGAGTACCGGCTTCTCCAGACTTCAGCCGAGCTTCCACCCACGGTAGCAGCAGAACTGAACCGGGCCATGGAACACTGGAGCCGCATGCAGACGGAGCTCACAGCAGACATCGACTGGCGGCCGTGGAATCCGGCGGTCAATCCCACCAAAACCGTAGAGATGGTGCGGCTGCTGTTTGAAGGCCTGGACAGGCGTTGGCTGCACTGCGCTGCGCCCGACTGTGACCCGGATCTGGATGCGATCCTCGAAGACGGCCTGGCCTATCTCAAAATCCTGCGCCAGGGTGCGTACCGGCAGGATCGTTGAGAACCGTATCGGCCCTAGGATGCGAAGGTCAACTTGCGGAGTTCGACGAAGTATACCCTATGCAAATGCATGGTGCAATTCAGCCCAGAATGGAGGCGGCTGCCGTGACTAGACTGATCACCACTTTGGGATCGCTGTCCCTGGATCAAGTACAGAGAATCCTGCCCCACGAACACATTTTTACGGACACCCGCCAGGGCTGGCCGGCCGGCTTTGGCCAAGGACACCCCGACGACGTATTGGCAAGGGTAGCGCCGGCTTTGGAAGAGTTGAAGGATCAGGGGTTCAATGTTTTAGTCGAATGCACCCCGGTGGGAGTAGGCCGCCGTCCGGATATCCTTGCGTCAGTATCGCAGCGCAGCGGTTTTGCCTTCACAGCAGCCACTGGTATTTACCGCGAACCTTGGGTTCCGCCGTGGGCCCAGCAAGCCTCCGAGGATGAGCTCCGTGACTGGATGATCGCAGAGCTGCAGGACAAGATGGAAAATACCACTGTCAGGGCGGGGTGGATCAAACTCAGTGCCGGGGATGACGGGATCACCGATACAGAGGCGAAGATCCTGCGGGCGGCGGCCCAGGCTTCCGCGGCCACGGGGGCTCTGATCGGATCCCATACAATCAAAGGAACTGTGGTGCAAGACCAGTTAGACATCTTGGAAGACGCGGGCGGCAGCCCCAGTCGCTTCTTGTGGATCCATGCCCAAAATGAAACGGACACGTCGTACCATCACCGCGCAGCCCAACGGGGAGCATGGCTGGAGTTCGACGCCATCGGTACAGCCCCCGATGATTCAGAATATATCCGGCTCCTGCGGCACTTCATTGATGCTGGATGGGCCGGACAGCTGTTGATCAGTCAAGATCGCGGCTGGTACGATCCGGCGGATCCTAATGGACATCATTTTCGTTCGTATTCCTACCTTGGCCGCTCCTTCCTGCCGAAACTGCGGCAAGACGGGTTGGACGCGTATGTGGAACAACTCACGCGCATCAACCCCTTTCGGGCCTTTGCCCGCTGATCCGTTCCGCCTGGCAAAAGCAAGGCCCCCGTTGGAAAGATTTTGCAGAGAGGAGTCTTTGCCTTGAATGCTGCCCAGTGCGAGGAGATAGGCCGCCGATGGGTGGAGGAAGAGGGCCGCCGACTGCCTGGCTTCTGCGGAGCCTTCTTCCACGGTTCCATCAACTGGATGGAACCCGAGGATCCGTTTCCTGAGACCTCAGACTTGGACATTATGGTGGTGGTCAAAGACCGCCGCTGCATCCAGGAACGCCGCAAATTACTGATAGACGGCATCATTTTGGAGGCTTCCTTTATGGCGCTGGACGATTTGAAATCTCCGGAGGAGATACTGCGGACCCATTATTTGGCAGGCAGCTTCCGGTGCAATCGCATCATCGCCGATGAGACCGGTTGGCTTGCAGAAATAACTGCCTTCGTTTCCAGGCACTACTACGAACGCGTCTGGGTAGAAGCCCGTTGCCGCAGGGTCCTGGAAAAGGCTCGCACGGCCTTCGCCTTCGACCCCCATGCGGGCTTTGCGGCCGCCGTCAATGCCTGGGCTTTCACCGCGGGCGCTGCGGCACACCTGATTCTAGTGGCCGGTCTGGAGAATCCGACAGTACGCACCCGATGCTTGAGGACAAAGGCACTGCTGCAGCGTTTCGGCATGGCGGCCACCCACGAACAATTGTTGGATCTCCTGCACTGCCGACGCTGGACACGAAGTCAAACTAGCGATCGCTTTCTGCAGCTTAATCCTTTCATGGAGCGAGCCTCGGCATTGGTCGACGATTCCTTCGCCTTCCGTGCTGATATGACAGAAGCAGGCCGGCGTACAGCTGTGGAGGATGGCCTGCGCTGCTGCCGGCAGGGATTGCACCGAGAAATGGTCTTCTGGCTCTATGTGAGCACCGTGCGCACCTATCAAGTGCTGCAGCAAAACGGCACGGCCAGGGAAGCAGCGCAAGCCGAGGCATTCCTCTGGGCACTGCTGCAGGATTGCGGTATTGATTCGCTGCAGGATCTGCGTGACAGCCATGGAAAAGCCGCACTCGGCCTTGGTGCCCTGTGGCCGGATGCACAGCGGCTCATGGACCGACACCCGGATATCACAAGGCGAAATACCTGAAAAGCACCAAAAAAAGCTGGCACTGGCGCACCTTTCGAAGCTAGTGACAGCCGGGGATTCGTCGCTGCCGGCGAATCTATTTGACAGAAGGGATGTTATTGAGTAAGATTGAGTTACAATTTAAAAGGTAAAGGCTTACTAAGAGGATAGATAAGATAGGAGGGACAGCGATGCGGGCAGGGTGGACGAAACAGAGCGAACTGTTGACGCTGAATACCAAATACTCTCTCCACAAACGGCCGTCACCACGGTTGGAATATATTCTTACCGAAAAGGAACTCGACAGCACATCCCAGCGGATTCATTTCCATGGTGACGAGTATGACAGCCTGTTGGTCACTGTTTATTCCGCAATAAAGGCTCCTCCGGAAACTGAACAACTGGCTTACGTACCGGTTGCCGTTGTCGAAGGCCGGCACGGTGCCATGCTGGTAGGATGGCAGCCCACGGAAGACGGGCTCGAGCTTACAATCAGCCAAGGCGACGATCGCATTCTGACTGTCTGCGAAGACGATCTGCCCCAGTGGTGGGAGTGGTTGGGACAGGAAGCCCCGTAGAAGAACACACAACACAAGCATGGAAAGCCAGGCGCTGCCTGGCTTTTTTCCTTGGCCTTCAGCAAAAGGACTTCAACCCTTACACAGAGAATCAGATAAACGAATCCAATGCCTCGGAGGTGCGGGTATGAAACCTTTGGTTGTTTACTATTCCTGGACGGGAAACACTGAGCGCATAGCCAAGGCACTGGCCGCAGAGCTGGATGCTCCCCTGGCCTGCATCGAGGAACAGAAGGAGCGGCGTCGAGGGTGGGGATTTGTGACCGGCGGCTTCCAGGCATTCTTTGGCATCCGCACTCCTATCGTGACCCCGGATCTGGATTGGGACAGCTGTGATCCTGTTTGGCTGGGAAGTCCAGTCTGGGCCACAAAACCCGCCCCGGCTGTGCGGTCCTTCATCGATGGCAGGCGTTGGGAAGGCAGGACAGTGCATATATTCATGACATTGGCCGATACCCGTACCAAAGGGGCTCTGCAGCGTTTTGCGAAAATATTGACAGACAAGGGTGCCCATGTGCAGAGCCGGCACGCGGCGACGATTCCCATGAGCCGCAAACTAGGTGCAGAAGAGGCTGTGGCTGAAGTACAGCAGTGGCTGGCCTCGGCAGCCGATGGGACATGAATCCATCGCAGCAGCTGAAGCAGCCGGGTACAAGGGAAAGCAGACCGTCTGATCCCGGACGTTGCCGCTTCACTGCAGCACTATTTTTCCATCGGTTTGGGTGCTGCCTTATTCGTTCTCCGTTTCTGTTCTTTCGGTTTGCGGCTGCCTTTCGGTTCAGCGATCACCTTCGGCCATCCTCGGCACTGGTTTCCTTCATCTTCAATACAGCTGTT
>PUOC01000156.1 GCA_003551965.1 Clostridiales bacterium | reverse complement strand
GTTGCTGTTGGTGGGACTGACTGGAACGGTGTTTGGACACAGCCACGGCGGCGGTGAACCGGTATTTGCCATGGCAGAGTTGGTTCCCTGGGAAGAAGGAGGGCCTACGGGGACCGCGTTTTTCGTGGAAGCCGATGGCGTCGTTCACATCACCGTGCGGGCTGAGGGACTCCAGAATGCCCGGCAGGGAATCCATATCCACGAGATCGGCGATCTAAGCACGCCTGCTGCGTCCGGTGGCCACTTCAATCCCGATGGCGGGGAACACGGGCATCCCGATGATCCTCACAGCCATGCCGGAGACCTGCTCAACTTGGAAGTGGATGAACATGGCGTCGGCGTCATGGTCATGACCAAGGACAACATCACTCTGTCTAGCGGGGACCATTCGGTGGCCGGACTTGCCCTAGTTATACATGCAGAGGAAGACCATTTTGTTCCTGAACACATTGGCGGTGCACGAGTGGCCGGCGGCATCATTACGCTGCTCCCATAATAAACCAGCATCGGCGCAAGCATTGGCCCGCAAGGGGTCCGCTTGGGCCGATGCTTTTCTTCTGAGGGCCAGGCCGGCTTCGATGGGACGGCTGCCGGCACAGGTTTGAGCCATTTGCGCTAGGAGACGGTAATTGTCACATTAGCGGCCGGAATACCCTCTGCCGAGGCGCAGAGTACGATTTGGCCCGGTCCTTGATTGGCACGCACCACAGCCATGGCCCGCCCTTCATACACCCGGCGCTGGTTTCCGATATACATTTCTTCACTGGTTGGGCAGCCATTTCCCACCGCAATTAATTCTCCGGGTCCGCTGGTGGTGATGAAAAGTCTGTCCGCGGCATGATGTGCCGGATTGCCATTTTGGTCCAGCAGCTCCAGGGTGACAAAGCACAGGTCATCGCCTTGGCCATTTAAGAAGCTGCGGTCTGGTGTCAGTTCAATGGCGGTAGGTCGGCCGGCGGTTCGCAGAATGGTCCGGGAAGACTCCTCGCCGCTGTTCATTCCTACGGCCATCAGTTCGCCGGGCTCATATTCGAGTTCAAACACTGCTGTGTAGCGGTGGGCATGTCCGGCCGGCTGACGACCCAGTGATTTGGCGTTTAAGAACAGCTCCACCTCTTCATCCCGCGAGTACACTTCCACCGCGGTAGGCATGCCTTCCATACCAGGCCAGCTCCACGACGACGTTACATCGGGCCAGCCCCATTCGGAGATCCTAGATTCCAGTTGGTAGAACTGCGGTTTATACACTGCAATGTACGGGGCTTCTGCGTGACCCCAAACGCAGTCTCGGAAGTACGACTGCGGACGCTTGAAGCCGCAGATGTCCAAGTCGCCGCAGAAGGCTTGATGCCAAGGGTAATCGCCTAGGAAGCCAACCTCGCCATGATGCCAAACATGTCCGATGCCGGCTTCTCCCAGATAGTCCAGTGCCGTCCAGACGAAGTCGCCGACGACATAGGAATGCTTGGTGACCTCCTCCCAGTAATCGTAGGCATCTTTGGGAAACGTCTCGGCCCCGTAGAGCACGCGGCCGGGAAAGAGCTGGCCGTCCTTTTCATAGCGGTGCAGTAGATAGTTATAACCTACAACATCCAAGGGTTCGGTAAACCCGGCTGTCACTTGGGCCCAGGCGTCTGTACCGGGGTCTGTTTTATCCAGGGTGGGCGGATCGTCCCACAAACCGCAGAGAGCATTGGTAATAGGGCGTGTGTCGTCGAGGCTGCGCACATAGTCTGCCAGCTCGTTTGCGTAGCAGCAGCCCTGGGAGCGTCCGTCCCGTTCAATGATTTCGTTGCCGGTGGACCACATGATGATACTGGGATGGTTTCGGTCGCGCAGGACCATGGACCGCATGTCTTCCTGCCACCACATCTGGAAATACAGGTTGTAATCGTTGGGCTTCTTCCCTTCCCGCCAGCAGTCGAATGCTTCATCGATGACCAACATCCCCAGCCGGTCACAGGCATCCAAAAACGCCGGCGACGGCGGATTGTGTGCGCAGCGCACAGCATTGAATCCATTGGAGCGAAGAAGCTGGACCTTCCGTTCTTCGGCGCGATCGTGTGCGGCCGAACCCAAGAGGCCGCAGTCGTGATGGACGCAGCCACCCTTCATTTTAATTTCGGTACCGTTTAACCGAAAGCCGTTTTCGGCATCGAAGGCTATTTCGCGTAGGCCGACCATGGTTTCTGTGCTGTCAATGACAGCACCGTCGCGGACGATTTCGCTGTGCAGTTTGTAGAGATAGGGATCATCCGGCGACCACAGCCGGGGATTTCGCACATGGATATCCTGAACAGATGTGGAACAGTCATCGGGTTCGATGCGGAGGGCAGTTTCAGAGCGTCCTGCCTCCACTCCATTCTGGTCCTGTAACGTAGAGCGCACGGAAACATCGCTGGCATCTGAACCGGTATTCGCAGCTGTCGTCTCCACGTGAACGGTGGACAGATCCGGGCCTGCCTTGGGCGTGCTGGCAAACACACCCCATGGCGCAATATGGACACTACTGCCGGTTAAAAGCCATACATGGCGGTATATGCCGGAACCGCTGTACCAACGCGTATTGGGCTGGGCGCTGTTGTTGACGAAGACAGTGATGCGGTTTTCCTCGCCGCAGCGGATGTATGGGCCGATGTCACAGTGGAAGCTGGTATATCCGTAGGGATGCTGGGCAACCAGGTGGCCGTTCACTCGAACGGCTGCATTCATGTACACGCCTTCAAACTCCAGTATGACTGATTGGTTCTCCCAGTCCTTCGGTGCAAAGAGCTTCTTTTCATAGAGCCCAGTTCCCCCGGGGAAGAATCCATTGGACGCTCCTCCGGCGCACTGTGGCTCTCTTTCTTGGATGATGCTGAAATCATGGGGAAGATCAACAACCATGGGTTCTTCTTCCTTGGGGTCCGGTCTCGATGACGGGTTCAACCAAAAACTCCATTGATCGTCCAGCAATGTTCGTTTCATGCTGCCAGTCTCCTTTTTGGAAAGGCTGTCCAAGTCCTATGGACGCAGTTTCAGGCCATCTCGATACCGCGACGTCAACTTAAGGAGCGGGTGGCCAGACTCCTTACTGCACGTATTTCCATGGACGAACGCAGACCCCTTCCCACCTGGCGTATTTTCTGTGGCGCTGACGAAGTTTTGACAGTTTTGCCCCGGACATCTGAACCCAGGAGCAGGATTGCATAAGTTGCACGTTGAAAAAAACAACAGGCAGCGGTCCTCTTAGGGGCCCGTACGCCAATGTCTGCATGAGAGGAGCTGTGGGCCATATGGGTAAACGCACCAAATATGCGCAGGTCGGGATAGGCGGAAGAGCCCGCTTTTTCTATGAAGCCATAGCCGGCGCATACAGTGACCGGTCGGAACTCGTGGGATTTTGTGACGTGAATCAAACCCGCATGGACTATGCCAATCGGATAATTTGCCAGCAATATGCAGCGGAGCCGGTGCCGACGTATACAGCGGATCAATTTGATACTATGATCGAAGAGCAGAATCCGGACGTGGTCATCGTGACCTCCATCGACCGCACCCACCACCGCTATATTATCCGGGCCATGGAGCGGGGCTGTGACGTGATTACGGAAAAGCCGATGACGGTCGACGCCGGCAAATGCCGGGCGATACTTGATGCCATCGACCGGACGGGACGCGAACTGCGAGTGACCTTTAACTATCGCTATGCTCCCCACAGTACGAAGGTACGGGAGCTGGTGGCCAACGATACCATTGGGCAGGTGTTCTCGGTTCATTTTGAATGGCTTTTGGACACCAGCCACGGTGCCGATTACTTTCGGCGCTGGCACCGGGACAAGCGCAACAGCGGCGGACTCTTGGTCCATAAATCAACCCACCACTTTGACTTAGTCAATTTCTGGTTGAATACGGAACCGGAGACGGTGTTTGCCATGGGCGATCTCATGTTCTATGGACGAGCCAACGCAGAAGAACGGGGTGAAACGAAATTTTACGCCCGTGCCCACGGCAGTGCCCACGCGCAGGATGATCCCTTTGCCCTGAAGCTCGAAGATAACCCGCAGCTCCGGGAAATGTACCTGGAAGCAGAAGTGGACGACGGCTATTTTCGCGATCAAAGCGTGTTCGGTGACGGTATCAGCATCGAAGATGCCATGGCGGTCATGGTCCGCTACAAGAACCAGGCGTTCATGACGTATTCCCTCAATGCGTACATGCCCTGGGAGGGCTTTCGCGTTGCGCTCAATGGAAGCCGCGGACGGATGCAGTTGTCGGTGGTGGAGAGCACCTATGTCAACTCCGGCGGAGACAAGAATATGGAAGGTGCCCTGAAAAACAAGAGCATTGCTGTTTTCCCCATGTTCGGCGAGCCGTATGAAGTAGATGTGCCCGTGGAAGAAGGGGGCCACGGAGGCGGAGATCCAGTACTGTTGGAGGATCTGTTTGGAACGCCGGGCCCCGATCCGTTTGCGCGCGCTGCAGGGCACCGGGCCGGTGCGGCATCGATCTTAACCGGCATTGCCGCCAATCGGTCCATGGCCCAAGGACAGCCAGTGCAGATCAGGGATTTGCTGAAAGGATAATCGGTTCTGCAGCGAAGCTGCTTTGACGGGGAACGCTGTCTATGGCAGTGAGGTTGGATGCATCCATGGCGGACAACCCATACTCCGGCGCAGAGGCCGATGCCGGTCTCTGCGCTTTGTCGCGGGGCGGCACGTGGTTCTGGCCTGCCATCCCGTTGGGGGTAGAATCCAGTCGGCCGCTGCCTTTGTTTTTCTGCGCTTCCCGGTGAGCAGGAGGACTATGTGAGCAAAAGTATAATACTATATAGAGAAGTACCACCGGATGACGGTCTGCGTTGGGAGCTCCTTGCCGTAACGACGGGGAACGGGCAGGAACCATAGATAGTGGGAGAGGTGGTGCGCTGTTGAAAGAACTGACAGAATTGCGCTCTATAGTAGATAAATATGGTGAGAATCCGGAATACATCCTTGAGGCACTCCATGACATCCAGAGCCGGTATCGTCATGTACCGGAGCCGGCGTTGGACATCATCGCAGAAAGAATGAAGGTCAAGAAGAGCCGTGTGTTCAGCTTGGTTTCATTCTACAAGGCGCTGTCCTTCGAGCCGCAGGGTGAAAAGAACATACGGGTGTGCATGGGGACAGCCTGCCACCTCAAAGGTGCATCCCAAGTGAAGGAAGAAATAGAGGCTGTCTTAGACGTGGCGGCCGGAGAAACGACAGCAGATGGGCGCTATTCGCTGCATGAGGTCAACTGCGTGGGTGCATGCTCCATGGCGCCCGTGGTTATCATCGGCGATTCCTACGAAGGGCAAGCGACCCGGGATCGGGTACGGACACTGCTTGACAATGATGGCAGCGAGGAGGAATCCCGGTGACACGGCTGCACCTGAAGGATTTTTGGCGATATTCAAAGCAGCAGATGGAGAAGAGGAATGAACAGCGGGTTTTGGTCTGCGGCGGACCCGGCTGCTTGGCACGGGGAAGTCAAGCTGTGTATGAAGCACTGCTGGACGCTTCAGGCCGGGTGGGCGGTACCGGCACGGTGGTGGAGCATGCGGCCCATATGGTAGGGTGCCACGGTCTCTGCGACCAAGGGCCGCTTGTGATTATCGAACCGCAGGGCACCTTTTACACCCACGTAAACCCGGAGATGGCACCCAGAATATACCATGAAACCCTGCGCGGCGGCCGCGTGGTGGAGGACTTTCTCTACAGCAGCGGCACAGGCCGGCGCATTGCCCGTTATGCAGATATTCCGTTCTACCAACGCCAGCAGAAGATCGCCCTTCGAAACGTCGGCGCCGTTGACCCCGAGGACATCAACGACTACGTCGCCTTAGGAGGTTATCGCGCTGCTGCCAAAGCCCTAGAGGACCTTTCACCGGAGGACGTGATCGGCTGGGTAAAGGATTCCCAGCTGCGGGGACGCGGCGGTGCAGGGTTTCCTACCGGCCGCAAATGGGAGGTGTGCGCCCAAGCACCAGGCGAAAATCGCTATGTGATTGCCAACGGAGATGAAGGAGATCCCGGTGCTTTTATGGATCGTACCATCATGGAAGGAGACCCCCACAGTCTGCTTGAAGGGATGATCATCGGGGCCTACGCCGTAGGGGCATCCGAGGGTTTTATCTATGTGCGCGAGGAATATCCCCTGGCTGTGGAACGCCTCAAGGGTGCCATCGGGCAGGCCGAATCCTTGGGTCTGCTCGGCGACGACATTTTGGGGATCCCCGGTTTTTGCTTTAACCTTTCCGTACGCCGGGGCGGAGGCGCCTTTGTCTGCGGGGAGGCGACAGCCTTGATAAACTCTCTGGAAGGACGTTTGGGCGAACCGCGCGGCAGCTACGTGGTTCCCGCAGTGCGGGGTTACAACCAGCAGCCCACGGCGCTGAACAATGTGGAAACCTTTTGTGTAGTTCCCGAAATTATCAACAAAGGTCCGGCGTGGTTTGCGGCCATCGGCAGCGAGGCCAGCCGCGGCACAAAAACATTCTCGCTGGTGGGGCGTGCGGTGCATATCGGACTGATTGAGGTGCCGATGGGCATGTCCCTGCGGGAGATCATTTATGATGTCGGCGGAGGCATAGAGGACGGACGGACGTTCAAGGCCGTACAGACGGGCGGCCCTTCTGGAGGGTGCCTTTCTGCGGAGTATCTGGACCTGCCGGTGGATTTTGATGCCCTGGAAGAGGCGGGTTCCATGATGGGTTCCGGCGGACTGATCGTGATGGATGAGACCACCTGTATGGTGGATGTGGCCCGCTATTTTCTAGCGTTTCTACGGGACGAGTCGTGCGGCCAATGCGTTCCCTGCCGAGAAGGATTGTTTCAGCTGACAGCCATCTTCGACCGTATTGTCAGCGGAGAGGGCCAGGAATCGGACCTTGCGGCCGTTGAAGAGTTGGCGGTGGCCATGCAGGAAGGCTCCCTCTGCGGACTGGGGCAATCTGCTTCCAACCCGGTATTGAGTACGCTGCGTCATTTTAGGGGAGAGTATACGGCCCATATACGGGAGAAGTGCTGTCCGGCCGGTGTGTGCCGTGCCCTGACGGCGTACGTCATTGACGTTGAGAAGTGCCGGGCCTGCGGCCGCTGCCTCGAGGTTTGCCCTGCACAATGTATTGCAGTTTCCCAAGGCGTGTATACGATTGACCGAGAGGCCTGCACCCGCTGCGGCGCTTGCTCCGCTGCCTGTCCCTTCGCAGCGATTTCTCGAGAGGGGTGCGTGCAGTGATGAATCTATATGTCAATGATGAACTCGTTCAGGCGCAGCAGGGACAAACGCTGCTGCTCGTCTGTGAACAAAGTGGCATCGATGTGCCAACGCTCTGTTTCCATCCTGGCCTAGAGGCCACGGGGAACTGCCGCCTTTGCAGTGTCGAAATCCGCCGCAGCGGTTGGGAGGCCGGAGCAACCGATGTGGTATGTGCCTGCCTGTTCCCTGCGGAGGAGGATCTTGAGGTCTGGACAGACACTGAAAGAGTTCGCAGACTGCGGCGGCTGATCGTAGAAATGCTCTGGGCGAGGGATCCGCGATCTCCGGCACTGCTTGCATTGGCCGAGAAAGTCGGTGTAAACAAACAACGCCTGAACACCTATGGCCAAAGCCGCCGCTGCATTCTGTGCAGCACGTGCGTACGCGTCTGCGGTGAGTTAGGCGCCGATGCCATCAGCATGGGTTATCGCGGGGTAGACAAGAAAGTGACAACGCCCTTTGACAGGCCCACGGAGGACTGCATAGGGTGCGGTGCCTGTGCCCATGCCTGTCCGGTGGGAACGATATATTTTCACGAACACGGTTGGGAACGTCAGGTGCGCAGACAGACCTTTAGGCTTCTGCCATGTTCCGGGTGCGGCGAACCATGCAATACCAGTGAAGAACGCATACATCTTTCGGAAGTTTTGGGCATACCCATGGAGGAAGCCAGCCAGTGCCCGACCTGTAAAAGGCGCAGTGTGGGCGGAGGCATGGTGGATATCCAGCGCCGATAGGAGGTGAAAGCAGCAGGAAGGCCGCTCCCGTGGAAGCCAGGAAGCCG